>NZ_CP127247.1:600000-900000 GCF_030285785.1 Parasedimentitalea psychrophila | reverse complement strand
ACGGCGGGGGTTTGTTTGATCCAAAACTCTGCCACGGGTACTACTCGGGCATCTTCAGCGACGGTGACCCTCCGGCAAAGCAGTTTGGGGTTACATAATCGCAAGGGGCTTCGCGCATGTTGAGGTGTAGGTCGTCGCCGGTGAAGGGGTGAGCACGAGCCAGGGCCTCGTCCACCTCAATACCAAGACCGGCTGTCGTGGGGGGGCTGACAAAACCATCCTCAACCCGGAGTGTTCCCTTGATCAATGCATCATGAAACGGCGTCTCGATGGACTCGGCCATCAGAATGTTGGGGATCGAGGCGGCAAGCTGGATATTGGCGGCCCACTCGATGGGGCCGGCGTAAAGATGCGGGGCCATCTGCGCGTTGTAGACCTCGGCTATTGCGGCGATTTTCTTGACTTCCCAAATGCCACCGGCCCGGCCCAGGGCGGGTTGCAGGATGGTGGCGGCACCGGATTGCAAAACGGCGGCAAACTCGGCTTTTGTTGTCAGCCGTTCACCGGTGGCGACGGGAATGCGCACGGCCTGCGCAACTTTGGCCATCTCGGCGGCATTGTCCGGCGGTGTTGGCTCTTCGAACCAAAGGGGTGAATAGGGTTCCAGGGCTTGCCCCAGGCGAATGGCGCCGGCGGTGGTGAATTGTCCGTGGGTGCCAAACAGTAGGTCGGCCTTGTCCCCCACCGCCTCGCGGATTGCCTGGCAAAACGCCACGGATGTTGAAATATCATTCATTG
The DNA here is from genome assembly GCF_030285785.1 of Parasedimentitalea psychrophila. Taxonomy (NCBI): domain Bacteria; kingdom Pseudomonadati; phylum Pseudomonadota; class Alphaproteobacteria; order Rhodobacterales; family Paracoccaceae; genus Parasedimentitalea; species Parasedimentitalea psychrophila. Next base: position 899,262 of record NZ_CP127247.1, on the reverse strand, counting down.
CCGGCATGTGGCCGCCGCGCAGCGTATAGGGGCCTGCGGGGTCGAATTTGACGGCTGTGTAGCCCTGGCTGACCATCTGAGCAGCGCTCTCGGCGGCCATGTCAGGCGAGGCCCAGAAGCTGTCGGTATCGTGCTGGGGCAGCGGATAGAGATAGGTATAGGCGCGAATGCGGTCATTCATCCGGCCGCCGATCAAGGCGTGAACTGGCCGGTCACGGTCTTTGCCCAGAATATCCCAGCAGGCGATTTCGAGCCCGGAGAAGGCCCCCATGACCGTCAGGTCTGGTCGCTGAGTAAAGCCGGAGGAATAGGCGCGGCGGAACATCAGTTCGATGTTCTCGGGGTTTTCATCCGCCATATGGCGTTCAAATACATCGCGAATAACATGGGTCATCGCCTCTGGCCCGACCGAGGCCGCATAACATTCCCCCCAGCCGGTGATGCCGCTGTCGGTGGTCAGTTTGACGAGAATCCAATAGCGCCCGCCCCAGCCGGGGGCCGGGGGGGCGGTGACGATCACCTCGAGGTCTTGCAGTTTCATGGGCGATCTCTTGTTTGTGTAGGGTGCGTGCTTGCACGCACCGTTGGGGCGGAAGGTGCGTGCAAGCACGCACCCTACGACAGCGACAGGTTCACCGCTTGAACAGGATCACATTGCGCTTGGCGCTGCCGGTTTTGGTATCGGCAATGGCCTCGTTGATCTGATCCAGGCTCCAACGGCCCGAGATCAGCTCGTCCAGTTTCAGCCGACCCTGGCTGTACAGATCAATCATCCAGGGAATGTCACGCTGGATCACCACATCGCCCATTTTCGAACCGATCAGACCCTGGCCAGTGGCGGCCAGCATCACCGGTTCGTAACTGGCCATAGCGCCAGAATGCGGCATGCCAATCATGATCGCCTTGCCTCCGGGGGCCAGATAGCGTGGGGCCTGTTCATAGGCTGCAATGGCGCCGACGGTGATCAGCACCGCATCCGCTCCCCGTCGGCCAAGGGCCTTGTTGGCCGCCTTCCAGGGTTTATCGAGCGTGGCCAGAACGCCGTGGGTGGCGCCAAATTCTTTGGCGATTTCGAGCTTCTCTTCGCTCATATCCACCGCGATAATACGGCGGGCGCCGGCAATGCGGGCGCCCTGAATGGCGTTGAGACCAACGCCACCAGCTCCGATCACCACCACATCCTGACCGGCGCGCAGCTGGGCTGCATTGACAACCGCACCGACACCGGTGATCACGCCGCAAGACACCAGCGAGGCGACATCTTTGCCAATGCTATCGGGGATTTTGACGATCTGGCGCTGATCCACCACCACTTTTTCGGCAAAGGCGCCGCAGGCCATGGCCTGATCCAGTGGGCTGCCATCGGCGGTCTTCAGCGGCCCGTTTACACTGTCATAGCGCGTTTCGCAGATTGTCGGCCGACCACCGGCGCAGCTTGGGCAATTGCCACAGGCGCGGATGAGAGTCACGATCACCGAGTCTCCCTGGGCGAAGCCGGAAACGCCCGCTCCCAACCCGGTGATTACCCCGGCGGCTTCGTGACCGTAGACCGCCGGCAGGTGGCCACCCCAGGCGCCCTCGGCATATGAGATATCGCTGTGACAGATCGCGACCGCCTCAAGCGTCACCTCGACCTCGCCCATGCCGGGATCTGCCAGCAGCACATCCTCGATGACCAATGGTGCGCCAAACGCGTGGCAGACTGCTGCCTTTATGGTTTGCATGGAAACTCCCTCGTTTTGTTGACGCCACGGTGACCTGCGGCATCTGTTGCCGCAAGGTGAAAACCGTCACCCATGGGTCGTTATTACGTTACGGAGTGCCGGGTGCGTAAGAAAATCACCAGCCCGATGAACATCAGCGCCAGTGCGACCAGGAACGGGGCGCCGGGAAGGTAAAGGGGCGCATCATCGCGGCTGAACTGGGCAAAGACCGAGGCCATGAGCAGCGGTGAAATGATCATCGACAGGGCCTGAACCGAGGTCATCACCCCCTGTAGCTCGCCCTGTTGATTGTCGGCCACCGATTTCGACATGATGGCCTGCAGCGCCGGTGTTACCACCCCGCCCAATGCGGCCACCGGCGTCAGGATCAGGGCCAGGGTGCCGCTGGTGATAAAGGCCAGCAGGGAGAAGCCGACGAAGTCGAAAATCTGGCCATAGATCACCGTGTTGCGTTCACCAAACCTTCGGACCACATGGCGCAGGGCACCGCCCTGAACCAGCGCCATCGTCAGCCCAAAGACCGCCAGCGAAATACCAATTGTCTGGGGGGACCAGTCAAAGCGTTCCTTGGTGAAATAGGCCCAGATGGCCGGGTAGACATAGATCGCCACCGAGTAGAGGAAATACACCCACAGCAATCGCTGAATGCCGGGTATGCGGGCCATGGTGCGAAAGGCGCCAAAGGGATGCGCCCGGCGCCAGTCAAAGCTGCGGCGTGTCTTGTCGGTGACGGTCTCTTTCATCACACACCAGCCCAGCACGAAGTTCATCGCCGACAGCAAGGCCGCTGCATAGAATGGTGCCCTTGTGCCCAGCTCTCCGAGCAGCCCGCCGATCAGTGGGCCGAGAATGAAACCAACGCCAAAGGCCGCCCCGAGGAGGCCGAAATTTGCGGCCTTTTCGGTCGACTTGGAGATATCCGCCATATAGGCGCCTGCGGTGCCATGGGTTGCGGCGGTGACGCCCCCGACCAGCCGCCCCAGCAGCAGCAGCCAGAGCGATCCTGCCAGCGCCATCACCAGATAGTCCAGCACCATGATAAACAGCGACAGCAGCAGCACCGGCCGGCGGCCATAAGCATCTGACAGACCGCCAAGCACCGGGCTGAACAGGAATTGCATCACCGCAAAGGCGGTGGCGAGGATGCCGCCCCAGAGCGCCGCGTCAGCCAGGCTGCCGTCCTGAACCTCGACAATCAGTGTCGGCATGATCGGCATGATCAGACCAATGCCCATGGCGTCGATCATCACGGTGGTCAGAATGAAAAGGATCGGTAAGCGCATCAGCAATGGATCTCAAGTTGCACCGCCGGAGCCTAGCGGCGGGGTGATAAAAGGGAAAGCTGTCAGGGGTGTTGATGGTGCCAAAGTGCCGCAACGTCGGCGAATTTGGCAGGCAACAGGTCGCTGTACAGTTGGTTTTTGGTAGCCAGCGCGGCCATCACATGTCCTTTGCGACCTGGGTGATCACATCAGCCAAACCGCTGGGGTCGGCAAAGAAAGGCGAATGGGAGACCGCCATGTCATGGACCCGGGCGCGCGGCCAGTCGGCCACCATCTCGGCCTGATACTCGGGGGGGATAACCCGATCATTTGTGCAGCGGATATAGGCCTTGGGCATATTGCGCCAGCGGTCGGTAACCACCAGCGGGGTATCCTGTGGCTGGATCGGCTGAGGGCATATGTTGGATAGTGCATAGTCCTCCGTGTCGCGTGGGCAGTCGTGATAAAACAGCTCTGGGGCGCGGTCCGGATCAAATTGATAGCTGCTGCCACTGGGGTCTTTGATGATAGCGTCGGTCAATGTCTGGCGTGGGCCTTTGCGGCGCATGTCTGCGATCGACAGACCAGACACCGGCACATAGGCACAAAGATAGATAAGTCCGCGCATGGCATCGGGTTGTTTCTCGGCGGCGGCTGAAATCGGGTAACCGCCCCAGGAATGGCCCAGCACGATGGTGTCCGGGGTTGTGGCCGCCAGTATTGCATCCGCCGTCTGCTCCAGCGTCACCGAGGCGAGATCACGGCTGTCGCCGTGGCCGGGCAGGTCGATGGCGCGCGCGGTGTGGCCCTGTGCCTGCAACACCGGGATCAGGTCGCGCCAGCACCAGGCGCCGTGGCATGAGCCGTGAATAAGAAGCAGTTCAGCCATAGTGTCCGATCCTCCGCAGGAAGCTGCTGAGGACGCTGGCGTAGGCCTCTGGTTGTTCGACGCAGGGCAGATGGCCCGCCTTACGCATCAGTGAAAACGAGGATCCCGGGATCAGGTCAATGGTTTCACGTACCAGATCGGCTGGTGTGGCGCCGTCCTCAGAACCCGCGATGCCCAGGGTGGGCAATCGCAATCCGCTGGTTGGGGTGTAGAAATCGGTCCCGGCAATGGCCGCGCAACAACCCGCGTAACCCACGGGTGATTGCTGCAGCAACATGCTCCGCCACAAAGCAATCTCGGGCGTGGCGCGGAAGCCGCGCGAGAACCACCGCTCCATCACCGCATCGGCGAGGGTTTCGAGCCCCGCAGTGTTCACAGCATCAATGCGTTGCCGCCACATGGCGGCGGTGCCGATCTTGGCTGCGGTGTTGGACAGCACCAGCCCGCGGATCTGATCCAGCCGCTTGACCGCCAACCCCTGGGCAATCATGCCGCCGATCGACAGCCCGACAAAGACGCAGTCGCGGACCTCCAGCAGGTCCAGCAACCGCTCGGCATCGCGGATCAGCGCCCCCATAGAGTAGGGTGCAAGCGGGATTGAGGACAGCCCATGGCCGCGCAGGTCATAGCGGATCAGTTTCAACCCGGTCGGCAGATGCGGCAGAACCGCATCCCAGAGCCGCAGGTCCGTGCCCAGCGAGTTGGCAAATACCACCGGAGCGCCATCCGGATCGCCGTCGATCCGATAGTGCAGCTGAACATCTCCTAGATCTGCAACTTGCATAGTCTGCCTTTCACGCTGGGTTTGCGCCTCTGTAGACGGGAAGGGGCGCAGGGGTAAAGGGCGCCCCCAGGGATCAAAGCGCAGTCAGGTGAAACGTCGCAGGGCCTCGGTGAAGATGACGGGATCGACATTGCCGCCGGTGGCGACGACGATTGCCACCTCGCTGGTCAGCTCATCGCCATGGAACAAAGCGGCGGCCAGTGAAATCGCACCGCCGGGTTCCAGCACAATCTTCAGCCGCAAAAAGGCCAGTGCCATCGCGTGCAGCGCCTCGTCTTCGCTGACCACAAGGCCGCCACCGCAGAGACGTTTCATGATCGGGAAGGTGATTTCCCCCGGCGACGGGGTCAGGATCGCATCGCAAATTGACCCCGAACTGCGGCTGTTGCGTTCGATGTTGCCTGAGATCAGCGAGCGTGCAGCATCGTCAAAGCCGTCAGGCTCGCAGGTGCGGACCTGCATCTGTGGGGCCTGGGCCTCTAGCGCCAGCGCGATGCCAGAGGTCAGACCGCCGCCGCCGCAGTTGACCAATACCTCGCCAGACGTGACGCCAAGCTCTGCGGCTTGCGCGGCAATCTCCAGCCCGACTGTGCCCTGACCGGCGATCACCTGTGGTTCGTCAAAGGGTTTGATCAGGGTCAGGTCGCGTTCAGAAGCGAGGGCAAGGCCAATGGCATCGCGGTCCTCGCTGGCGCGGTCATATAGTATGACCTCGGCGCCCAATGCGCGGGTGTTTTCGATTTTCAGCTGTGGCGCATCCGATGGCATCACGATCACCGAAGGCACGCCATGCAGGGTGGCGGCATGGGCGACACCCTGAGCGTGATTGCCACTGGAGTAGGCGATCACGCCTTTTGCGCGTGCGCTTTTGTCCAGGGCTGACAGGGCCGACCAGCCACCGCGGAACTTGAAGGATCCGGTGTGCTGCAGACACTCAGCTTTCACCAGAATGCGACGTTTGGCGAGGTCGTCCAGAAACGGCGAAGACAGGAGCGGTGTCACCCGCGCGTGCCCTTTTAGCCGCTTGGCGGCGGCATTGATCATGGCCAATGAAGTCATGTGGTGCTGTGTCCTGTTGTTGGGGTCTTGGTCGTCAATTGGCTGTGAGATCGGGGATAGAGGTCAGGTCAGACAGCACATGCTGTGGGGTCCAGGGAAGACGGTCCATGGGTTCGCCTGCGCGATTGACCCAGGCGGTGGTAAAGCCATAGCCGGCCGCCCCAGCCGCGTCCCAACCGTTAGAGGAGACAAACAGCACCTCGTTGCGGTGGCAGTTGAACCTGGTGCCAACCAAATCATAGACCCGTGCATCTGGTTTGAACACGCCGACACTCTCCACTGAAAGCACATCATCCAGAACATCGCCCAGACCCGCCGATTGTACCGCTGCGTCCAGCATGTCGGGTGACCCGTTGGAGAGAATGGCGGTATTTAGCCCGGCTGCTTTCAAGGCGCGCAGCATGGCGGGGACCTCGGGGTAGGCCTGTAGCTGCCAGTAGAGGTCCAGCAGTCGTTGACGCAGCCTTGGGTCTCCGTTCAGCGCCATCGCTTCAAGCGCCCAATCCAAGCCGTTCTGAGTGACCTCCCAGAAATCAGCATGGGCCACGGTGATGGCGCGCAGCCAAGTGTATTGTAGCTGCTTTAGGCGCCAGTGATTTGCCAGCTCGACCCAGGTCTCCTGCAATTGTGGAAACTCCGGTTCGGCGGCTGCCTGCCGGGCCGCAGCGGCGACGTCAAACAGAGTGCCATAGGCGTCGAAAATACAGGTGGTGATCGGCATGCGGTTCTCCCTCACCGAAACAGTGGCACAGGGTTATGCAGGGGGGAAGCCGGATATTGTATGGCATACAAATGGGGTGGGTTCGGTCCGGCTTTACATTTTGGGGTCACTGTATAGTTTGATGCGGTTTGAAATTCCTGACAGATTGGACCCCCAATGACCGTGGTCAAAAATGGCGACACCGTTCGCATCCATTACACCGGAACCCTGCTGGACGGCAGCGTGTTCGACAGTTCAGACGGCCGTGATCCGCTGGAGTTCACCGTGGGTACTGGTCAGGTGATCGAAGGCATGGACACTGAAATGTCGGGAATGACTGTTGGTGAGAAAAAGACCATCCAAATCCCCTGTGCCAAGGCCTATGGCCCGATCAACCCGGACGCCCGTCAATCCATCCCGCGCGAAGGGATCCCGGATGACATCCCGCTGGAGATTGGCACTCAGCTGCAGATGCAATCACCCGAAGGCCACGCGTTGCCGGTGACAGTGGTCGAGGTGGACGAGGCGACAGTGACGCTGGATGCCAACCATGCGCTGGCCGGCAAGGACCTGACGTTCGAGCTCGAGCTGGTTTCGATCGCCTGATGCGGTAAGATCACCGTTGGGGCGATCAATGTCTGAACACGGGCCTTAGTGGCCAACTCAACAAGGAAGCCACGATGGACCTGCTGCAAATTGCTTCAACATTGATCGTCCTCGCTGCGCTTTTTGGTGTCCTCAACTACCATTTCCTGAGACTGCCTCAGGCGATTGGCATATTGGTTGTTGCCCTGTTTGCCTCTCTGGGCATTCTGGGCTTCGACATCTTGTTTCCCTCGATGCAAATCGGCGATGAAGTACGCAAAATTGTCGGCGAGTTCGAATTCTCCGAAGCGCTGCTTGAAGGCATGCTGGGCCTGTTGCTCTTTGCCGGTGCACTGCATGTGTCCATCAGCGAGCTGCGCAGCCAGGCGGGTGTGGTTTTTCTGATGGCCACGCTTGGCGTTGTGCTGTCGACCGCCATCGTTGGATTTGGGTTTTCGTGGATCACCGGCATGCCGCTGCTGGTGGCGCTGGTCTTTGGCGCGCTGATTTCTCCCACTGATCCGGTTGCGGTGCTTGGTGTCCTGCGCGAGGCCAATTTGCGCAAATCACTTGAAACCAAGATCGCCGGAGAGAGTCTGTTCAACGACGGTGTGGCCTATGTGATCTACCTGGTGCTGGTGGCAATGGCGTTCCCGGCTGTTGGCGACCATGCCACGGAGGTCTCTGATGGGGCCATCCTGTTTGTCCGCGAGGCGCTGGGCGGCGCTGCCATGGGGGCGGCCCTTGGCTGGGGCACTTTCCAGATCATGAAGCGGATTGACGATTATGCTCTGGAAGTGCTGATCACCCTGGCGCTGGCCTTTGGCGGGTACATCCTGTCGATCTACCTGCACATTTCGGCTCCGATTATGGCTGTAGTTGCCGGCCTGTTCATTGGCCATGTGGGCATGCGCGACGGCATGAGCGAGGAAACCCGGGGATATGTCGATGCCTTTTGGAAGCTGATCGACGAAATCCTCAACGCGATCCTCTTTGTGATGATTGGGTTCGAGATTTTCGCGATCACGGATGACTACCTTTTGCAGGGTGTCTATGCCATTGCACTTGCCCTGTTCGGGCGTCTGGCGGCGGTTGCAGTTCCCAATATCATGCTGAATGGCCCCGGCGTCATCAAGGGCGATATCATTCCCCTGATGACCTGGGGCGGCCTCAAAGGCGGCATCTCGATCGCGCTGGCGCTGGCGCTGCCCGACAGTGAATGGAAACCAATGATCCTGAGCGTCACCTATATGGTGGTGATCTTCTCGATCCTTGTTCAAGGTCTCACGGTGGCCCCAATGGCGCGCATGATGGCCCGCGACTAAGCTGCGGCCCTCTCGGGGACAGTCTTCGGGGCTGGGCGATGACCGCTGGCCCGGCTCCCCCGAGCCCCTGACCCAAAGGCCACTACCACCTGGGGCATGTCAGAGGGTTTCAGGGCGCTTCACTTGGGGGGGCTTGTGTGAAACAAGTCATGCATATGCGTATACGCGGAAATATTCTACTTTGTGCCAATCCCATGCCAGGGGCTGGGGCTAACCCAAAGGATTATTTGAAAATATGAATACCGGTAGGAAAAATATTATTGTATTCAGTTTTGATGACTCTGTTCCTTTTTATAAATACAAGGATGTCTTCAACGAACCTCTGGTCCTTCCGAATTTAGAAAAATTCTGTCAAGAGTCGACCATATTTCAATCCGCCTATTGCCAATCGCCGATTTGTGGCCCTTCGCGGGCGAGCTTTATGTCTGGTAGAACACCGCACCAATTGGGCGTCTTTGAAAACAAGGACGATGTATTTGAGAGCATTTCCGCCGCAGACATGTGGTCCTGTCAGTTGAAGCAAAATGGTTATTTCTGTTCATCAGGCGGAAAAGTGCATCACTACTACCGGCCACTGCGCAGGCGATATCACCGGGTGATTTATTCAGACGAGCAAAAACGTTTCAGAAGTGACATGAATTTACCAGACGATGTGGAAAAGGATAAATTTGGCGGCCACAGGCGTGGCTTTGGAACGCCGGACGAAAAAGACGACGCAATGTATTATGACCACCAGTCTGCCGATTCCGCCATTAAGTTTATTGAAGACTACGACCGGAGCGAACCGTTCTACCGGGAAATTGGATTTTATAGCCCCCACGGCCCCCATTATACGCCAGCTCGTTTCAAGGAAATGTATAATGTTCGGAACTTCAAGAAACCCGAGGAATGGGAGAATGGCTTCGACGAAACACCTTATTCTAAACTGAACTACCCGCCAAATATTGCCGATAAACCGGAAAAATGGTGGAAAATGAGTGTTCGAAACTATTTCTCTGCCCTTAGTCATGGTGACTATCACTTTGGGCGCATTATGGAGGCCCTGAAGGCGTCCAAACATGCCGAGAACACGATTGTTATTCTACTCTCGGATCATGGATTCCATCTGGGAAACAGAGACAATTTCAAAAAAACAACGCTTTGGGAACAGGTCGCGGGGGTTCCGTTCATCATTTATGATCCAGCCCAGACATCGCCGCGGGAGGTACAGGATCCTGTTGCGCTCATTGATGTTGGGCCGACAGTGTTAGATTACGCGGACCTGCCGCCGCTCGACAATTGCCTCGGCCGGTCCCTGCGCCCGCAAGTTCAGGGGCAAACAAATCCAGATCGGGTGGTCCCTACATTTCATCACAATGACGTCTCGGTTCGCAAGGGCGACTTTCGATTGGTCCGATATGAGGATGGCACCACCGAGTTTTACGATCTGAAGGATGACTACTGGCAATTGCGAAACCTTGGATCAGAGCATCCGGCATATGCGGATGTTTACAGCGCTCTTGTCGCCTGCAGCAAATCTTATGGGCTCGACATTCAAGAGCCGCAGTAATGGCACCGCGAAGGCGCTGACATCAGGCCCGCCTTGCTCTGCCATCTCGCTGCATATACCGGCCGGCCCCCGTAGCATTCTGGACTGCGGCGGTGGCCCCGGCCGCATGTGCAGCCAGTAGCCGGGTCTTCAGTGGGGTCAGTCGACGGTCTTTGACGGCGCGCGATGCGCTTGCACCTTTGCGGCGACCCAATCGTGAAACAAATGCGTTGGCCCATCCATGACCGGAGAGAACCGACCGCCGTCAAAGCCCGGTGCATTGCGTCCGCGCTGCATGCCTTCAACGACAAAGACGTCTTCGGCAAACACCTCTTTCCACTGTTCGGTATTGCGCTGGCGCAGAGTGGCGTCAGTGTCGGTGCCTGCGTAGTAGATATGGATATATTCGCGCGTCCTGGCCTGCCCCTGGGGGTGCAAAAGGATCACAAAGGCATGGTCTCGGTGCACCCCAAGCAGCACATTGGGGTAGACGGCGATATATTCTGCCGCCTGGTCCCATTTATCGCTCAGCCCGTCAAAATCAGCAAACACCGTGCCGTCACTGTTTTTGAGCTGGCGATAGACCCAAGTGCCCTGACCGGAAAACGCACCGGGCTGTTCGATATGGTAGTGATCCTCCAGCCGGGAGTAACTGTTCAGCCCGGGGTGGACCCAGGGCAGGTGGTAGCTTTCGCAGTAATTCTCGACCGCCAGTTTCCAGTTGCAGTTCAGATCCAACTGGAACCGGCTGTCGGCTCCGCCGTGATACAGCGCAGTATCAAATTCTGCCCAACGGGCGATGACCTCACCCATGGCCTGCTCAAACGCCTCGGCCTCGCCTGAGAGGTTGATCCAAACGACGTCGCGCCAGATATGGCTGCGGACTTCGATTAGACCCAGTAGATCCCGGTCGATGCCATCGTGGGTGTTGATGCCCGGGCCACCCACATGCGGTGTGCTGACAAGCTTGCCATCAGTGGCATAACACCAGCTGTGATAGGGGCAGCGAATTGCACCCTCTATTTTGCGAGGCGCATCGACCAGAATCATTCCACGGTGACGGCAGGTGTTTTGGAACACCCGCACCACGCCATGGCGATCGCGGATCAGCAGCAGTGGGATGTCCAGAAACTCAATTGGCACTGCATCGCCGGGTTCAGGCACATCCGCCGCCACGGCCAGCCCAGCCCATTGCCCATACAGCAGAGCCTGCTTTTCTTCGGCAAAAACGGTGTCATCGATATAATGGGCATTGGGCAGCCCCCGGGCCTGATCAATGGGCGTGCGCACGGCGGACAGATCGGTGACAGACATCAGAGTTCCTCGTTCCAGTTGCCGCAGTGTAAAAAACTGCTGGCGCCATTGTCCGATTGTTTCGCGACCTGGCTTTTCTCAAGGCGACATGTTGACCGATATTTTCCCAGGGAACTCTCATTATTATAGGATCCAACCCGCGGTTGACGTCGATGGGGCGCTTGTGAAGAGCCCGTAAGCCGAAGGAGCTTACCCCCGCGACCTGGCACCATCGGCTGCTGGAAACATGCCGATGTGTTTCTTGGTGAACCTAAAGCTCATGGGTGCGCTTAGGGTCGGCAGATCCTGCATTTCAGCTTGCGAAAGTTGCTCTCGCAAGCTGAGTGTTAAACTGAATTACAGGCCGATTGAGACACCCTCTTGGATAACCGCCGGGTCGTAGGCTTTGCGCGCGAATACTTCGCTCAGCATCGGCTCGAAATGCTCCAGCGTCTTGGTGGGATATTCCGGGTCAAACGAGGATTGGTCCCAGCGTTCGCAAAAGGCGGCGCAGGTGTCGAAACAGATGTGATCCTTATAGCGATCGCGGGCGTTTTCGTCCCAGCCGTAATGTCGGGCGAAATACAGCATCTGAAACAACCCATGATGCTCAACCACCCAGGACACTTCCCAACGGACAAAAGGACGGATCACCTCGGCTGAAAACCGATCGTGGTTCTGCGGCGCCAGCCCGTCACCGATATCATGCAGCAGCGCCCCGACGATCCAGTCGATATCGGCTCCATCCGCCTCGGCTCGGGTGGCCGATTGCAGCCCATGTTGCAGCCGGGTGATCTGATAGCCCTCAAGCGTGACTTCGCCCTGGCGGCGCAGCTCATCCATGATGCGCATGGCGGTCAGGCCCAGATAGGGTTTTTCCAGCTCGTGCAGCATCAGGAACTCATCCTTGGTGCCGTCCTTCATCTGGGTGAACGAGACCTTTTGTACCTTGTTGTCCTCGATGACCTTGACGTTCATGTATTGATTCTCCCGGTGTCGTATAGTGCTACATTCTGTTCGGCACCCTCTGACAAATTTGCTTCCTGGTCACGCAGAATCTGCTGATAAAGTGCCAGGTCCGGCGCGGTGAACAAGCCCTGAGGGCCAGCGATGTTTATCCATCCCTGCAGCTCGTCAACGCCGCGGACCAACATCGCGTAGTCCCGCCCGGGCAGGCCATCCCGCACCTCTGGCGTCACATAGCGAATGGCCAGCCCAATCCGCCGGTCGGTAGACTGGTTTGGTCCTGACGCGTGGAAACACCGGCCGTGATGCAGTGACATTTCTCCTGGTCGCAGCGGACCGTGGCGGGCATTGGATTCGTCGATGCCATCAATTTCCTGCCCCCGCGACAACAGATTACTGGCGCTGAAAGTATCGGTGTGGCCAACGATGCCGTTGGTGTGGCTGCCGGGGATAAAGCGCATGCAGCCGGCTTCGACGGAAACATCGCTCAACGCGACCCAGGCGGTGACCTCGTCATTGGTCTCTCCCATGCCCCAGTAAGTGATGTCCTGATGCCAGGACACGGTTTTGTCCGACCCGGGTTCCTTGATGAATAATTCAACCGACCAGGCCAGCAGGTTGTCGCCCAGGACGGATTGCGCGGCATCCAGAATGGCCGTAGTGGCGGCCAGTTTGGCCAACAACGGGATCACGATATGGCCGTTGACACGAAAATACTGGGCAAGACTGCTGCCGTCGGCGCCGCCGCTATGCGTGGCCTCCAGCGTCTCAATGGCGCTGCGCAGTTCAGAAACGGTCTGGCTGTCAAACACTCTAACGCCGCTGACAAACCCGTCTTTTTGGTATTGTTCAAGCTGCGTGGCAGTCAAGCTGCCGGATGCGGTCATAGTATTGTCTTTTGGCATTTTGGGGTCCTTGCACTGTCCCAAGTGGGTGTTCACCTGCTTTCACTGTGATGTGAAACGGCCCTTTTGAGCCAGAAAGACTTCTTGCGACTGAGGGTAAGTTGAACTTAATCTAGCCGAATGGCACAGACCCGAATCCCGTCCCTCAATTGGCTCCGCGTTTTTGAAGCTGCGGCGCGGGCCCAGAGTTTTGCACGGGCCGCTGAGATCCTGAATATGAGCGCCCCTGCGGTCAGTCAGCAAATTCGGGCCTTAGAGGAACATCTTGGCCGCCAGTTGTTTAAGCGCGCGCCGCAGCGGGTCATCCTGACCGCTGCAGGTGCTGCATTTCTTCCGGTTGTTCAGCACGCGCTGGCCTCAGTGGAAACCACCGCAGCTTCCTTGTTCGGAGGGATGGGGCAGACAGTAATTACCCTGCAGGCGGTCACCCTTTTGGCGATGAGTTGGCTTCCCGCGCGACTGGCCGCATTTGAAGCGGCTCATCCACGTTTGCGCGTCAACGTCATCTGTGGAGAGACCCTTGCCGATTTCCGCACGATCCTGCCAGGCCGCGAGCCGGATCTGCAAATCGCCTTTGGTTCAGTGACTGATTTTGCCGATACGGCTGAGCCATTTCTCCACGAGACCCTGAAAGTCGTTGCTGCTCCTGATGTCGCAAGGTCGATAAATACGCCTGGGGATCTTGCGAGCCATGCTTTGTTCGAAGTCACAGCGCACCGATCCGGTTGGCACCAGGTCTTGTCGTCCTGTCCGAACCTCGATTTGCGCGCACTGGATTTTCGGATGACAGATTCGACGCCTTTTGCGTTGGCCCTTGCGGCGCAGAAACAGGGGCTGGCACTGGCGCGCTCACCTGCCAGCGACGAAATTGTGCGGGTTCTTGGCCTGCAATATTGCGATACCTTACGGGATGTTCGAGGTTTGCAACGTTATTTTTTCCTGCAACCTGGTGGCGGCGCACTTTCCCGCCATGCCGCTCTTCTTAGGGATTGGTTGCTCACGTAGTTTGCGCCAGTCAGATGGGATTATCGATCTGGCGTGACATAGGCCCATGGTTTCGGATCGGACCCTATTCTCAGGGCGCATATCAAAGGACCGCGCCGCCACTTTGGACCTGCCGGGAAAAGCAACATCATCCTCCATTCAGGCGCAGCCAGTCCAGCGCCCGGGTGCGGGCCTTTGATAGCGCCTCGTTTTCAAGCCCGAGGGCCTCCAGCCTTTGTTCGGCCTCTTCCTTTTGCCGCGGCCGCTTGCCGTCCGACGTCAGGGCGGCAGAGCATTCCTGCAGGCCTTGGCGCATGTTTACCAGGCCCCAGGGCACCCCATCGGTAATGCGACGCGGGTCATCCGGATCACCGGCAACGATGTCACAGGGGGTCACCACCGCTGGCAATTCATGGATTGAGCGACGCTCTTCCGGCACCGAAAAATTTGCAAGGACGATGCCGCGTACGGACTGATCGGATTGCTCCAGCTTGGTCACCAGATTGCGGGCTTGGCAATCTCGTGATCAGCGCCCCGGTATAGGGGCTGTTGGGGCCGGTCCCGTCATAGGCGACCTCACCCGCCTGGGTGGCAAGGCCAATCAGCGTTTCACCGGCATCACTCTCCATCGAGGCCAGGCCACGGCCCTGTTCGCTCTCATCGGTCAGAAATGGATTGTTGCGACAGGCATCCAGAATGAAGATGCTGAAACCCACACCGCTTTTGTGAAAACGCTCAAGCACTGGGCCAGCTCCTCAAAGGTTTGCGGATGATGGATCAACACAATCCCCGCCGTGGAAACCTGCAGGACAGAGCAGCCACCGGCCTGTTTTTCTGGTGGCGGATCCAAATGTTGCGGCGTTTCAGGATGTAAGTTGCATTTTCGAACATTTGCCGCCGCCGCATGTGGTCCGCTCGCATCCAGAGGTTGGCGACTGGACCGGATATTTTCGGGAGCGCTGGCGCACAGTGTACTTGAAATGGGGGCTCCGGTGGACCGTGTGTTGCGGAAGCGATTTCGCGGACTATTTGCAGGAATGCGGTTTATCAGGCAACATGCCCGAATAGAGTTGCCTCGTTATGTGGGAGGTAAGCATTTGAAATATAGATTAAATGTAATTCGAACCGGTGCGTTGATGGCGCTTCTTCCAGTGCTTTCGACATGCGTTCCCTCAAGTCTGGTGTATGGCGATGACAGCACATCTGACGGGAGCACCCATTCATCCAGAAGTCCCGGACTGTATTCCCCCGCATTCCCCCGCTGAGGTGGTGATTTCCGGCGCTGCGAGCAAGCCGGGTGTTATGTTCCAGCAGGTTATGACGGTTGGATTTCTTGGAACACTGGTTTCATTGAGCAGGGCGTCGGCGGAACGGGCGATATCAGGCCTGTTTCTGACCGCCAGGCGCGGCCGGAATTTCATAGGCCCAAGATCAGTTCGGATGGGGCGATTCGCGGCTCTGCCTGAGGCTCTGGCGCGGCGCGACAATCGCGCCGCGCAGGTCGATTGATCAG
Source organism: Parasedimentitalea psychrophila (assembly GCF_030285785.1). Lineage (NCBI taxonomy): Bacteria > Pseudomonadati > Pseudomonadota > Alphaproteobacteria > Rhodobacterales > Paracoccaceae > Parasedimentitalea > Parasedimentitalea psychrophila. Next base: position 883,745 of record NZ_CP127247.1, on the reverse strand, counting down.
GGCACTGGGTAGAGAGGTTTCATCAGCGCAGCTCTCCCAAATGCTCCGCGCCGGACGTGGGCCCTCGGGTGGTCCGATTTGCAGCGCAGATCGGTGCAGTCGGAGGGTGGTGGCATCATCAACCCGCAGCGAAACCCTGCGACATCTCTCCGTCCGCATTTATCCAATGCTCCCCTCCTTTGTGGCCGGATATGCTGTCAAAGGAACGGCGAAGAACTGTGGCAGATCCATTTTGGGGCAGGAAAATAACGGCTCTGAAGCCCGGTGCGCGCACGATTGGAGAGGCGTGTATCGAGAGAGGTTCAGAGGTCGTGACACCCGCCTTTTCGCAACCGCGTTTTGGCAGCCAATCGTTTGTTTGGGGCTGCGAAAGAAAAAGGAAAAAAGAACTGCTTTTTTGCCTTCTCCCTCTTGCGCGCGCTCGAAAGTGACATTAGACAGCCGCTCACTGATGGGGTGTGGCCAAGTGGTAAGGCAACAGTTTTTGGTACTGAAGATCGTAGGTTCGAATCCTACCACCCCAGCCAGTACTTCCTTACATAGAATAGCGACCTAGGTTCTGGCCCTGACTGGCTCAGAATGCCCCCAGTAATGCCCCTGCGCCAGTGTGGTGTAATTCGGTGATTACAGCGGCTCTCAGCGGGGCTCTTGGGCCTCTCCTACCTCTGTCGTGATCCCGGATAGGTCTCATCAGTCAAAAGGTTCACAAGAACCTACCTGCGGGGTTGGATCTCATGCAGGTGATCTCTCCAAGACTAGGCCATACAGGTAAGATCTCTGGTCAGTGTCCTAGTAGGGGATTGAGATCTACCTACAGGGGAATAGGTATAAGTAATGGATGAAAGGAGGAGAATAGAGGAGAAGAAGTCCTAATAGTTTCCCCTAATAGAGGTCCTAAGAGGATCACCTACTAGGACCCCCAACAGAAAACCCCTCCACCAGAAGATCATTGTTTCAGTTATTAGTTTCAAAGGTTTAGCATGGAAGAGATCAAGGGCCCGCGGCACTCCCGCCCCCTCGATGTTCACAGGTGGTCTGACCATCCAGAAGTGGTCGAGTTCGTTGACAGGATCTGGGATGAGTACCTACCCAAGGAAATGGTTGGAAAACCTGGGCCAAAACCCAAGATGGCCTTTCGGAAGCAGCTTAGGGTGTTGGTCTTGGACCTGTATGTGGCTTGGCTGGAGGATCCTGAGCTAAGCATCGGGGTGTCCTTGTCGGTCAACGCTTGGAAAACGGGCTCCCGGGGTAATCCCCCCCGAAACTAAGGGGATGTGGAAGTAGAATTTTCTCGGCAGAATGCATGAGGAGATTTTGATGAAGATGACGAGATATAGCGAACCCCAAATTCTTGCGATCCTACGCCAAGCCGAAGGCGGTGTGCCTGTAACGGAGCTGTGCCGCGAGCACGGGATGAGCAACGCGTCGTTCTACAAATGGCGATCAAAATACGGTGGTATGGACGCGTCGATGATCAGCCAAATGAAGGCGCTTGAAGACGAGAACCGGCGGCTGAAAAAGATGTATGCCGAGATGAGCATGCAAGCAGAATTACTGAAGGAAGCCCTGGGAAAAAAGTGATCCGGCCAGCCTTACGACGGGGTCTGGCCGAGAAAGCGGTGGCGCGCCACGGTATCAGCATTGCGCTGGCCTGCCGCACGTTTGATGTCAGTGAGACGTGCTATCGTTACAGCCCGCTCTTGAGCGATGAGAACGAAGAGATTGCCGATCTGCTGGTTGGGCTGACGGCCGCACGGAAGACTTGGGGGTTTGGGCTATGTTTCCTGCATCTACGTAACGTGCAAGGTCATTCGTGGAACCACAAAAGGGTTTACCGGATTTACTGCGAACTGGAACTGAACTTGCGGATCAAACCTCGGAAACGGTTAAAGCGGGACAAACCCGATGCGCTGGCAGTGCCGGACGCCCGAACATGACCTGGTCGATGGACTTCATGGCGGATCGCCTCGGGGATGGTCGGGCGTTTCGGCTCTTGAACGTGCTGGATGATTTTAACCGCGAGGGTTTGGGCATCGAGGTCGATTTTTCTTTGCCAGCCGAACGGGTTATTCGCAGCCTTAATCGGATCATTGAATGGCGTGGGAAACCAGGAACCATTCGGGTCGATAATGGGCCGGAGTACATCAGTGGTAAGCTGCTGGAATGGGCTGAGAAACAAGGTATTATCATCCAGTACATTCAACCCGGAAAGCCGCAGCAGAACGCTTACATCGAGCGCTATAATCGCACCGTCAGGCATGAATGGTTGGACCAACATATCATCGAAAACATAGAGGAGGCACAGGACTTTGCCACACAATGGCTATGGACTTACAATAATGACCGCCCGAATATGGGCCTCGGCGGCATCACACCCGCAATGAAACTGAAAATGGCCGCGTAAATTCTACGACCGCCCCCTGTTAAAAATGGGGGGATTACCCCGGTATAACGCACTGCACCTGTCCAAGAAGTTGGTGCCCATCATCCACGCCCTGTATGATGCTGAAGTGATCGACATGGCTTTTGCCAGCTACACAGCTCCAGGCTCAAAGAGCAACCGGACGACAAGAATTCGTGCTGCCGACATACTGCAGGATTGGTTTGCTCAGGCAAAGTTCGAGCGTGAAGATGTTGGCCGGGCAGAAGGTGAAGAAGTCATTGTTCTGAAGAACAAAAACTTCAAACTGATTGAGTACGAGGACACCCCTGAGATCGAGCACATGAGGGAGGAAGTACTTGCCTACAACAAGCTGATTGCCTCCTCCTTCATCGACATTCCATCCCTCGAAGACCCCTGCATTGTGATCGAGGACATCGCCAAGACACGTAATGTCCGCATCGACGGGAATGACATCAGGATCAGGCGTATTTTCAGCCGTAGCAGCTGGGAGCTAAATGGTCGGTTCTATGGTGCTTGGTGGCAGCAAGTTGACGGCGATTGGCGTGCTAAGATCTTCATCAACGATACACCAACGGTTGAGGTCGACTTTCAGGGCCTGCACATCAACCTGATTTATGCTGAGCTGGGTGAGGATTTGGTCGGGGACCCGTATGACTGCTCGCAGATAAAGATTCCAGGATACCCGCAAAGTTCGGTTCGCATGCTTGTCAAACGACTAGCGCTTATTGCGATCAACGCAAAGGATAAATCGTCAGCATACAGGGCCTTTCGAGAGAGCTTCTCTGGAGGTCAAACCGGTACGCATATGACGAACGAATGGTTGGATCGACTGCTGGACGGTTTTCTGACTCGGAACCCCAAACTGACTGACTACCTGTTCAGCGACAAAGGGGTCGAGCTCATGCGTGTGGACAGCAAGATCACCGCCTACATTCACCGCCACTTCACTGAGCAAGGCATACTGATCCTTTCTGTCCATGACAGCTACATCATTGACTACTCGAAAGTAGCAGAGATGCGGGCTGTTATGGCAGAGGCATCGGAGGCAATCACTGGCGGGCCCCTGCCCACATCAATCAAACTGCCAGACATGCCCGAGTACTCAGAGGTTTCCGACCAGCAGGTTTTGGATCACATCAGGAGCAGGCATGAGGAAAGGTGTCAGGGGTATCTGGATCGGTTGGAAAGGCATGCGGTTAGGTTCATTAGCGAATAGACATGGGGGCATGAATGTTGGTGAACCGGACAATAGGGCCTTTGAACTATAAGGAAAACAAGGCATCCTCTGATGTTAAGAGGGGCATTGATCCCACTAGGTTTTGTTGCTCTGAAATAAGAGGCACAAACTTCCAGTAAAGGAGACGAGAGTTTGCGTTTTTGTGCGATGGCTATAGGTCTTGTGATCTCGTTGACAGTGAGCGGTGAAGCACTTGCGAAGAACTGCATGATCCAACTTTACCACCTTTATTTGCCGCCGCTATCTGTGGATTTCCAGGAAGGCTCGACAGGTGCAACGCTAACTCTTCTTGATACGGCCATTGGTGAGCCAATAGTTGTTGAACTGGATCGGCAAGTTGTCACTAAAACGGGCTCGACGGAGAAAATTTCCCTGCTTGTTGGGACTGAAACCATAAAATCAGGCAAATTCGTCAATGACATAGAAGTAGTGGTCCCGGGTTTCACTTTTCCAAGTGGAAATCGCCAAGTCTCCATCAAAACTACTGTTTTGATCGAGGGCTTTAATCCTGAGGAAGAAATACTTTCTGGTACGATAATCTGCCGTCAGTAGATTTAGCTCAGAATCCTCTAGCCAAGCAGGCACAGGGAGCGATGTCAGGGATATCTGGATCGGTTGGAGAGGCATGCGGCTAAAAGTAAAACAGATTAGGTCCAAGGTGGGCATCTCTGCTGACCGGAAAAACCTGCGCTGCAAGCGTAATTCAGCATGTGTTCGCGGAGTTCAATTTTTCCCGATACCGCGCGGAGCGCTTTCCATCCAACTCGAAGTACCGAAGCTCGAAGATACGCGACTCGTGTACGACCTGCCGCCAACTGCTGCACCCATACTTCACGGGTAGATAGTCGGAATACCGCTCGGTAATCCACCTGCTTGCCTCCGCGACGGATGCCCATCCATCAACAGCCAACTCACCGGCTGCTTCTCGCAAGGCGCTCACTACGCCTGCGGCAGGCCAAGTCACGGTGCTATCCGTGGCAATGCCGTTGACCACCTGCTCTCGGAACATGTCAGACTGGATGACCGATGCGAGAAACCGCCGACTTTTTTCCATGTCTTCAGCCCATCCACGGAGTTCTTCGAAATGTATGTCGATGCGGTTGTAGGCGAGGACCAATGCATCGTGCGCGCTACGGCATCCGTCCAAGCTCCAGAGGTCGTGCTGGTCGATGAAGTGGTGAACCAAGTTGTTCCGCAAGAGCACCAGTTCTTTTAGGTCCCTTTTCACCCGGGTGAAATCCGCATTCGGTAAGCTCAGTTGCATCTTCATGGCGAACGAAGGGACGTCCTCGGGAGAACTGGTCGTCACCTTTCCCGGAGGATCGATCTCGACGGGAACAACATACGATCCAAGGAGGTCGCCAACCAAGGTGCCGAGCGTCTTACCGGCGGTGTTGTCTATTTTCGCGGCCTGAACCGCCTCTAAGGCATGAACTGGCCCCGAGATTTCGTGATGTGCCATCATCGCCTTGATCAGGCGCTCGTATTGTTGCAGTCGCAGCAAACATCGACCCAGCAATCGCTGGACTTCACGTTGAAGCGTCTGCTGTGCGTCGTCAGATAATGTCGTCAAAGCGCAACCCGATCTCTATTTGACCTAGTTCAATCATATAACGGCCCCAGCCACTATGCCGCCTGATGGTTTGCCGCGACGCGTTTGAGTGTCCATTTGTGCTGTTTTTACCCAAACGCCATGCGACATCGGCATCAAGATACTTGCGCCCTCTACGGCGGCATTCCTGTATTATCGAGCAAGCACTGAGCATCCTAAGCTGCTTCCGAAAGGCCATCTTGGGTTTTGGCCCAGGTTTTCCAACCATTTCCTTGGGTAGGTACTCATCCCAGATCCTGTCAACGAACTCGACCACTTCTGGATGGTCAGACCACCTGTGAACATCGAGGGGGCGGGAGTGCCGCGGGTCCTTGATCTCTTCCATGCTAAACCTTTGAAACTAATGACTGAAACAATGATCTTCTGGTGGAGGGGTTTTCTGTTGGGGGTCCTAGTAGGTGATCCTCTTAGGACCTCTATTAGGGGAAACTATTAGGACTTCTTCTCCTCTATTCTCCTCCTTTCATCCATTACTTATACCTATTCCCCTGTAGGTAGATCTCAATCCCCTACTAGGACACTGACCAGAGATCTTACCTGTATGGCCTAGTCTTGGAGAGATCACCTGCATGAGATCCAACCCCGCAGGTAGGTTCTTGTGAACCTTTTGACTGATGAGACCTATCCGGGATCACGACAGAGGGGTAGTGTCGCAAATTCCAGCATGAATTGAGTTGGGGGCTTCAGTCGGACACAATTATCCAGCGAATTCTGCGAACTGCTCGAAGCCGGACTTCCCTGGTCGGTTGAATTGTCCTTTGCGGATCATGTGAGCGACTTCGATGCCCGCCAGAGTGGCGGCGGCTGAATTGAACGATTTGAAGGTCTGCATGGGGCGGGTGATATTCTTTATGAAACGGTGATCCTGTTCGATGATGTTATTGAGATATTTCACCTGCAGGACGTCGATCAACCAACACCAGTTATGCATCACCAGCAGGCAATTCATGTTGAACAGACCTGCGGCGTTTGATCCGCTCTTGTCGATGACGACTTTGTCTGGCCAACCGTTGCTGGCGATCACTTTGGTGAAAAATGCGGTCGCCGCCACTTCATCACGTCGTTCGGACAGCATGAAATCAAGGGTTTTTCCGCATTTGTCTATCGCCCGATAGAGATATGTCCAGCGCCCTTTGACCTTCACGTAGGTCTCGTCCATCCGCCAAGATCGACCGGTCGGCGCCTTCCGACGATGAGCCTCATTGGCGATTGCACCCGCGTATTTTTCGGCCCAACGATTGAGCGTTGCGTGATCCACTGCGACGCCGCGTTCGGCCATGATCTCTTCGAGGTCGCGATACGATACCGCAAACCGAACATAGAAATAGACGGCGTATAGAATCACAGATTTCGGATAGTGCGCGCCTTTGAAACTGATCAATCGCTTAAACCTTGAATGAGATGTCGAAACACTGCCCAATGAATGCCACTGTCGAGAAGTGCAACAGGGGTCCAAAAGTTTGCGACACTACCCGCCGAAGGCGCTCGTTCTCTTTCTGAAGACGCTTCAGTTCCTTGAGTTGTTCCGTGCCCATTCTGGACCTGTCCCGCTTTCGTTCCGCCCCTTGTGCTCATTTAGGCGGCGATCTTTTCAAAAGCCAAGGGACTTTTCCAGCCTAATGCCGAGTGTCTCCGGCGGGGATTATAGAACCCATTAATGTACTCGAAGATGGCGATCTCAGCAGCCCTGCGGGTTTGCCAAGAGTGCCGCCAGATCAATTCCGCTTTGATGGTTTTGAAGAAGGTTTCCATTGCGGCGTTATCATAGCAATTACCCTTGCCGCTCATGGATACCTTGAAGCCATACCGGCGCAGGATTTTCTGGTAATCCTGCGAGCAATATTGGCTGCCCCTATCAGAATGATGGATGCATCCTTTGGGCGGCCTGCGCAGGGTTATGGCCATGTTCAGCGCCCGTATGGCCAGATCGCGCTTCATCCGGTTGCTGACAGCCCAACCGACCACGCGCCTGGAGTACAGGTCCAGAACCACGGCCAGATAGAGCCAGCCCTCGCGGGTCCAGATGTAGCTGATATCAACAACCCATTTTTGATTGGGTCGATCTGCTGAGAAGTTCCGGTTCAGCAGGTTTGGCGTGATGTTGAACTTGTGATTGCTGTCCGTTGTGGCCTTGTACTTACGGGTTCTGACAACAGATATGCCGTTCTGGCGCATCAATCGGCCGACACGGCGGTGACCAATATCCAGACCAAGCTCTTTCAGTTCTTCGACCATTCTCGGTCGGCCGTAGCTCTGCAAACTCAGGCGGTGCTGCTCCCGGATGTGGGCCAACAGAACCATATCCCCACGTTGACGCTGGCAGGCAGGGCGTTTGCGTCAGGCTCGGTAGCCACGTGGGGTGACATCCACAATCCGGCAAAGTCGCTCTGTGGGAATGCTATTGCGGTGCTTTTCAACAAATGAAAACCTCATTTGCTTTGGTCCGCAAAGAAGATTGTTGCTTTTTTTAGCAGCTCCCTCTCCTCACGTAGAAGGCGGTTTTCCCGGCGAAGGCGCTCGTTCTCATTGGCCAGTTCCTGATCCTCTTTCGAAACAACGTCCGCGTCACGATAGGTTCTGATCCACTTGCACAGGGTGGACATACCAACCCCAAGATCGGAGGACACCTGTCGGCGGGTCAGCCCGCTGGTCAGTGCGATCCGCACTGCGTCGCGTTTGAATTCTTCGGATGGTCGTGGTGCCATGGTGTATCTCCTTTGGGGCAGAATATGCTCTCAAAGGGGCGGAACAATACCGTGACAGGTCCATTCCGCCGTATTTCTTCTTCCAGCGGTAATAGGTTTGTTCAGTCACACTGATCTGTCTGATTGCGTCAATCCGGGGCATACCTTGCCCCATCAGGACTTCAACCTGCCGTAACTTCACGACAATCTCTTCGGGCTTGGGTCTCTTGATCGCCATCTATGGTCCTCCGGTTTCCTAACCATAGGCGCGGACCACTTTTTTTGGGGGAGGCTCAGTACGAGCGGACAAGGATCAATGAAGCCAAAGGCGAGCGGTGGTTTTGTTCCGAGACTGAGGCCCGAGCGGCGGGATGGCGTAAGTCTGGATCGTGATTTAGATCAATATAAATTGCTTTCGTGAAACACCATTTTTCTAATGGCTTGCTGGCTGTCACATCCTGGTCGGGAGGGCACTGTCATGTGTGGACGTATACATACGTCCATCATGGATTAGTCTTTCAGGGCGGCATCTCTTAGCTGGGCGGTGAAGGTTCTATGTCTCACTTGGACTGAGATTTCGGTGCGACAACCACTGGGACTTGGCCCAACGCCGGACTAAAACTGCACCAAGCGCCGGAGAGAAAGTACATCAATTGGACAATCCGGGTAAGCTCGCTCGACACGCTACCCTGCGTCGCACCCGGCTCATAAAGTCGTTCAACTGCCGCAGCCTTATAATCGTCCGTATATTTCCGTCGCTGTTGACCCATTTGGTGCCCCTTTCATGGACAGGGGTAAAGTACCCCAGTGTCCGGGATCAGGGACGAACTTCAACAGAGCCCCTTGCAGAGACCAGTTCGAATTGGTCTGACAGCACCGACTGTTGCAATAACGCAGGGTCCATATATGTCCACACATGACACCACCATTTTATGGCCTGCTCTAGCCGAAGGAAAACCCGCCAATCTCGGCAAGTTGGGTTATGATGTCCGAGACCCCTTGGTTGTGTTTCAGGCTGGCAAAGAAAAATGGCCCGTCGCCACGCATGCGCCTTGCATCCCGATCCATGACTTCTAGCGAGGCGCCAACATAAGGGGCCAGATCCGTTTTGTTGATGACCAAAATATCCGATCTGGTGATGGCCGGCCCACCTTTGCGGGGGATTTCCTCGCCAGCGGCAACATCGATAACGTAGATGGTCACATCCGCCAGTTCCGGGCTGAAGGTTGCAGACAGATTGTCGCCGCCGCTTTCGATCAGGACGATCTCGATATCGGGGTGCCTGCTTTGCAACTCGGCAATGGCCGCGAGGTTGATCGAGGCGTCTTCCCGGATTGCGGTATGGGGACAGCCGCCAGTTTCAACACCAATCACCCGATCCTGCGGCAAGATCTGCATGCGCATCAAGGCCTCGGCGTCCTCTTGCGTGTAGATGTCGTTGGTGATGACACCGATCGAGTGGGTCTTAGACAAGATCCGTGCCAGGGCAGCGGTCAGGGTGGTCTTGCCAGCTCCGACCGGGCCGCCGATACCAATCCGCAAAGGGCCGTTAAAAGTGCTCATGAGCGGAACATCCTTGAGTATTGGGTTTCGTGTTGCATGGATGAAATATCGGCCAGAAAGCAACAGCCACTCAGGTCGTTTATCTCAGCTGTCTGGGCGTCCTGCGCCGCCTTGGCGATCAGCGGGGCCAAAGCGGATAGCAGACGCTGGCCCTCGACCTGACCAACCGGCATCAACCGCTGTGCCGCGGCCACAAGGTTAGACGCAAAAGCATGCAGATACATATGCACCGTTACGTCTAGCGGCAGATTATGAAGTCGGGCGGCATAGCCCAGTGCAACAGGGTAGGTCAGGTTGGCAATCTCGTGGCCCGAAATTGCGGCTGTTGTCTGGCAAAACGCCGCGCCTTGCAGGTCTGTTTCAGCCAGGCGCTCTTTTGACGGAGCAAAGGCGCGTGCCATCTGGTCAATGTCCTGCAAGTCTTCAGCATCCCTGTAGCGATAGGCTGCGATCAGCAAAATTGGATCACTGTAGCCTGCACCGCTGGTCAGCAGATCCTCTAGCCAAAGCCTCAGATCATCAACCGAGCCAATGGCCCCAGTCTCCACCGCAGAGTCCAGCCCATGGGAATAGGCAAAGGCCCCCACTGGATAAGCAGGCGAAAGCCATTGCTGCAACAATGTGATGCTCGGATCAATGCGCATGGGAATGGGTGCGCCCGTGGCCATAGGCGCCGCCCTCGGGGGTGAAGGCCTCGGTTACCTCGTTCAACGTAGCGCCCAAGAGGTTCAGCATGTCGTGGATTACATGATCATGTTGGATCAGCAGGCGGGTTGGCTCGATCTGGCAGGGGGTATGGCGGTTGCCAATGTGCCAGGCCATCCGGGTCAGGTCATCGCCGGTAATCTGCAACAGCTTTTCCACCGCCGCGATGACCTCGATCTCACCACCGTCTTCTAGCCGCAGCACGCCTTGGTGATTCAGCGATGTGGTTTGGGGCAGGTCAACCAACAGCCGCTCGCCACCTTCGGTGGTCAGCACCTTGCGGCGCATAAAACGGGCGTCATAGTCAAGCACAACCCGATCAACAGGGGCCGGATTGTGCGCATGGCCGTGATAGGCACGGCAGATCATCGACGGGGCACTCATGACAGCATACCCTGATGGGTGCTTACATCCAGTGACCAAACACGTGCATTACGATGTCGTCGCGACGCAGGCCTTTTCTCACCAACTGCTCGTCGCTCAGCGCTTGCAGTTGCTGGATCTGACGATAGCGGGGATTGGCTTCGACCACGTTGATCAGACCCATAAAGATGGCTGACAGGCCGCGCTTGAGTACCGCGAAAGGGGAGCGGATAGAAACGGTCTGTGTTGTTGCTGCGATTGCCACAGGAGTATGCAGCACGTGCAGCATTCACCAGTGTTGCTTCAGAAGCTCCGCCATGCATTCCGGACATACCATACTGAATTCTTTGCATATTGAGCCTCTTAGAACAGGAAATAGCGTTGAGCCATGGGCAGCACTTCGGCTGGCTGGCAGGTCAGCAGCTCGCCATCGGCGCGCACTTCATAGGTTTCGGGGTTCACTTCCATCTCTGGCGTGGCGTTATTCAGGATCAAATCTGACTTGCCGATGTTACGGGTGTTGCGCACTGCCACGGTCTGCTTGGCCAGCCCCAGTTTTTCTCGGATGCCATCCGCCTGCGCCGCCTCGGAGACAAAGGTGACGGCGCTGTTTTCAAGCGACCGGCCATAGGCGCCAAACATCGGGCGGGTATAGACCGGCTGCGGGGTCGGGATCGAGGCATTGGGGTCGCCCATCTGCGCACAGACAATGGTGCCGGACATCAAAATCATTTCCGGCTTTACCCCAAAGAACGCCGGGCTCCACAGCACCAGATCGGCGCGCTTGCCCTCTGCGATGCTGCCGATTTCATGGCTGATGCCGTGGGCGATGGCCGGGTTGATGGTGTATTTGGCGATATAGCGACGCACCCGGAAGTTATCATTCTCGCCGGTCTCCTCGGCCAGACGGCCGCGCTGTTTCTTCATCTTGTCGGCGGTCTGCCAGGTGCGGATCAGCACCTCGCCCACACGCCCCATCGCCTGACTGTCCGAGGCAATGATCGAGAACGCCCCCATGTCGTGCAGGATGTCCTCGGCGGCAATAGTCTCGCGGCGGATGCGGCTTTCGGCAAAGGCGACATCCTCGGGGATCGACTTGTCCAGATGGTGACATACCATCAACATGTCGAGGTGTTCCTCCAGAGTGTTGACGGTAAAAGGTAGGGTCGGGTTGGTGGAGGAGGGCAACACATGCTCCTCACCGCAGATCTTGATGATGTCCGGCGCATGACCGCCGCCTGCGCCTTCGGTGTGAAAGGCGTGAATGGTGCGGCCCTTCATGGCGCCAAGGGTGTGCTCGACAAAGCCGCTCTCGTTCAGGGTGTCGGTGTGGATCATCACCTGTACATCCATCGCGTCGGCCACACTCAGGCAGCAATCGATGGTGGCTGGCGTGGTTCCCCAATCCTCGTGCAGCTTCAGCGCACAAGCGCCACCTTTTACTTGCTCTTCCAGGGCAAACGGCAGGCTGGCGTTGCCCTTGCCGGCAAAGGCCATGTTCATCGGAAAGGCATCTGCTGATTGCAACATCCGCCCCAAATGCCAGGGACCGGGGGTGCAGGTGGTGGCCAATGTGCCATGTGCCGGGCCGGTGCCGCCGCCCAGCATGGTGGTTAACCCTGAATGCAGCGCATCCTCGATCTGCTGCGGGCAAATAAAGTGGATGTGGCTGTCAAAGCCACCCGCCGTCAAGATCTTGCCCTCACCCGCGATAATCTCGGTGCCAGGGCCAATGATGATATCAACACCGGGCTGCGTGTCCGGGTTCCCGGCCTTGCCGATCTTGGCAATGCGCCCGCTTTTGAGTGCAACATCGGCTTTGTAGATTCCCGAGTGATCGACGATCAGCGCATTGGTGATGACCGTATCCACGGCCCCAGCGGCGCGTGTGACCTGCGATTGCCCCATCCCATCGCGGATCACCTTGCCACCGCCAAATTTGACCTCTTCGCCGTAAGTGGTCAGGTCGCGCTCGACTTCGATGATCAGATCGGTATCCGCCAGACGCAGGCGGTCGCCAGTGGTTGGGCCATACATCGCGGCATAGTTGGCACGGGAAATCTTACCGGGCATCTTTGAGCTCTCCCATGATATGTTGGTTGAACCCATAAATGCGCCGTGCGCCACCATAGGGAACGACCATAACCTGACGCCGCTGACCGGGCTCGAACCGCACGGCGGTGCCGGCAGGAATGTCTAGGCGCATACCCAAACTGGCATAGCGATCAAAATCCAATGAGGGATTGACTTCGGCAAAATGGTAGTGGCTACCCACCTGCACCGGCCGGTCGCCGGTGTTTGCCACCATCAGCATCCGCGCCTGCCTGTCAGCATTCAGCGTCAGATCGCCGTCAGCGGGGAACAGCTCTCCGGGGATCACTTGCGGCTGCTCCGGGCATAGGCCAGAATGGATGCGCCTGCGATGGCGGTCAGACCCAGAACCAGCGGCAACCAGCCAGCGGCCTCATGCGGGTGAATATGCGCGCCTGTATGTGCCAGGGCAGGAGAGGCAAACGCCAACAAGGGCAGCAGTGTCAGATTTTTCATGTCAATGTCCTTATCGAATGGGGTTGTGAACGGTGACCAGCTTGGTGCCGTCGGGAAAGGTTGCCTCGACCTGAACGTCTGGGATCATATCCGAAATGCCATCCATGCACTGCTCGATGGTGATAACCTCGGCCCCGGCTTCCATCATGTCGGCAACCGATCGGCCATCGCGCGCCCCTTCGACAACGGCGTCGGTGATCAGCGCAATTGCCTCGGGGTAGTTCAGCTTGACGCCACGGGCCAACCGCTTGCGGGCAACCTCGGCGGCCATGGCAATCAGCAGCTTGTCTTTTTCACGCGGGGTCAATTTCATGTTATAGTCTCCAGCAGAGCGGCAAGCCGTTGTCGGTCAGCCGGTCAAGAATGGGTAAAAGGGATTTGCGCAGCACGAAACTGTCCTCGGCCAGCAGGCGCATCACCAGCAGATCAGGGCCAATCAGGGACACGCCGCCGGTATCGGGCAGGGTCTCGCGGATAAACGTCAGGTGACGCTCGGCATCTGGTGCGGTGAAAATCAGATTGGCCATAGACTGCGCGCCATTGGCCACCGCTGGCCGGGCCAGCTTTGCGGTAACATCCCCGTCCAGCTTGACCGCGTCATAATAGAGCCGTCGCCCACAGCGGCGAATATCAATGCGATCAAGGAAGTGAGCCTGGCTCAGGACCTCGCCCATGGCAATGCGGCCAAATACCAAAGGCTCGACCACCAGCAATTCTGCATCCTCCGCCAGATCTGCTGTCAAACGGCGCTGGAACGCGCAGCGATTATACAGAATGGTTTCCTGCGGCATCCAGTTCAGGCGGGCGTGCGCGCCAACCCGCAGGCGGGTGTCCATCCGTGCGATCTGACCGGGCTGTGCGCGATAGATCCGTTCAGCAGCCTGGGTGGTCAGCGTCATCTGACTGTTGTCACCGGCTTCGGCGGCAATTGAAAATCGATCGCCGCCGGTTATGCCGCCGGCAGTGTTGATCATCACCGCCTCAAGGCCCGAAGTTTTGCGTGGAAACAGCAACTTAAGAGATCCCGACTGGCGCAGGTTTGCCAGGCGGGTTTTGCCAGTCTTCAGCTGCGAAGAAACCCGCGCAGCCCCAACGGCGCGCGGTTGATCCACGACTGCTGCCGCATTTCTTATGTCCTGCCGAATTGTGATGCCTGTCTCCCCAACATGCCCTTGGCTTGGCAGAATATTGAGCACAGCAGAGCGGCGATAACTAGAAAACCGGCAGCAATGAAGGCCTGCAAAAGAATGGATGGCTAATAATTGGGCGTAGCTGCAATTAGTCGCCTGCAAATTAATCAGGTGTAGGGTTTGGCCTCTGAATTACCGCTCCGGCGGTTGCCAATCATCCTGCCAGGCAGAACCTCTGGTGCGACTGGGTGGCAACCAACTTTGCGATCTCAGGAAAATTTAGGTGTGTGACGACCATACGAATTGGACCTCGATGCGGCCGCCACACGATTTGCAACAAACGTTGCAGGGTCGACGTAGTAGTGCAGCCGTTAAAAGGCAAGCATTCCTGCGCACCCTGCCTGGAGGGTTACTATGTCGTTTCTAAAGAAAACCGCTGCAAGTGTGCTGGCGCTGAGTGTCATGTCCGGGGCCGCACTGGCTGGTGACACCATCAAAGTTGGCGTTCTGCATTCACTGTCCGGCACAATGGCGATTTCTGAGACAACGTTAAAAGACACCATGCTGATGCTGATCGACGAGCAGAATGCCAAGGGCGGCCTGCTGGGTAAACAGCTGGAAGCTGTGGTGGTCGATCCAGCCTCGGACTGGCCGCTGTTTGCTGAAAAAGCCCGTGAATTGCTGAGCGTGCATGAGGTGGACGTGATTTTTGGCAACTGGACCAGCGTCAGCCGCAAGTCGGTTCTGCCAGTGATCGAAGAGCTGAACGGCTTGCTGTTCTACCCCGTTCAGTACGAAGGTGAAGAAAGTTCCAGAAACGTCTTTTATACCGGCGCTGCGCCAAACCAACAGGCGATCCCGGCCACGGATTACTTTCTGGAAGAGCTGGGCGTCGAGAAGTTCGCGCTGCTGGGCACCGACTATGTCTACCCCCGCACCACCAACAACATTCTTGCGGCCTACCTAAAGAACAAAGGCATCGCCGATAGTGATATTTTCGTCAACTACACCCCCTTTGGCCACTCGGACTGGTCCAAGATCGTTGCAGACGTTGTGGCCCTTGGCGCTGACGGCAAAAAGGTCGGCGTGATCTCGACTATCAACGGTGACGCAAACATCGGTTTCTACAAGGAACTGGCCGCGGCTGGCATCTCGGCGGATGACATTCCGGTTATTGCATTCTCGGTTGGTGAAGAAGAGCTGTCGGGTCTGGATACCTCCAACCTGATCGGTCACCTGGCAGCCTGGAACTACTTCCAGTCGGCAGACACCGAGGTGAACGAAGCCTTTGTCGCCAAATGGAGAGCGACCATGGGCGAAGAGCGGGTGACCAATGACCCGATGGAGGCTCACTACATTGGCTTCAACATGTGGATCAACGCCGCAACCGCCGCTGAGACCACCGATGTGGATGCCGTACGCACCGCGATGTACGGCCAGGAGTTCGGTAACTTGACCGGCGGTACCGCCGTGATGCTGCCCAACCACCACCTGGCCAAGCCGGTTCTGATTGGAGAAATCCAGGCGGACGGCCAATTCGACATCATCAGCCAGACTGACGAAGTGAATGGCGATGCCTGGACCGACTTCCTGCCCGAATCCTCTGTTCTGGTTTCGGATTGGAAAGAGCTGGGTTGCGGTATGTACAACACCACAACCAAGACCTGCGTTCAGACACTGTCAAACTACTAAGGTTCGAGAAACTATGACGAGAGCCATCAGGCTCTCGTCCCTCCCTGGGCGGACTCATTACCATGATACGAAGACTAATTGCGTGCCTTGCAGTGATCTGCTGGTGCCAGGCCGGGCTTGCCCAAGGCATAACTTTGCAGGAGATCCTGCGAGAGAACAAAACACTGGTCGAGAAATCTTCTCGCAAGACCATCGGGCCAGTGATCGAAGAAATCGCCGCCAGTAACTCGCAGCAGGCGCAGAGCTTTCTTGAGGCATGGGGCGGCAAGCAAGTCTGGCAACGTCGCTCGGATGGGTTGTTCTTCGTTGGCACAGAAGTGGCTAAGCGGCAGTACGCCCTTAGTGATCCAGACAGCGGCGATGCCGTCGGCGAACTTGCCAAGAAAGACCTGAAGCAGCTCAAACCCAACAGTGGTGTGCGGGCCCTTATCGCCACGGCCTTGGTGCAGTTCCAATTGAGTGATGCTGATCCCGTCAAACGGGCTGAGGCGCTACTGGCTATGGAGCGCACGCCTTCGGCTGACCAACTGGCCCCATTGCGAATCTCTATCGAGGATGAGGTGGACGCGGTTTTGAAATCCCGAAAATCCCGGCTGGAACGGCTGCTGACCATCTCTTTTGATCCAGACCCCGCCACCCGCGTCGGCGCGATCCAATCGTTTGACGGTGACCTGGGGGTGGATGTCAGGGCGACGCTCAATCTCTTGGTGGCCAAAACCCTGAATGTGACCGCAGGCGATTTGCCAGACGACGTCAATATCGCGGGGCTTCTAAAGCCAGGAACGGACAACCTAGATAGCGTGCAGGCCTATGATCTGCTGGTCGCCAGTAACCTCGCCCCTGCGCCAACAACACCGACCGACATTCGCGCCGCTCTGGTCGAACATATAGACGGTGGTCGGGTTGAAAAGGTGTCTGTTGACCAACTCTCGGATCCCGTCATCCGACGCCAGGCCTATGACCAACTTGCCGAACAATCCCTGGCCCCCGCCTTTGTTGGCGAGGATGACATCACCAAGACACTGAACGATTACACTTTCTACGAGACCTATGCCGAGCCCTCGGCCATAGTCACCAACGCCGCCACCGAGGCTCTGACTAAGATCGAGCTGAAGGTCGGTATGAACCAAGCGCTGGATTTGGGGCTGGACGCGATTTCACTCGCCTCAATCTACTTCCTTGCCGCCATCGGTCTGGCCATCACATTTGGCGTGATGGGCGTAATCAATATGGCCCATGGCGAGTTTATCATGATGGGCGCCTATACCGGCTACGTGGTTCAACAGGTCATCCCCAACCACACAATCTCCATCCTTGTGGCGCTGCCACTGGCCTTTGCGGTGACCTTTGCCGCTGGCGTCGCGATGGAGCGGCTGGTGATCCGCTTTCTCTACAACCGCCCACTGGAAACGCTGCTGGCCACCTTCGGGATCTCGATTGCGCTGCAACAGTTGGCCAAGAACATCTTTGGCACCCAAGCACGTCCGCTGACCGCACCGGGCTGGCTGGACGGCGCATGGGTCATGAATGACGTGGTGTCGATCAGCTACATCCGCATCGCCATCTTCATTCTGGCGCTGATCTTTCTGGGCGTGTTCCTGTTTATCATGAAGCGCACCCGGTTCGGGTTGGAAACCCGTACAGTCACCCAAAACCCGCGCATGGCGGCCTCGATGGGGATCAACCCTGAGCGCGTCAATATGCTGACCTTTGGCCTTGGATCGGGCATCGCAGGTGTGGCCGGCGTGGCCATCGGGCTGTTTGCCAAGGTGACCTCGGAAATGGGCAACGATTATATCGTGCAAAGCTTCATGACCGTGGTGGTTGGTGGTGTCGGCAATATCTGGGGTGCGCTGGCTGGCGCCACCATGATCGGCTTCCTGCAAAAAGGCATCGAATGGGGGAACCCCTCCAATACGCTGGCAGCGCAGACTTACATGATCATCTTCATCATCATTTTCATCCAGTTTAGACCCCGCGGCATCATCGCGCTCAAGGGTCGTGCGGCAGGAGATTAACCCATGCGGACATCCTTTATCGCCAAAAACCCGTCGGTGCTGATCTTTCTGCTGGCACTGGCCGCCTTCACTATCACCGTCACCATCCTGTCTGAGGGTTTTGGCATCGGCATAATCTCGACCAGCTTTATCAAGACGCTGGGCAAGACGTTGTGCCTGTGCCTGATCGCGGTCGCCATGGATCTGATCTGGGGTTATACCGGCATCCTCAGTCTTGGCCACTTCGCCTTTTTCGGGATGGGCGGCTATATGATAGGCATGTGGCTGATGTATGAGCGCACCCGCCTGATCGTGACCGAGGCGCTGATGCAGGGGCAGATCCCGCCGACCGATACCGAGATCATCGACGG
This sequence comes from Parasedimentitalea psychrophila, assembly GCF_030285785.1. Lineage (NCBI taxonomy): Bacteria > Pseudomonadati > Pseudomonadota > Alphaproteobacteria > Rhodobacterales > Paracoccaceae > Parasedimentitalea > Parasedimentitalea psychrophila. Next base: position 865,440 of record NZ_CP127247.1, on the reverse strand, counting down.
CATCGGCAACCAGATTTTTGGCGTGGTCGGCAGCAGTGACTTCCCGCTGGTCTGGGCTTTTGCCGACAGTCTGGGCATTCAACTGCTGCTGGTGCTGCTGGTGCCCGGCCTGTTGGCGCTGGTGTTTGGCTGGTTGGCCTTCCGCAGCCGGGTGACCGGGGTTTACCTGTCGATCCTGACGCAGGCGATGACCCTGGCGCTGGCGCTGTACCTGTTCCAGAACGACAGCGGGTTGCGCGGCAACAACGGCTTGTCCGGCTTGCAGAACCTGCCGGGGGTCGAGGCGCCGCAGTCCATCGTGTCCATGTGGTTTTTCCTGGCCTCAGCCATGGCGCTGGCGCTGGGTTATGTGCTGGCGGCTTGGATTGTCTCGGGCAAATTCGGCTCGGTCATTCGTGGCATTCGCGACAATGAAACACGGGTGCGCTTCCTGGGCTACTCGGTCGAGGGTTTCAAACTGGCGGTGTTCATCCTGACAGCCTGCATCGCGGCGATTGCCGGCGCGCTGTATTATCCGCAAGCGGGTATCATCAACCCGGCTGAAATCGTGCCCATAGCCTCGATCTATTTGGCGGTTTGGGTTGCTATTGGGGGCAGGGGGCGCCTGTACGGCGCTGTGATCGGCGCGGGCTTTGTCAGCCTGATTTCAAGCTGGTTCACTGGCGGTCAGGCCCCTGACATTCCACTTGGGTTCTTCACCATCAAATGGGTGGATTGGTGGCTGGTGCTGCTAGGGCTGTCCTTTGTCACCGTCACCCTGTTTGCCCCCAAGGGCATCGGTGGGCTGTTTGACCTCTTTAAAAAGGAGGGCGACACATGAGTGCGCTTCTCGAAGTTTCGGGCGTCTCGGTCAGCTTTGACGGGTTCAAGGCGATCAACAACCTGTCGTTCCAGATTGCCGAGGGCGAGCTACGCGCAGTGATTGGCCCCAACGGCGCTGGCAAGACCACATTCATGGATATTGTCACCGGCAAGACCCGCCCCGACGAGGGTCGGGTGATTTGGGGCGACAAATCCATCTCGCTGCTGAGCATGAATGAGGCTCAGATCGCGCGGGAGGGGATCGGGCGCAAGTTCCAGAAGCCCACGGTGTTTGAGGACCAAAGCGTGCGGGAAAACTTCTTGATGGCGTTGAAAAAGGATCGGGGATTTCTTGCGGTGCTGTTTTATCGTCCCAGCAAGGCAGATCTGGGGCGCATCGATGAATTGGCCGAAGAGGTCGGGCTGGCGACGGAACTGGGGCGGCTGGCTGGCGAGCTGAGCCACGGTCAGAAACAATGGCTGGAGATCGGCATGTTGCTGGCACAGGAACCACGCCTGTTGCTGGTCGATGAACCGGCGGCGGGGATGACCCCGGAAGAGCGCGAACACACATCATCCCTGCTGGTTGCAGCCGCCAAAACCCGCGCGGTGGTGGTGGTGGAACACGACATGGAATTTGTGCGCCGCCTTGGCTGCAAGGTCACTGTGCTGCACGAGGGCGCAGTCCTGGCCGAAGGATCACTGGATCACGTGACCTCAAACGCACAAGTCATCGACGTCTATCTGGGGCGATAAGAAATGTTGAAACTCAAAGATCTCACGCTGCACTACGGGCATTCGCAAATTCTGCGCGACATCTCGATGGAGGCCCGCGCCGGTGAAATAACCTGCGTCATGGGCTGTAACGGCGTTGGCAAAACCAGCCTGATGAAGGCGATCACCGGCACTCATCTGCGCTCGGGGGGGCAGATGTGGCTGGATGGCCAGGAGATGGGAATGGAACCTGCCCATGTGCTGGCCCGCGCCGGAATTGCCTCGGTTCCACAAGGGCGTGACATCTTTCCGCTGCTGACCGTCCGCGAAAATTTGGAAACCGGCTTTGCCTGCCTGCGGCGCGATCAGCATGAAATCCCCGACCACATCTTTGATCTGTTCCCGGTGCTGCGCGATATGATCAACCGTCGCGGCGGTGATCTGTCCGGTGGCCAGCAACAGCAACTGGCCATCGCCCGTGCCCTGATCACCCGGCCAAAGCTGTTGATCCTGGACGAACCAACCGAAGGCATTCAGCCCAATATCATTCAGCAAATTGGTGAAGTCATTCGTATGCTGAGAGATCAGGGCGATATGGCGATCATTCTGGTCGAGCAGTTCTTTGAGTTCGCCTATGGGCTGGCCGACCAATGTATCGTGTTGCGCCGGGGCGAGATCATTCTGGAGGGGGCCAAGGAAACGCTGTCGCGAGAAACTCTGCTTTCGGGTGTCTCGGTCTAAAATCTCGCTTCCTTTTTGTTAACCATGCAGCCTCCGCGATCTGAACGCTCAGCTCATCCCCCCGCTGGCGATCCGGGTAGTTTGTTTTGCTGCACCGTTCGGTGTGGGTAAATCGCTGGTAGAGCTGCGCCCCGTCCCGCGCTAAACTGCAGCAAAACAGGGACCCTTTCATGCGCACATTTGACGAAATCTATGCCATTTCAGCCGACCGTCACGGTGGCGCAGCTGCACTCGAAGCCAAGCTAGTGAAACCCGCCCCCGACATCACTGCTCTACCTGAAGATCGTTGGCTGTCCACTCTGACCAAATGCGTCTTTCAGGCAGGGTTCAATTGGAAAGTCGTTGAGGCAAAATGGGACGGGTTCGAGACGGCTTTCGACGGTTTCGACGTCGGTCGCTGCGCCTTTATGGATGACGAGAAATTCGACGCCCTGCTGGGAGACAAAAGCATTGTGCGCAATGGCGCCAAGATTGCTACGGTCCGGGACAATGCCGCCTTTTTGCTCGAATTGAGAGATGAGGGCGGCGTCGGTCAGGTACTGGGCGGCTGGCCTTCGGACGACTACAACGAGTTGCTGGAAATGCTGAAGAAGCGCGGGAGCCGGTTGGGCGCGATGACCGGTCAATATGCCATGCGCTTTGCCGGCAGAGACGCTTTCATCCTGTCACGCGATGTCACCGCACGGTTGATTGCCGAAGGCGTGATCGATAAAACCGCGACCTCAAAAACCGCGATGAGGGCAGTTCAGAGAGCCTTTAATACATGGATGGATCAATCCGGCCGAGGGCTGAACGAGATCAGTAGAGTCCTGGCCTTTAGCTGCTGATCAAACGGTTGCTGATTTATCAACAGCCCCTGAGGAACAAATCCAGCGGGTCTTGTCAGAATAAACTCGGTTGTGAAGGGCAGGGCGGCGATTTAGCTTCTCGGCATGATAAAACACAGCCCATTTCGGTATTTCAAGACCAGTCCCGACATCATCCGCCTTGCGGTGATGTTGTACGTCCGGTTCCCCCTGTTGCTCCGAAATGTGGAGGATTTTCTGCATGAGCGCGGGATCGAAATCGGCCATGAGACTGTGCGATTTTGAGACCGTGCGATTTTGGTGGAATCGCTTTGGGCCGTTGTTCACAGCGGAGACTCGAGGAAAACGGGCGCAGCAACTTGGTGCTTATTCGAATTGGAAATGGCATTTGGACGAGGTGTTCGTAAAAATCAACTGTGAAACTCATTACCTCTGGCGGGCTGTGGATCACGAGGGCGAGGTGCTTGAAAGGCATGTCACCAAGCGCCGTGACCGCAAAGTGGCACTGAAATTCCTCAGAAAAACAATGAAGCGCTTTGGCCCACCACATGTCATCGCGACCGATCTACTTCGGTCTTACGGCGCCGCGATGAAGGTCATCGGCAATGCTGACAAACAAGAAACCGACCGTAGGTTGAATAACCGGGCTGAGAATTCTCATCCGCTGCCTAGCAGTGGTTTGCCAGCAAACCACGAGAAGGGGCCATTTCGACGACGAGAGCGAGCCATGCTGCGCTTCCGCCGAATGCGAAGTTTGCAGAAGTTCGTCTCCGTACACGCCTCGGTTTACAATCACTTCAACCAGTAACGTCACCTTTATTCACGCGAAAATTGCAAGCTCAACCGCACCGCCGCTCTCGCTGAGTGGCGCCTACTTGGCGCGGCATAAAGGACAGTCATATAGTCCTTGCAGAGACCAGTTCGAACTGTTCTGACAGCACCGCTGGGAGCGGTGCCGGTTGGCTTTGTCGGCGTCATCATCATGCAATGCCCCTTGGGAAGGCAGCGACAGTGCCGACATTGATCGTATTGTGCTGCTGATGCCGGTACTGGCGGCCCTAACCTATGCGCTGAACCAGGTGTTCACCCGCAAGCTGACATAGCAAATTTGGAGGTATATCTTGAAGGGAATGTCGATGTTGGGCCTTTGGTGCTTGTTTCGGGTCACCCGCATTAATTCGATGCCGATTTACGCGAATACTCGCAGGCGACAGAAGATGTCAACTTGCGCCAAGGGCACCGATACTCTGTTGGCCGGGCACTGATCTCCCGAACAGCCAAGCCATATGGCGTGGATATCCATTTGAGGCATGATTACCTTTTTTGATTGGCGTGAATTGGATAAAAGGTAGCGTGTGCCGGTTCTAAGTGTCTTGGCGCGGTAGTTAGGCCGTTCGGCTAACGTCCTGTGGTATTTTCTGTGGTATGATATTGTCAATATCAGAAAATACATATAAAAATATGTGAGTTGTAAAATTAATTCTAAGGATTGTCTGACGTCAACGCTGATGGGTCCTCTCCCGCATAGCAGCTCACAAAGTCACTAGTCTCCACGAGCTCATGCCATGGCGTCACGCTGCTCACGCAGCGCATGCCTGAACGCTTTGGACGAAATGTGCGACAGGCGTTGGTCCGCTCTTGGTGTGTGTGTCATCGCCACCGGGCAACTCCGCGCTGAGGTCTCGCATATGACCTGTTCGGAACTGGACCTTGGGCAAGGTGTCTGGGAAATCCCGTCAGGTAGCGGCGATCTGTTCAACCGCGTTTTGGCGATTATCCATCGGTCGCGCGCGCCGTCGGCTTCGACACAACTACGTCAATGGCAAAACCTGAAGAAACGCGGCTCAATGGGTCTGTCCAAACAGGTGTCGATCAGACCAAATGCGGGGTCAAATTCAAGTGACAAATGCCCGGAGCACGGTACAATTTGCACAAGAGCCTTGATTGGGATTCAAAGCAGCTACTACTTGCAAAAGAAGACGATCTACTTTGGAAATGTCGGATCAGAGTTGTTGCTATAGGTCTTACCTGACCAATGGAGGAGCGCGCAGAGTGAAAAATTTTGGGAACTTCAAATGCGTATTGCAATAGGACTGGTTGTTGTCGGCCTAGGCTATCTGCTGTTCTGGCCAGTGCCGGTTGCGCCAGTTGCCTATGAACCTCTCAAGACCTTCGGCTTTGCTGGCGAATACGCTCCAAATCACGCGCTGGAGAAGGCCGTGAAGATTACCCTGCCAGACGGTGCAATTGGGCCCGAGGATCTGGCAGTAATGCCGGACGGCGCCGTCTACACTACCGATCAGACAGGGCGGCTTTACCGCATCGATGGCGAGTCACCGGTTGTGGTCGATCAGCTAGGCGGCAGACCTCTGGGGTTGAAGGCGGGGCCGGACGGGGCACTGTATATTGCCGACAGTTTTCGCGGTGTGATGCGCTGGACCGGAGTGGGGACACTCGAATCTGTTGTGAGCGAAATCGACGGGGCACCAGTAATCTATGCCAACCAGCTAGATGTGGCGCGGGACGGCACCATTTATTTCTCCAACTCCACTGACCGCTTTGATCCCGAGACTTTGGGCGGCACCAAGCTGACTTCGGTGATGACCATCTGGGAGCAGTCCGACACTGGCTATGTGGCACGACGCCAGCCCGACGGGACAGTCGAGAAAATCGCCACAGGGTTCGTCTATGTTAACGGCGTGGCCCTTTCGCCGGATGAGGACTTTCTGCTGATCAATGAAACCGGCCGCGCACGGGTGCATCGGCTGTGGCTAAGCGGCCCCAAGGCAGGAGAACGCGAGGTGTTTCTGGATAATCTGCCCGGATACCCCGATAATCTGGAGGCACAGGGTGATGGCACCTATTGGCTGGCTTTTGCCAGCCCGCGGGTGCCTGCCGAGGCGCTGATGCCCTATCCGTTCCTGCGCAAGGTGATCTGGCGGTTGGGCCCCAAGGTACGGCCCGCGCCGATCCATCGTGGCATGCTGGTGCAAATCGACGGCGAGGGGCGCATTCTGCGGACCCTGCAGGACCCGAATGGTACCTTGGGCATTACCACGGGCGGCAAGATGGTCGGTGACCAGTTTTATGTGATGACGCTGGACAGCGACGGCTTTGCCCGGATGCCGGTGGCGGACATGCCGCCTCTCCGTTGATGCGTGCTTGTCGACGTCACGGAGAATTTTCCAAGAAGTGCCGAAGTAAAATTCCCCAGTTTTCTGGTTTGGTGATCAGTCGTAGGGTTTGATCGTTGCCCCTTTTTTGTAGGGCGTCCGCGCCGTTTTGGCGACGGCGGCGGTGAGATCGGAGCTTTGGCGCGGATGATCCAGGCTTCATACCCGAACCCCAAGTTCGACCACGTTGCCGACCCGGTCTTCGCCCAGATATGCAGCCCACGCGTCCATTAGGCCTCGGCGCTTGTCGAGCAGGTTGGAGCGGGCATAGGCGGCCACGGTTTTGTCGCCTTTGACATGGGCCAGCGCGGCCTCGGCTACCTCTTCGGGGACGTTGGCTTGTTCCTGTGCCCAAGTACGGAAGGAGGCGCGGAAGCCGTGCACTGTGCTGGCCACACCCAATTCTCGCAGCAGCTTACTCAGGGTGCTGTCTGACAGCTCCTTGCCCATGACTGAAGGGAATACAAGGCCGCCGCCGTCGCGCTGGGCGCCGGCTTTGTTCAGAACCGCCACTGCAGCCGAGCTGAGAGGAACCTTGTGTTCCCTACCCATCTTCATCCGCGCGCTGGGGATAATCCACGTGGCGGTTGCCAAGTCTATTTCATCCCACCTTGCCCCGCGAACCTCTCCAGAACGGCCAGCGGTAAGCACCGCGAATTCCAGCGCCCACTTAGTTGAGATCCACGCGGCCGATGCCTTAACGGTTTCCACGGCACAAGTGACCTCAGAATAGGGAAGCGCGCGGTTGTTCTTGGTGTGTTTTTCTGCCTTGGGTAGCGCCAGTGCTTCAGCGGTCGCCGGGTTGTCGGCTCGCAGGCCCTCGGCAACGGCAAACTTGAATACGGACAGAACCCGGTGCTGCACTTTGGTCGCCAAGTTCGGTACCTTTTTGCGACATTTCAGAACCGCGCGACGGATTTCGGCGCTCGTCACCTCTCCGACATCCATGAGACCGAAGTGTGGGAACACATGGGTCTTCAGGGAAGACATAAATGCCTTTGGTTCCTTCTGGCTTTTCCACCCGCTTGCTAACTCGTCACAAGCCAATTGGGCGGCTTCGGCGAAAGACTTCCGCTTGGCGACTTCGACCTTGGCGCGTCGCTTGTCCGACAACGGGTCTTCTCCGCGCAGGGCGGCGCGCTTGTTTTCTAATGCCCGGTTCCGTGCTTCGGCCAAGCTAACCACCGGAAATGACCCTAGCCCGATATCACGGCGACGCCCGCGAATTGTTAGGCGCTGGACCCAGAAGCGGCTCCCGGTGTCTTTCACTAGCAACATCAGACCGTGTCCGCCTCCGTCGCTGTAGCGCCCTGGCTCTGACGCCTCCACTGTCTTCACCGTCAATCTCTTTGCCATAGCAACCTCGTCAGTCGTTCCCACTATCGTTCCCACAGTTAACGTGGGAACTGGTTGGAACGCTTTGGACTTTGTTGAACGTAACTTGGTGATATTTTATATTTAAGGCAGGATCTTACCAAATGGCAATGGATATTCGAGAACTTTAAGATGGCTGCTACCACCCCAGCCAGTACTTCCTTACATAGAACAGCGACCGAGGTTCTGGCCCTGACTGGCTCAGAATGCCCCCAGTAATGCCCCAGTTGGGTCTCCCACATTACACTACTGCCTGAGCGCGCTGACGGGTCTCTAGCAGCTCCTATTGGATGATGTACCTGTACTGTCTCCCTCGGGGTTCTCTAACTCCCTTGCTTCTTGGGAGGGACAGGCAAAGGTGCTGGGAATAGGTATAAGTAATGAATAGAAGGCGGAGGGGAGAGACCCCTGGTTCTTCCTTCCCCCCCCAGAAAGGTGACCTATGGGAGACATTGAGAACCCCTGGCACTCCCGCCCCATCGACGTTCACCGCTGGTCGGACCATCCTCAGGAGGCTCAGCTATGTGATCGGATCTGGGACGGGTACCTGCCGAGTGACCAGATGTCGGGGGCCGAAGCCGAAGGCTGCCCCAATACAACCTCAACATGCGGGAGAAGGCATTCTACTTGTGGAATGGCGGCTTAGTTCACGACTGAACAGCCCTGACATTGTTCCCCGGTAATAGACTGGTTCACAAAATAAAGCTGAGATTTGCCAAAATCCCCCCAATCGTCTAAACTTTTAGTCCTAGTTTACATGGTAGTTGGTTTTAACCCGGAGGGAATCGCTCATGCGTGTTTCAAAGGTAATTTTTCTAATCTCTACAACAGCTTTACTTGGTGGATGCCCGCCGATTGAAAACTATGGGGTGAATTCAGACCCGTCACCGGCCCCTCCAGAAGTATCCAACAGCATTTCAAACAGTGGATCCACCGGCTCTGGCGAGGCTAGTGGCTATTCCTATGGTGACGGCGGTGGAGGCGACGGCGGTGGTGGAGGCGACGGCGGTGGTGGCGGCGGCGGTGGCGGTGGCGGCGGTGGTGACGGAGGCGGTGGTGGAGGCAGTTGGGGATGACTCGTCGGCCCAACCAATCCACATTCTTAGCACTCAAGCTGGCAGCAATAGTATTAGCAATATCGTTTCACGGTCTTGCAGCAACGGCCGACACCACAGCACCCGCTCTATCAACGACAGCATTTGAAAAGCCAAAATCAACTGGTGCAACGGGAATTGCCGTTGTTGTTGGAATCCAGAACTATAGCCATATATCCGACCTGACCAACACGCTAAAGGACGCGCAGGCAATTTCTGCCATGCTCAAATCCTTCGGCTACACAGTTTACGAAGGCTATGACTTGGACAAACGCGGTTTTGAAACACTGCTGCGTCAGGCCGCGCTAAACATCCGGGTTGGTGGACAGGTGTTCTTCTATTACGCTGGCCACGGCATTCAGCTGGGGCGGCGTAACTATCTGCTGACCAGCGATGCTGCGCTGACGGACCTTCACGACCTGCCGTTCCAGTCGGTCACTCTGGACCGAGTGTCAGCCATTCTGGGTGGCAAAGCCAACAGTCAGATCTTGATGCTAGATTCCTGCCGCGACAACCCGGTACCGGATATCAAGGTCACCGCGGAAATAGGGGCTGAGCTGTTTGAGGCCCGTGAAGGATTTGATGTCTTTCGCCCGCCGCTGAACACTTTAGTGGCCTTCTCAACCTCTCCCGGTGCCACCGCTCTGGACGGTGAACCGGGTTTCAACAGCCCCTACACGGCCTCAGTCATCCGGCAGTTTCCCGCGCGTCCTCAAGACGATGCAATCACAATCTTGTCGGCTGTACGCGGAGAGGTATACAGGCTAACCGACAACGAACAGGTCACTTGGGAAAGCTCAACCTTGACCGAGAAGCTGTTTGTGCGCCCCAGCACTCAAGCCGTTGAGGTTCAGCCAAATGAAGGCGGTCACCGTGGCCTGTCTTTGGCTAAAACTCCAGAATTTTTGAAAATTTCCGCACCTCTGGGACGGTCCTTGGAGCTGGCCCCGGAAATTCTGCCCTTCCTGTCGCCCGGAACGGAAGTTTCGATCACGACGCGCCCGCAATCCGGGGTCTCCTCAATAGAGCAATCCACCGGTGAGGCGCTCAGCCTAAGCTACACTCCGAAACTGGCCGAAATCTCATCACGGAACACCCAAGATGTGAACCGTGTGGACAGTATGGTCTTGCGATTGACGCAGGGCGAAATCGAAAGAAATATCACCCTAAATTTGGAAATGGTTGCGTCAGCTTGCGATCTGGAGGCCGGAGATCTGTTGGATTTGCAAGGCGTCGGGCTGTATCGGTTCCCAAATGAAGTCGATGTAGCGGCAGCAGAAACGGCCTGTCGCGAGGCCACTGTGCAAGCCCCCCAAATAGGCAGGTTTCATTATCAACTGGGCCGGGCTTTTCAGGGTCAGGGGCGGTTGGTCGCGGCCTTTGCCGCTTTTCAAACGGCCGCCGATCTGGGCCATGTACGTGCCTATAACGCCTTGGCCTACCTCATGATTGCACCCAACCTTGACCGCGACGTCATTGCTATTCCGTTTGACCAGAAATTGGCCAACGACTTGTGGGACAAGGGTATCACCGCGGGCGACCCCTTTTCGATGCACGCACGCGGAAAGCGGCTGCTAAACAGCTCCACCAGCCTCGATGACCGCAGACGCGGGTTCGAATTGCTCAGCCGCGCGGTTGAATTGGGTCATACCTATTCTCTGAACGAATTGGGTGTTTTCTATTTGTGGGGGCCGAAAGAACTGACCCAGCCAAAACGCGGATTATCCTACCTCAACGCCTCGGCCGAACGCGGCGACATCTACGGCATGGCAAATCTGGGCTATGTGCATCGTGATGGTATCGCCGGTCTGAGCAAAGATCCCGCTGCGGCCAAAAATCTCTTTGCTCAGGCCGCCGAACTGGGCCACCCTACTGCGCCTGCCGAGATTGCCAGAATGATCATGCAGGGCGATCTGCCCGACAGCGATGCGGTTGAGGCGCTGACCTGGAATGATATGGGATTGCAGCGGGGTGATGCTTGGGCCGGAGCCAATGGAGCATGGATTGCCCTCAATCAACTATCCTCACGTATTCCAACCAGCTCCGCGGTTGCCCGCGCAGGCAAGGTTCTTGCGCTCAACAATCCTGAGGCGGTCGCTGCGGCCCAACAATTGCTGGGCGAACTGACTGAAAGTGACATCAATGCCGGAACCCAGGCGATATTGCAGAGCCTAGGGATCAATGTCACCCGAGACGGGCAATTTGGACCCGCCTCACGCCGGGGTCTAAACAACGCGGCGATCAAAGCAGGATTGCCACCCAAGACACCGGAGAATGCCATTGACCGGCTTAGATTTGCGGCCCAGATTCATTGGGCACTGAACCCCATACGTCAGGATCTGTTCTGAACGCCCGTTGGCCGGATAACTCTATTGCATTCCAGTTTAGGAGCATTAGTTGACCCTGAGACCATACTGCTCAGCGTTGGCTTTCAGGATGGCATCTTCGGCGTATGAGGCTGTGACCGGCTCCCGGTCAGTAGCAACTCGGTATGCAGATGAAATAGTCAATCTCAGTATTGAACTGGCTGATGAACGCAGGCTGAAACGCGAGCGAACTGGAGAAGTATCTGATCTTTCAACTGGATTAGTGGGTGAGCGGCGTCTTAATCGCGAACTGCGTAGCGAAATTGTAGAGCTTGGAGCCCACGTTGCAGTGCAGAAGGCCGCTGTTAGAGCAACCGCCGCAGTAATATCGGATCGAGCCAAGACGATGGCAACTCGAGGAACCAGGGCCATGGTAGCTAAAGCCGTTCCCTATTTTGGGACTGCGGTCATCGTCGGTGTCACTGCCATGGAATTAAGTGATCTTTGTCAAACAATTAGGGACATGAATGCCTTGAAGCGAGTGTTTGAACCGGGTGCTGAGCCCGATGAACGTGAAGCAAGAGTCTGTGCAATGCGCGTACCGACGAGGCAGGAATTATGGGAGGCCGCCAAGATCTCACCAGCACAAGCTTGGGAGGCGGCAGCTGAGTTGACACCAACGCTGGAAGAGCTGCAATCTATAGAAATTCCGGACATTGATTGGGATGAATACTGGGCGTCGACAGCTAAAAGTGCTGAGGATTGGTGGGCATATTCAGCAAACGGAGCTACGCAATCGTGGGATGGGATGAATAGGTGGTGGAACTCCGAATATTAGGGTCACTGTTGTTTTCCGCTTCCCAGACACCCGCCCACTCGCAGCGAAGGTGAACTTTCTCTGAGATAAAAAAGTGGTCCCCCCGGCCAGCGAGAGCCAGCCGAGGTTCGGTTCATGGGACTTTCCGGGTCAACACATTTTCAGCCGGCCACCGCCAGTATTCTTCAGAGTTGGCAAACCCTTGCGCTCTTGCAGCCAGATCTTCAGCGGCCCTCTCTTCGAACGCGTCTATGTCCGGGACAGTCACGTCGGCAACCGGATCTGATCGACGATGCCGCGTTTCTGTACGTCATATATGCCGACCGGTTAAACCGGGTAGGCTAACCGGTTGCGAATTCCGGCAGGAGCATCCAAGTTGACGAAAACCGTATTGGAGAAACGATGAACTCGTGTGAACTGTTTGAATTGGCAGCCCAAATGGACGCCGAAGCATCTGGCTTCACTGGGTCCGGCGAAGACGCCAAGCTCAAGGCGCTGGGAAAGAATGCCTCTGAGGTAGGTAAGGCTTGGTCCGGCTCATAGTTGGGATACCAGGCCAATGTCTATTATTCCAACCATGAAGTACCTCCACCCGGCGCGCATTTTAGCGTGGAATTGGGGCCGGATGATATTTTTGGTGGCCAAGATAGTTGCGGCACGTGGAAAGAGGTCAATGCCGAAGATCTAGAATCCGTTATTTTGACACAGGCAGGTCAACCAGATCTTGAGGCGATAAGGGCTAGGGTCGACCAAATTTCAGAGCAATTCGACTACGCTAAGGCAAGCGCGAAATCTCTGCTCCAAACGAATGCTTCATCTTCTGAGGATGGGTTTCTTGAGGGATTAACACAGGAACTTAAAGAGCTGGAGGTCCTCAGTCCTAGGCTCAGGACTCATAACCAGAAGATCACGGTTGCTGCGAGAGCGATGGCGGACAGGAAGACCTTCGGGCATCGGTCATAACGGGTAGCCACGCGCCGCCAGTCTTTCAGGCGACCAAACATGATCTCAATCCGGTTACGTCTTTTGTAACGACGCTTGTCGTACTTGATGGTTTTGTCTCGCGACTTTCGTCCAGGGATGCAGGGCGATATTCCCATATCTACAAGGGCCTCTCGGAACCAATCCGCGTCATATCCGCGATCTCCCAATAGCCAGTCGGCCGCTGGCAGACTATTCACCAGAGCTCTTGCCCCAGTGTAATCGCTAACCTGACCGGCGGTCAGGAAGAACTGGATCGGCCGCCCAATCGCGTCCACTGCCCGGCAGTGGTTTGCCTGCAAACCATGAGAGGGGTCACGGCATGCAACTTCGTGTTCATACCGCCCTTGGTACGTCCGATCAGACGTCCACGCCCCCTTTTTTTACCCGCAGGCTGGAGGCCGTGCGATGTGCCTTGAGGTAAGTTGCGTCAATTGAGATCGTCTTGTTGTCAGGAACCTCGGCTGCCAGCCCCATCATAATCCGCGCGAACACCCCCATGTCGCTCCACCGTTTCCAGCGGTTGTAGAGCGTCTTGTGTGGACCATACTCCTTGGGCGCATCACACCAACGCAACCCATTGCGATTGATGAAAATAATACCACTTAACACTCGACAATCATCGACCCGTGGCACGCCATGACTCTTCGGAAAATAGGGCCGAAGCCGAGCCATCTGATCTTCGCTCAGCCAGAAAAGATTACTCATAAAACCCCCGTAATTTGGGGACTTGAATCATGCAGAACAGACAGCCTCAAGCAGATTAATGGGTCCTGAGCCTAGGCACTCTCACAGGGGCTTATGTGGGATGACATGAGAATTCAAATTTGTTACTCAATACCTATCAGCAATAAAGTGAATTGGCATCGATCATGGATTGCGTACAACCGCTTGACGCTTCACGGTTGTAATGCTCATGATTACATGCAAAATATTTCTCTGCCGTCATGTTGGTGCCATTGTAACCGCAATTGTTGAAGCAGGTGCTGGAGTAATCAATTGGCGGTACATGATCAATATCACTAGACGAATAGTCAATACCATCACAAGCCGTGAGGCTAAGTGCAGTTATTGAAATAATAATAAAAGGTTTCACAGTCAATCTTTGCATTTAATAGGAGAATTTCTTTGATGAATACCTCTTCGTGGCTTCTGGTTTAGTGGTTTCCAGTAACGAGCGCTGGATAAGCATTGTCATATCATAAACCAAAGGCATTTATGCCCCCGGTTCACATTCAACGTTTGCCATGCCAAAACATATACGACCCTCAAGGTTGTAGAAGTAATCAACACCCCATCTGTTACCCAATAGACACACCTGATGATATCGAACCTTGCGCAAGCGTAGGTGGTATTTTGGTCGCTCAGCAAAAACTTCAGACGTTATGTTTTCTCTGTCGGCCAACGGTTGTGACCAAGACTTGAAGTGGTCCTGCTTTTTAGGACAGTATCGCGGCTTAGCTAAGATGCATCGGGTTTGTGGTCATGCTGCTTTTCGTATCTCCGCTTGGTCGAAGTATGCGATGTTGGGCGTGCGCTTATCAAGGGCAGTGTGAGGGCGCTCGGAGTTGTAGAACCCGATCCAGTTATCAATGATCCGTTTTGCTTGGAAACCGTCCATTGCCCGGCAGGCGATTGCAACGCAATCTGCCGAGAGGGGGTAGATAGGTGATGTCGGCACACCAAACTTGATTGGGCCGACCCACCCGCAGGCCACGCAGCAAGTAGGGATAAATCTTATGGCTCTTTGCGGGTTTGCCCCCTCTCGCACATGCAAGCATGTGTTGCCGGGCAACGGCTGTTCGGCTTTTGGTAGATCGGCATGAGGCCCATCAGCCGCATCAAACGTCTGATCCGTTTCTCATTGACCAGGTTTTCTTCATTCCGCAGGTGCCCTGTCATCCACCGGCCGACAGGGCACCTGCGCAGCAATGTCCCGACAGGCTGGCGAACGCCATAAAACGGGGTCTCCAACAACGGCTTGTCGATCACCCGCATCAGATCGAGGTTCATCTCAGTCTCACCTTTTGGCTCAGAGCAGAACGACGAACGGGAGATCGACAGCAGGGCGCATTGTTTTTTCACCGACAGAGCTGGCAGGCGCGGCTCAATCATCTAGCGCCTCACTTGCCTGTCCAGGATTTGAGCTTTCTGGCCAAAAAATCGTTGGCGACAGCCATCACCCGCTTCAGCTCACTCACCCTAGTGCAATCGATCAAGTAGCTATCATGTACCGACAAGGCAGGAACACCCTGATCCGAGAAAAGGCGGTGAACCCACTCTGATATCCGACCGTCCAGGTTCATCAGCTTGGTGCCATGGTCCTTGAACAACAGTTCTCGCAGATGTGGGGACCGTTCAAGAAACGCCTCCAGAAGGCTCTCAAGCTGCACATTGATCAGGGTCCGCTGTAGCCGAGCTGAGGCACCGCCGCCCAGCAGGCGTTCAGAAACATCATAGGGATCATCGGTCAGTTGGACATCGATGGCGCGGGAGTACCAGGGCGCGACGGAGGCGGGCTGGATCCAAATTTCGGCATGGAAGAGTTGCAGGCCACCCAGCACTACCAATATGACGCCGACCGAGCGCATCTGTGCACTGGCTTGCAAAAAAAGCGGGTTGGCCACAGTGATCCATGGACCAAAACTGAGGGTGCTGCTCGATCAGATTTTATACGGTAATTTAACGGTCGGAAACTGGATTTCACCCCTCCGCCCCCTACCATTGTCCCCAATTGTCGATTGCTTAGGCGAACCAATCGCTATGGATCGGCGCGGACAGGCGGGATATTTAAGATATGATCATTGCGATTGTTCTGGTTCTTATAGTTGTGGGTTCGGTTGCGTTTCACATGCTCAGCCCGTGGTGGTGGACCCCGATTGCCTCAAACTGGGGTTATATCGACACCACATTGATCATCACCTTCTGGATCACCGGCATCGTCTTTGTGATGGTGATACTGTTCCTCGCCTATTGCGTCTTTGCCTTTCGCCATCGGGAAGGCCACAAGGCGATATTCGATCCCGAAAACAAGCGGCTTGAGATCATACTGACGGTGCTCACTACCATTGGCGTCGCAGCGCTGCTGGTGCCGGGGCTGTTTGTGTGGAAGCAATTTGTTACGGTGCCTGACGACGCCATCGAAGTAGAGGTCTTTGCCCAGCAATGGAGGTGGAGCTATCGGCTTCCCGGTGAAGACGGGCGGCTTGGCACCTCGGCGGCGGAGCTGATCAATGATGACAACCCGCTGGGCATCAACCCCTATGACCGTTTTGGCAAAGATGATGTCATCGTCGATGGCGGTGATCTGTACCTGGAGATGGGGCAGCCGGTAAAGATGGTGCTGCGCTCCATCGACGTGCTGCATAACTATTACGTGCCCGAGTTCCGCGCCAAGATGGATATGGTGCCGGGCATGGTCACCTACTACTGGTTCACCCCCACCCGGGTCGGCGATTTCGAGGTGCTCTGCGCCGAATATTGCGGCACCGCCCACGGCTATATGCGCGGCGATGTCTATGTGGTGAGCCCCGAGGACTATCAGGTCTGGTTGCAGGAGCAGGAGACCTTTGCCGATTACGCCGCGGCTGCCGAGGCAAAACACGACACGCAAATCGCACAGAACCGCCAGCCCTGAGGGGGGGTGGAATTGAGGACACAGGACCATCACCACCATCACTGCACCGGGTGAGGTGACACAGGAGGAACAGAATGGCCGAACTGCCCCATGACACGGACCCCAAACTGCCGCCCGCCGAGGTCGCGGATGTTATGCCGCCCCACGCCCACGGCTGGTGGTCACACTATGTGTTTTCGCAGGACGCCAAATATATCGCCATCCAATATGCCGGCACCGCCACCGCAATCGGGCTGGTGGCGCTGGTGCTGTCTTGGATGATGCGGCTGCAGCTGGGATTTCCTGGCCTTTTCGACTTCATCACCCCGGATGCCTATTACCAGTTCGTCACCATGCATGGCATGATCATGGTGGTCTATCTGCTGACGGCGCTATTCCTGGGCGGCTTCGGCAACTACCTGATCCCGCTGATGGTCGGGGCCCGCGACATGGTGTTCCCCTTCGTCAATATGCTCAGTTTCTGGATCTACCTGGCCGCAGTGCTGGTTCTGGTGATCAGCTTCTTTGTCCCCGGCGGCCCCACGGGAGCCGGCTGGACACTGTACCCGCCCCAAGCCATCCTGTCTGGCACGCCGGGGGGGCAGTCGGCTGGCATCGTGCTGATGTTGCTGTCGCTGATCCTGTTTATCATCGGCTTTACCATGGGGGGGCTGAACTATGTGGTCACCGTGCTACAGGCCCGCACCCGAGGCATGACAATGATGCGGTTGCCGCTGACGGTCTGGGGCATTTTCACTGCCACGGTGATGGCGCTGCTGGCCTTTCCGGCGCTGCTGGTTGCCTGCATCATGATGTTGTTTGACCGCCTGCTGGGCACCTCATTCTTTATGCCAACCCTGGTCGAGCTGGGTGAGCATCTCAGTTACGGTGGCGGCAGCCCAATTGCCTTTCAGCACCTGTTCTGGTTCTTTGGCCACCCCGAGGTCTATATCGTTGCCCTACCTGCCTTTGGCATCGTCTCCGATCTGCTGGCGGTGCACGCGCGCAAGAACGTCTTTGGCTACCGGATGATGGTCTGGGCCATTGTCGGCATCGGCGCTCTCAGCTTTATCGTCTGGGCCCACCATATGTATGTCAGCGGCATGCATCCCTATTTCGGCTTCTTCTTTGCCACCACCACGCTGATCATCGCGGTGCCAACCGCAATCAAGGTCTATAATTGGGTGCTCACCCTGTGGCGCGCCAACATCCACCTGACCCTGCCGATGCTGTTTGCGCTGGGGTTCATTGTCACCTTTGTTAACGGCGGCTTGACCGGGCTGTTCCTCGGCAATGTGGTTGTCGATGTGCCGCTGTCGGACACCATGTTTGTGGTGGCGCATTTCCATATGGTAATGGGGGTGGCGCCGATCATGGTGATCCTCGGCGCCATCTATCACTGGTACCCGCTGGCGACAGGGCGGATGCTGAACCAAACCATGGGGCATATCCATTTCTGGATCACCTTTCTGGGCGCCTATGCGATCTTTTTCCCGATGCATTATGTCGGCTTGGTTGGCGTCCCCCGGCGCTACTACGAGATTGGAGAGCCCGCCTTTATGACCGCACCGGTCGCGGGCTTGAACGCCTTTATCACAGTGGCCGCCCTGACCGTCGGAGCGGCGCAGATTGTGTTCCTGTTCAACCTATACTGGAGCAGGCGTCACGGTCACCTGGCAGGGTCCAACCCCTGGCGGGCCACCACGCTGGAATGGCTCACCCCGGTGGTGCCGCCTGAGCATGGCAACTGGGGCGAGGAGTTGCCGCTGGTTTACCGCTGGGCCTATGATTACAGCCTGCCCGGCGCACCCGAGGATTTTGTTGCCCAGACCGACCCCGGGCCAAAGACACCAGAAGTGGGGCCGTTATGAGCGTCATCCTCACCTTTCTGGCCGCTGTTGCGCTGACCGCGGGGTGGTGGTTGTCACGGCAAGGGTTGATGTCAAAACCCTGGCTTGAGAGTGGCGATGCGCTGTCTCTGGCCGAATTCCCCCAGCCACCGCCGTACCGGTTGGGCACGGCGGTGTTCCTGGTGGTGATCGGCGGGCTGTTTGCCATGCTTGGCAGCGCCTTTGTGATGCAGATCGAGGAGACACCCTGGCAGTTGGTGCCGCTGCCCGCACTGGTCTGGTTCAACACTGCTCTGCTGATGCTCAGCAGCCTAGCCTTGCACTTTGCATCCCGCGACGCGGCGCATCGCACCCATGTCTGGCTGGCTTTGGGCAGCGTGACAGCCGTGGGCTTCATGGCTGGGCAATTGCAGATCTGGACCACGCTTACTCACAATGGCTACGGATTGTCCGGTGCCCCTGCCGCCAGTTTCTTTTACCTGATCACCGGCCTGCATGGGCTGCATATCCTGGGCGGATTGGTGGCGCTGGGGCTGGTCTGGTTCAAGCTGGCACAAACCGGCATCCCCAAAACCAATCAGGCCCCCATCGCGCTGTGTGCGCTGTACTGGCACGGGTTGCTGGTGATCTGGCTGCTGCTACTGGCCCTGCTGTCGGGGCTGGGAAATGAATTTCTGGCGTTGTGCCGCAGCGCGCTGACATAAGGAGAACCCTATGCAGGACTCACCCCTGAAAATGCCGCAGAGCCCCCCCACGCCGGGCTTGCAAGGGTTTGTCGAGGACTGGAGCTCGGATCAGCGGGCGTTCAAGAAAGTGTCCTGGGGCAAGGCAATGATGTGGATCTTCCTGCTCAGCGATACTTTTGTATTTGGCTGTTTTCTGATCGCCTATATGATCGCCCGCAGCTCCACCGTATCCGAGTGGCCCAACACCAGCGAGGTGTTTGCCCTGCACATAGGCGGCACAGAATTTCCGCTGATCCTGATTGCCATCATGACCTTTGTGCTGATTTCATCCTCTGGCACCATGGCGATGGCAGTGAACTGCGCCTATAGCCGCGCCCGCAAGCCAACCGCGTTGCTGATGGTGGCCACTGCGGCGCTGGGGGCTGCCTTTGTCGGCATGCAGATCTTTGAATGGTCCAAGCTGATCCACGAAGGGGTGCGGCCCTGGGCCAATCCGTTTGGCGCTGAACAGTTTGGCGCCAGCTTTTTCATGATCACCGGCTTTCACGGCACCCATGTGTCGATTGGGGTGATTTTCCTGTTGATCGTGGCGCGCAAAGTCTGGAAAGGCGAATTTGATCGCGACGAACGCAGCTGGATGTGCAGCGGCAAAGGCGATTACGAGGCCGTCGAGATCATGGGCCTGTACTGGCACTTTGTTGATCTGGTCTGGGTGTTCATCTTTGCATTTTTCTATCTGTGGTAGGAGGCCGATATGACACAATCTGAAGTTCATGAAGACCACCAACAGCATCCCTTGCGGATCTATTTTGTGTGTTGGGGATTTTTGTTCGTGCTTAGCGCCGGGTCTTACATGATCGACTATATGCAGTTGCAGGGCCTGCTTCGCTGGAGCCTGATCCTGATTTTCATGGTGCTAAAGGCCGGGCTTATTGTCGCTGTGTTCATGCATATGGCCTGGGAACGTCTGGCGCTCAGCTATGCCATTCTGCTACCACCCCTGGCCATTTTGATGTTCATGGCGATCATGATGTTTGAATCCGATTACACAGTGCTGACCCGGATCGAGGAATTTGGCCCCTAAGGTTAAGCGCCTCGGTTCCTGTCGGTCTCGACCGTCATCCGATCTTCCCCTGTCATCGTTCGCAAGCAAACGACTTCCGGGCAGCGGGACGAATGGATCTTTCGTTTCATCATTTCGGATCACCTCTCTCACAAGGTGATCCACCTTAACCACGGGTCCGAATTCCGGCGACCACCTCTAAATCACATGGCTGGTTGTTGTGCTTCAAATGTCAGATATCCTTCATCAGACGCAACGCGTCATAAATCGCGGCATGTGTGTTGCGGGCCGAAACCGCATCGCCAATGCGGAACAGCTGGAACTGCCCGTTTGTGTTGCGCGTGAGCGTTTGCGGATTGCCAGCGATGAGAGCTTCGTGATCCACCGCGCCTTCGTTTGAAGACAGTGGCTTGAGATCAAAATAGAGATCGTCCAGTGGCAAGGTGCCGTAGTTGACCACAATCTGTTCAAACTCCGCCTCATATGTGTGGTCACTATAGTCTGTGCCCACCGTCGCAATCAGCCTGTTGCCATCGCGTTTCACGTCAAGCAGGCGACGGGCGAGGGTGAAGGTCACGTCCTTGTCTTGCAGAGACCGCATGTAGGGCACCAGGTTCATGGCCATCACATCGGGTGCAAAGGTGCGATCAGGTGTCATAATTTCGACCACAGCCTCGGCATTGGCTGCAACCTCTGCCGCTTGCAACGCCGGGTGATCGCCGCTTTCGTCATAAATCAGGACAGTCCCCGCAGGCTTCACATCGCCCGAAATGATATCCCAGGTTGTCACCACATTGGGCTGCTCGCCGGCCTGTTCAAACAGCGCGGTGTTGGGCATGCCTCCGGTCGCAACGATCACCACATCGGGGTCAAGCGCAGTGACGTCTTCAACCTCGGCCCAGGTGTTGAACTGAAACGCAACATCGCGGGCCGCGCATTGGGCCATGCGCCAGTCGATGATCGAGATCATCTCGCGTCGTCGCGGGTTCTGCGCAGTCAGACGAATTTGTCCTCCGGGCTCGGCTGCGGCCTCAAAAACCGTGACCTCATGGCCGCGCTCTGCCGCGACGCGCGCCGCCTCCAATCCGGCCGGGCCGGCGCCGATAATCACGATTTTCTTGCTGGCATCGGCCGGGGCAATCTCATGCGGCATGGATAGCTCGCGACCGGTGGCGGCGTTGTGAATGCAAAGCGCATCGCCAGCCTGATAGATGCGGTCGAGACAGTAAGTGGCCCCAACACAGGGGCGGATGTCCTCCTCACGCCCCTCTATTATTTTGCGCACGATATGAGGATCCGCCATATGCGCCCGGGTCATCCCGACCATATCCAGCAACCCGGCCTGCACCGCATGACGGGCGGTGGCAACATCGGGGATCTTGGCCGCATGAAACGTCGGCATGCCGGTTGCTTTTTTCACTTCGCCTGCAAAATCAAGATGCGGTGCGCCTTTCATGCCCTGAACCGGGATCACATCGGTCATGGCGGGATCGGTATGGATGCGGCCCCGGATCACGTTGAGAAAGTCGATTTTACCGGTTGCTGCGAGCCGTTTGGAAATCTCCAACCCTTCTTCAGGGGAGATGCCGCCCTTTTGCGCTTCATCAGCCGTGTAACGCAGGCCGACGATGAAATCGACCCCGACGCGCTTGCGAATAGCCTCCATGACATCCATCGGGAAGCGCATGCGGTTTTCCAGCGTGTCGGCCCCATACGGGCCGGTTAGATCATTGGTCAGCGGAGACCAGAACTGATCCAGCAGGTGGCCATAGACCTGCAATTCAATGCCGTCCATGCCGCCTGCCTGCATACGCTCTGCCGCGTCTGCGAAATCACTAATGATCCGCTCGATATCCCAGTCTTCGATCAATTTCGGAAAAGCGCGGTGTGCGGGTTCGCGATGTCTGGATGAGGACACTGATGGCAGCCAATGGCCTTTGTTCCAGGTGGTGCGCCGTCCGAGGTGGGTCAACTGTATCATCGCAGCACAGCCGTGCTCATGCACCGCATCTGTCAGGTTCTGAATCCAAGGCACCACGTCGTCACGATAGGCGAGGATATTGTTGAAGACCGGCGGGCTGTCTTTGCTGACCGCTGCTGACCCTGCCGTCATAACCAGGGCCACACCGGCTTTGGCGCGTTCCGCATGGTAGGCCGCGTAGCGCTCCTTTGGCATCCCGTCTTCAGGATAGGCGGGTTCATGGCTGGTTGTCATGATCCGGTTGCGCAGGGTTAGGTGCTTTAGTTGAAATGGCTGAAGCAAAGGGTCGTTTGACATAGGGCATCCTCGGGGGCGGTAACGGAAACACAGAACATGACACATGTGTCAGTTCATGTTTTCTGCAATTGACACATCTGTCAAGTTAAATAGAATCACGCCATGGAAACCACCCCACAACCCCGTGCACGTGCAACCCGAGACGTTTGGCTTGGCGCTGCCTATGATCTGTTGGTGCAGGAGGGCATCGAAGCCGTCAAAATCATGCCGCTTGCGAAGAAACTGAACCTAACCAGAACCGGGTTTTACTGGCACTTCAAAGATTTGGCAGAGTTGCACAACGCGCTTGTCGATATCTGGCAAGACCGCAATACCGGCATCATACTTGAACGCTGCGCTGGTCCTGCGGATAGTCTGTGTTCCGCGTTATTCCAGCTGACTGATTGTTGGATTGATCCTGAGCTTTTTGATGCGCCGCTTGACCTGGCAATCCACAACTGGGCCCGAAACGATGTAAAGCTGCAAAAATTGGTGGAGACCTCGGACGAGGCCCGATTGGACGCAGTTCGGGCAATATTTCTTCGTTTTGGTATGCCATCTGAAGCCGCGAACTATAGGGCACTGACGACTATCTTGACGCAAAGCGGGTACTACTCGAAACAAGTCGTCGAGACCCGGATGGATCGCGCACAAGCAGGGTGCCATTATGTTGAGGTTTTTGCAGGCGAACGTCCGACCCAACAGGAGATTGACGACTTTCTAAGTCGTCATCGTGAGGGCAAACCCCAATGATCTAAAAATTCACTGTTGCCGCAGCTGATAGCCTGCCCTTGCCGGATGCAGGCAATCAATCTGCCCGAACCAGCGGAAACTCTTCGCTCCATATCACCTTCTTCTTGGAGCTATGGGCAAGAGAGACAAACGTCATCCGCGGGCTCCTTGATCGCTGGATCAAGGCTTGCAAGTCACACCGACATGCCGAGGATTTTCTGGTGCTCCATAAGATGGTTGGGCTAAATTCGTTGCGATTTCGTCGTCGTGAAGTGGTCCTGCTTTTGCGCGTATTTCGACACCCAAATGCAAATTTCTGCTGATTTCCTTGCCCCTCGGTTGCTGGCCTTGCAAGCATGCCTTCTGGGGTCCATGTTGCACCTGAACCAAGAGAAGAGGCGCGTAATGTCTGTTAATGTCACGCGAAAACTCACCACAATTCTTGCGGCCGATGCTGCAGGTTTCAGCAGCTCGATGCAAGTTGATGAGGTGGGTACCTATGCCGACCTGCATGCTGCCCGCGATATTTTTGGCAAGCTGATCACACGTCACGGTGGTCGCATCGTCAATACCGCCGGCGACGGTTTCATTGCCGATTTTCCGTCTACAGTTGAAGCGACACAATGCGCTATCGAAGCACAACTTGAACTTGGCGCCAGTGATGGAAGCCTGAAGTTTAGGATCGGTGTCCATCTCGGGGATGTGATCGTCGACGGAGATGACCTGATTGGCGAAGGCGTGAACCTGGCCGCCCGCCTGCAAAGCATGGCTGAACCCGGCGGTGTGCTGATCTCGCAGCAGGTCTATGACCAGGTTCACAGCAAGCTTACCATCGGGTTTGAATACCTGGGGGAAAAGCGCCCACGCAACCTGTCGGCTGATATTCCGATTTATCGTATCGCGATGTCCAAGCCGGGCTTGATCAGCCGTTGGAAACAGAAACCAACAGTCGCCGCCCATAGGCCTGACACCGACAAAACCAAAGCCAAAACCTCCGCCCCTCGTCAGCAGCTTCCACTGTCACGCACTGCCATGCTCGCAGCCTTTCTTTGCGGCGCGTTTTTATTGATTAACTTGGTCACGGGCGGGTCAATCTGGGCACATTGGCCCATCTTGGCCGTCGCAACGATCGGCGGGTTAAAGCGGGCCCAGACGCTGATCCCAGCACGTTTCAGCGCAATCGTTCCAGCACAATTGCTGGTGATCATCACCGCTCTCACCCTGGTGAATTTATTCAGCTGGAACGGCTACCCTTGGGTGCTCTGGCCTGCCGGGGCCTTGCTCATTTACAGCCTGGGCCGCAAATTTCTGTCATCGTCAGAGTAGCCAGGTCACAAAAACAAAGATGTTCGTTCCATCATCCTGAAATGTCGCACCTATTATGGCCCAAGCCAGGCCGAAATAGACTATTTTGCTGCGGGCGGGCGGTTGGAAGGTTCTCTCATTTAGGCAAGCTGACGAATTTTGACCCAAGAGAGAACACTCCACTATACCCCAACCGGGGTCCCACCGCATTCTGAAGACGCGTGTGTCCTCAGTTGATTACTCGGCGACGCGGCCAAGGAACTCTTTCATTTCGGCTGCGATCTCATCGCCGTATTCTTCCAGCGCAAAGTGCCCAGTGTTGAGGATGTGGAATTCAAGATCGTTGAGGTCCTGTTTGTAGGGGTGGGCACCTTCCTCGGGGAAGATCACGTCATTGCCGCCCCACATCAGCAGAGCTGGGGGTTGGTGCTCGCGAAACAGCGCCTGCCATTTGGGGTATTCACCGACGTTGGTACCGTAGTCCAGGAACATCTCCAGCTGCACCTCTTGGTTGCCCGGGCGATCCAGCAGGTATTGCACATGCCAGAAATTGTCGGGGCTGATCGAGGTCGGATCTTGTACCCCGTGGGTGAACTGCCATTTGGTGGCGTCCAGCTTTAGAAAGCCCCGCAATGCATCGCCGTTTGCCACCGACGGGTCGGCCCAGTAAGCTTTGATCGGGTCCCAGAATTCGCGCAAACCTTCCTCGTAGGCGTTGCCGTTCTGGATGATGAAACCGCTGACGCGCTCGGGGTTTTGTGCAAACATGCGATAGCCAACCGGTGCGCCATAATCCATCAGGTAGACGGCGTATTTGTCGACGCCTTTGTGATCCAACAACCCGGTCATCAATGCGGCGGTATTGGCAAAAGAATACTCATACTCGGCGGCGTCGGGCATGTCCGAGGCGCCAAAGCCAGGGTAATCCGGCGCGATCACATGGTAGTTTTCGGCCAGTTCCGGGATCAGGTTGCGGAACATATGCGACGAGGTGGGAAAGCCGTGCAGCAGCAGAACGGTTGGCTTAGAGGGGTCACCCGCCTCGCGGTAGGCGATGTTCAACCCGTCGATTTCGGCTGACTTGAACTGAGTGCCTGTGGTCGCAGGGTTTGCCGCAATTGACGCGGTGGGCAGGGCGAGTGCTGCGGCGACAAGGGCCGGGGCTGCAAGTTTCAGTATTGAGGGTTTCATTGGGAATTCCTTTCTAACGGGATGTTTTGGCAGGTGTGTTCAGTGCTGGCGCTTCAGTTGGGCGTTTTCGGCTTCCAGCTCGGCCAGACGGTCGCGCAGGGTTGAGAGTTCGGGTTCCAGCTCTTCCAGGGTGAAGCGGCGCGGGATGTGGCGCGGGCAGTTCCAGTCAAAGGCCGAGACGGTGATCTTGACGATGCGTTCGACAATTTCCTTGCCGCTGTGCAACTGGGCCAGCAGGTCTGGGTCTTCCTCGGGGTCGATAAACTCGACCTCGCCCCACAGCTTCAATCGCCGCTGGTTGGGGTAGTCCATCGCGATGATCGAGATGCGGTTGGAATGGGCCAGATTGCCGGTGCTGATATACTGGCGATTGCCGCGGTAATCGGCATAGGCGATGGTTTTGTCGTCCAGAATTTTGACAAAACCCGGCGTGCCACCTCGAAACTGCACATAGGGCCAGCCGGTTTCCGATGTGCTGGCCTGAAAGAAGCCGTCACGATCGGTCAGGAACGCGGCCTCTTCTGGGCCGATCCGGTCGCCGCCCCAGCGTTCATCCGACAGGAATTTGCCATAGGTCTTGGCGGACCCGCGCCGGTCCTGTTCGGCCCGAACGGAGGGGGTAAATGCGATATCTGCAAAGGCGAGTGCCATCTGTCGTCTCCTTTTAAGGTTTAAAGTCCAAGATCACTGAGGCCGGGGTGGTCGTCGGGGCGGATCCCTTGTGGCCAGTGAAACAAGCGCTCATCTGCGGTGATTTTCAGATCATTGATGCTGGCAATGCGGCGGGACATGCGGCCATCAGCGGCAAACTCCCAATTTTCATTGCCGTAGGATCGGGTCCAATTTCCCTCGTGGTCGCAGCTTTCATAGGCAAAACGCACGGCGATGCGGTTTGCGGCCGTGGCCCAAAGCTCTTTGATCAGGCGATACTCGGCCTCAGACGCCCATTTGCGGGTCAGAAAGGCGTGGATTTCGGCATGGCCGGTCAGGAACTCACTCCGATTGCGCCATTGGCTGGTCTCGGTATAGGCCTGTGTCACCGTGTCAGGGTCGCGACTGTTCCAGGCGTTTTCGGCCATGCGCACTTTTTGGCGGGCAGAGGCGTCATCAAAGGGCGGCAGCGGTGGGCGGGTCATTGTTTTCTCCATTTGTAGGATCGCACCCCGGCAATCAGGCAAGCATAAGCCGGGGTACGAGGGGCCAGCTGGGGTCAGTTGACGGCGGCCAGCATGGCGGCGGTCACGGTTTCGGTGTCAGCCACATCACTGGCGATCATGCGGAAGTTGACCATTGCTGCGGCGTAGCCATCCAGGCCGGGCAGTTGAGCGGCAGCAGTGGCGTCGCTGACCACCATCACCTCAAACCCTTGCTCCTGCAGTTCCCGCATGTGGGATTCGGTACACAGATTTGCCGACATTCCGGCGATGATCACCTTGTCGATGCCCTGTTTGCGCATCTGCAGGACCAGATCGTTGGTTTCCGGGCCGAACACTTTGTGCGGGCTGGTGACAACAGTGTGGCCATCGTTGATGTAGGGTTTGTAGCGCGCCAGCCAGTCGGCACCCGAGCCTTCAAATTCTGCCGTATCCAGCGCGCCTTTGCGGTCAAACATGCCAATCGTATGCATCAGCTTTTCCAGCGTTCCCTCGAACTTCCAACCGTGGTCGTGGGGGTAATAGTAATGCGGCGAAACAAACACCGGCATGCCGGTTTGCTGGGCGGTGGCGAACAGTTCTTCAATGTGCTCGACGGTGCCGTTTTCGATGACGTTTTTACCAACAACGCCCCAGGCAACGCCGTCGGGATGCAGGAAATCATTCTGCGGGTCGGTGACCAGCAGTGCGGTATTTCCGGCGGTGATCTCAAAGCCCGGATGCGGCAGGCCGTCGTCGGCCTTGGCCAGTCCACCCAGACCGATGGCTGCGGCAAGAACAAGGGGGGAGAGGGTGGAGTGAAGCGACGGAAGCAGACGTGTCATGGTAAATACCTTTTCTGAGAACGAGTCGGTGAGGGTACTGATCGGTAGCGTTTGTAGGGCCATAAGTGTACCGAACGGTTACATTTGTCAATTGATCACGTTGAGAGTTTTCAGAGGAGCTGCGTGATATTGCGGTAAGGCGCTGTAATCAAAAGTGAAAAATTTGCCATTTGAAGCTGCCTGCAATGCGCATTAAGTACTGATCTGTAACAATAAGGATCGAATCATGCGCCCTAACAAACGGGACGAGATCGTACGCAAAGCGTTAGATGTGTTTTACCACCACGGATTTCACGCCACTGGTATGGACCTGCTGGTCAAAGAAACCGGCATTTCCAAGACCTCGATGTATAGGCATTTCCGCACCAAGGAAGACATCATCCTGGCCACTCTGCGACTGCGCGACGAGAATTTCCGAAACTGGCTCTACCGCCGGGTCGCAGCCATGGCCGATACTCCCAAGGAGCAGCTTCTGGCGGTGTTTGATGCGCTGGAGGAGTGGTTTGCCAAGCCCGAGTTTCGGGGCTGCATGTTCATCAAGGCCAGCGCCGAGTTCCAGGAATCCGACCATCCGATCCACACTCAGTCAGCCGAGCACAAACGCCTGCTGGGCGATCATTTTCTGAAAATCGCCCGATCTGTCATCGCGCGCGACCCCGAGGAACTGACCCGGCAACTGATGATCCTGAAAGAAGGCGCCATCATCATGGCGGTCATGGGCCACAGCGATCATCCAGCCCGGGATGCCAAGTCTGCGGCTGAGACGTTGATTGCAGCCCACTCCGGTTAGTCCAGTGCCTTGGAGCACTGGACCGCCTATCCAGACATCAAGCTTTCTCTTTTGGCCGGATCGTTTTCAATATCGGATCATGAGACGTTTCATCGCAACGCCTCGGCCACCGGCCATCAGGCTGGTGATCTTGCCGTTTTTGGTGATCAGATCAACGGTGATGAGGCTCGGTGATGCCGGTTCCATGAAATGGCCTTGTTCAATGGTGATCTGCGGATTCCGTACGCCAAGCACATCATGCAAATAACAAGCCAGCGGTCCAGCCGCCGTGCCGGTGGCCGATTCTTCGTCAATGCCATAGCGCGGCGCGAACATGCGGGTTGTTGCAGCCTTGCGGGTGAACTTTGGATCCGTGGTGAACACATAATAACCGATTAGATCCAGGCTCTCGCTGATCCGGCTTATCGCCGCGAAATCGGGCCGGATCTGGCGCAGCGTCTTGGCATTTGCAACACCGATAATGACAAAACTATTGCCAGTATTGACCAGGGTCGGCGGGCTCCCTGTGGCGAGGTCTGACAGTGTCAGGCCCAGTGAGTTGAGCACATCGTCCTGGGAAACAGCTTCAGCGGCCCAAGCCTCAGGGTTGCGATAGCTGGGGGCCAGTTGCTCCATATATGCGGCACCGTCCTTGATGATGATTTTCCTGGGGCCATCCACGGTTTCCTTCGATGTCTCGCCCTCGGCCACCCGACCCAGCGCCGAGAGATAAGAGAAACTGGCAATTGTGGCGTGGCCGCAATGGGCAATTCGGCGGTTTGGCGTGAAGAAATCCAACTTAAAGCCTTCGGTCTCGGACTGCGAAACAAAGACCGTTTCGGAGAGCCCGATTTTTCCGGCAATCGCCAGCATATCTTTTTCGCTGAGGTCGTCGGCGTCCAGAACAACACCGGCGGGGTTACCGCCGATGCTTGTAGTTGCCTCGCCTTTTGCATCGGGTGCTACAAACCCATTCACAATCTGCGCGGAGACTTCATGAATTTCATGCGGCATGTTCAACTCCGATACCAAGGGCCCTTATTCGTTGGCGAGCGCGACGACTGGTGCCAATTTAACTGCGACCCGGTAAGGCGCAACCGCCTCGTCCAGGTCATTGTGGAAGATGTGGTTCGAGATATTTCTCAGGGTCTTTACTGCGACCGCCAAGACCACATCCAGGATCTGCTTCTCGCTGAAACCAGCCGCGACAAAGGCGGCGGCCTCGGCTTTGGTGATCATTCCACGCGAGGTAAAGACCCGAGCGGTAAAGGTCGCGAGTGCGGCGAAAGCCCAGGGCGTTGCATTCTTCCGATTTGGATCACGCCGTGTGCCTGATAATAAATTGCTTCCTATTGGGTTTAATACACGCAACAGAGGAGCATGACTATTCTTGCCTTTCTTCGTGACAACGCGCGCTGGCTCAGCGCCGGGATGCTGCTGACCTTTCTCAGCAGCTTCGGGCAGACGTATTTCATTTCGATCTTCGCTGGAGAAATTCGCGAAGTGTTTCAGATCTCACATGGTCAGTGGGGCGGCATCTATGCTGTTGGCACCACCGCATCAGCCGCTGTCATGGTTTGGGCAGGGGGGCTGACCGATCATTTTCGCGTGCGCTCTCTTGGGGCAGTCATCCTCGTGATGCTGGCGGGCGCATGCCTTTTCATGGCACTCAATCCGGTGTGGTGGCTCTTGCCTCTGGTCATCTTCTGCCTGCGGTTCACCGGTCAAGGCATGGCCAGTCTTATTGCCCTGGTCGCTATGTCGCGGTGGTTCACTGCGACGCGTGGCAAGGCCTTGTCTGTCGCTACGCTTGGCTTCGCTGCGGGCCAAGCTGTGCTGCCACTGGTTTTTGTCGCTCTCATGGCGATCTATGATTGGCGTCTGCTTTGGGGCGGTGCTGCGATCCTCGCGGTGTGCGGAGTCCCCATTTTGCTGATGCTTTTGCGCAAAGAACGAACGCCACAATCTATGACGCAGTCTGATCAGTCGCTGGGCATGCAAGCCTTGCACTGGACCCGCAACCAGACGTTTCGCCACCCTCTTTTTTGGTTCATGGTGCCCGCCCTGTTGGGGCCGTCGGCATTCGGAACCGCATTTTTCTTCCACCAGGTACATTTCGCGGCCATCAAACAGA
This sequence comes from Parasedimentitalea psychrophila, assembly GCF_030285785.1. NCBI lineage: Bacteria > Pseudomonadati > Pseudomonadota > Alphaproteobacteria > Rhodobacterales > Paracoccaceae > Parasedimentitalea > Parasedimentitalea psychrophila. Next base: position 835,052 of record NZ_CP127247.1, on the reverse strand, counting down.
TGACCCATGTTGAATTGGTGGCAATGTTCCCCTTCTACATCATGGTCGGCATCATTGCGATGGTTCTGTCAGGCTGGGCATTAGACAGGATCGGCACGCACCGGCTGATCCCTTGGTATCAACTGCCCATGGTGGCGGCCTTCATCACCTTTGCATATGCTGATAGCTACTCGACCATGCTGCTTGGTTTTTTCTTTCTGGCGCTGACCTCTGGGGCCAACTCTACCCTGCCCAATGCCTTTTGGGCTGAGTTCTTCGGCACACGGCATCTTGGCTCGATTAAGGCGATGGCGGCGGCGGTCATGGTGCTGGGCTCAGCCATCGGGCCCGGTATCACGGGGCTGGGCATTGACCTTGGGGTAGGGATTGAAACCCAGTATCTCTGGGTCGCGATCTATTTCGTATTTGCCACAATCATGATGATGGTCGGTGTCGCGCAGTATCGTTTGGTTTTAAAATAAGAGAACGCCGTGCGGGGATGCCCAGAACCCACTGCACCTGCCGTTAAAATCCGTTTTCCTCTTCTTCGCTTTGCGCCAAGTCTCCATGTTTCCAACTTTGTGCGTCATGACGACTGTTGTCATCTGAATGCGCCTCTAAACCGACATTCCCTAAGTGGAGCGCCAGTTGGCCCCTAAGTGGAGCGCCAGTCGGCCTGACTGCGTAATCGAGTTAGAAATAGCACCGGGATGAGGTCTTCGTGAAGATCAATTGCCATTTTGTCTCCGGTGATCACAGGCCGTGACACCTGATTATGCTGCCAGCTTGTGGGCTTTCTTGAAGGCCGGAGTTGACAGCTATTGGCCAATGGTGAGAATGGCTGATGTAGATATATTGAGTAATTCTAGCAGGCAATTTGCGGAATATTTTTCAGGAGACGGTTATGAAGACACGATTCAGGATCCCTTTAGGTCTTTTTCCCCGACTATGCGCATTGGCATGTGCGACGGTGATCGCAACCCAGGTTACGGCTGAGACTGAGAAACCCAACTTTCTAATCATCTGGGGCGACGATATCGGCTGGATGAATACCAGCGCCTATAACCGGGGCATGATGGGCTATCGCACGCCCAATATCGACCGGATCGCCAGCGAGGGCGCGCTGTTCACCGACTGGTATGGACAGCAAAGCTGTACCGCTGGTCGAGCAGCCTTCGTTACCGGCCAGAGCCCGTTTCGAACCGGTCTGTTGAAAGTTGGTCTTCCAGGCGCCCAGGAAGGGCTGTCTGAGCAAGATCCAACCGTAGCAGGTCTGTTGAAGAACCACGGATACATGACCGCGCAGTATGGTAAAAACCATCTTGGCGACCTGGATAAGCACCTGCCCACCAACCACGGTTTTGACGAATTTTTTGGCAACCTTTATCACCTCAATGCCGAAGAAGAGCCCGAGCATGAGGATTATCCGAAGGATCCTGCTTTCCGCGAGAAATTCGGCCCTCGCGGCGTAATCAAGTCGTCTGCTGACGGTCAGATCGAGGATACCGGGCCGCTGACCCGTAAGCGGATGGAAACTGTCGATGACGAGGTGACCGCCAGCGCCATCGACTTCATGGAGCGCGCCGTAGCGGCGAATAAGCCGTTCTTCTTGTGGTACAATACCACCCGAATGCATGTTATTACCCGGCTGAAAGAAGAGTCTCAGGGCGTGACCGGACTTGGCATATATGCCGACGGAATGGCCGAGCATGATCTGCATGTTGGCCAGCTGCTCGACAAGGTCGACGAGCTGGGGGTCTCTGACAACACGATTATCATGTATTCCTCGGACAACGGTGCCGAAGTCTTCACTTGGCCAGATGGTGGCATGACCCCGTTCCGAAACGAGAAGAACTCGAACTGGGAAGGCGGCTATCGCGTCCCCACCATGATCAAGTGGCCTGGCGTGATCGAGCCCGGTTCGGTCTATAACGATATTTTCTCTCACGAAGACATGCTGCCGACGATTTTGGCGGCTGTTGGCGAAGACGATATCAAGGAAAAACTCCTGAACGGACACTCGGCCATTGGACGCGACTACAAGGTCCATCTCGATGGGTACAACATGCTGCCCTATTTCAAGGGTGAGGTTGAGGAAGGTCCGCGCAAGGAGTTCTTCTATTGGACCGACGATGGTGATCTGGCAAACCTACGCTACGATCGCTGGAAAATGGTCTTCCTTGAGCAGCGCGGGCATGGATTTGACGTGTGGCAGGAACCCTTTGTGGAACTTCGTGTGCCCAAGCTGTTTGACCTATTGGGCGACCCGTTCGAGCGTGCGGATCACGAGGCCGCGAATTACGACATGTGGCGTTTTGAGCGTGTGTTCCTGATCTTGCCGGCCGTGGCCTATGTCTCGCAGCATCTTGCCACATATGTCGACTTCCCGCCGCGTCAGAAACCCGGAAGCTTCAATCTTGGTGCCGTGCTCGAAAAACTGAGCAGCAATACTACATCGAACTAAATGAAGTCTGAGACTGGCGGGCATATTGCCTGCCGGTCTCACCTATTGGATTTTCTGTCGCCTGTTTTGAAAATGTGCCTGACAATTTGGCAAAGTGGATCGAGCAGTAGAAGGCTTAGATGGATCTGTTGGCTCGGTTCCCAATTTCAAATGCTCAGCGAGTTATGAAGGACTATCCGGTCATGTTGCCATCAACCATTTCCCGCGCCTTGGTCGGTGCTTCGCTGATGTTTTGTACCCCCGGATGGATCTGGGCAGAACCGCGCAACGAACCGCCCCGACTTGTCCTGCAGATCACCGTGGATCAATTGCGCGGGGATTTGATTAGCCGCTATGGCAAGGGTTTTGGAGAAGGTGGGTTTAACTATTTGCTGGAAAATGGCGTGGTCTTCACCAATGCCCATCATCGCCATGCCAATACCGAAACAATTGTTGGACATACGACTCTGGCAACCGGAACTGATCCTGCCATTCACGGCATGGTCGCCAACCTTTGGTTCGACAGGAAAACCGGAACAGAGTTTTACAATGTGCAAGACGCTGATTTTCCATTGGTCGGGGCTGAGGGTGTTGACCAATCCGCTGAGGTCGACCCGACGCAACGTGCGGCGACGACGGATGGTCGTTCGCCCCGCAACATCCTGACCTCAACCATAGGGGACGAGATCGCGTTGCATTTCGGTCCAAAGGCCAAGATCTTTGGTGTTTCGGTCAAGGATCGGGGGGCCATTTCAATGGCCGGCCACGCGGGCGACGCCTACTGGTTCTCAAAGTCCGAAGGTCGTTTTGTAACCAGCACTTTCTACCGGCAGGAGTACCCGGCCTGGATGGCTGACTGGGAGACCAAGGGCTTGGTCGCGTCTTATGCCGATACCGACTGGACCCTGCTTTTGGATCCCAAAGACTATACTTTTATTGATCGCGATGCCCAGGATTGGGAAACAGATTTCCCCGGCTGGGGTCAGATATTTCCGCACAGTTACGGATCCGCAGGCAGCAAATATTACACGACGTTGTTGACCCTTAGCCCGGCCGGAGATGAGATTACTGTCGATTTTGCCAAGACCCTTCTTGACGCCGAGAGCCTTGGACAAGATAGCGTGCCAGACTATCTTTCGGTAAGCCTGTCTTCGACGGATTATATCGGCCATATTTTCGGCCCGTCGAGCCTTGAGGCAGAAGATAACCTCAAACGATTGGATCGTACCATTGCCGATCTTCTGGCCCATGTGGACGCCAAGGTTGGGCTCGACAATACGCTGGTCGTGCTCTCGGCTGATCACGGCGCGCCAGAAGCGGCTGGGTATCTCAAGACACTGGGAATCGAAGCCCAGAATTTCAATTTCAAGACCGTCAATGTCCAGCCGGGGCTGGCCCGGCTCAAGGAACAATTTGGTCTGGGTGAGGCGCTCATTGATAGTTTTACCAACCCCTATGTGTACTTGAACCAAGACGCGATCCTCGAGATGGGTTTGGACCTGGCCAAAGTGGAGGCTGCTGTGGCCGAAGAACTGCAAAAACTGCCGGGTATCGCATATGCGGTTGGCAGCCAGGCGCTGCGAACCGGCGCAGTGCCGGACACGCAGATCACCAGTGCAGTGCTGGCAAATTTCCACCCGGATCGGTCTGGTGACATCTATGTGGTTTTTGAGCCGCATTGGTTTGTCGCTGACTTTGATGGGTTGAGCGTCGCCTCTGCGCACGGCTCACCATGGGCCTATGACACCTTTGTTCCGATTGTTTTTGTCGGCCCCGATATCAAACCGGATCAGATTGCACGAAAAGTTCATACCGTCGACGTGGCACCGACGATTGCTGCTTTTCTTGGAACCAAATCGCCCAGTGGTGCCGTCGGCTCGCTGCTTGTAGAAGTTTTTGATAAGGGACGCTAACACCCATGACGACCACTCAGGCACGTGCAGACATCGAAGAATTGATCGCCCGGATGGGCCAGTCAATCATCGGGCAGAGCGAAGTCGTCGAGCGACTGGTGATAGGACTTCTTGCCAATGGCAATCTCTTGATCGAAGGCCTGCCCGGGCTGGCCAAGACGCGCGCGGTCAAGGCACTGGCCAAAAACCTTGAATGTGATTTCAGCCGGATCCAGTTCACACCAGATCTTTTGCCGTCCGATGTCACTGGTAGCGAAATCTACTATCAGACCGAAAAAGGCTCGGAATTCCGGTTTAAACAGGGCCCGATCTTTGCAAATATCGTATTGGCGGACGAGATCAACCGCGCCCCAGCCAAGGTTCAGGCGGCGCTTCTTGAGGCGATGGAAGAGCGGCAGGTCACAGTGGCCGGAACCACTCATAAGATGCCGCCTTTGTTCATGGTCATGGCCACTCAGAATCCGATCGAGCAGGAAGGCACCTATCCACTGCCCGAGGCACAAATGGACCGTTTCCTGATGCATGTGGTAATTACCTATCCGCCGGTCGAAGACGAGGTAAAGGTTATCCACCTTGTCCGCAGAGAAGAGGCCGCCACCAACGCGCCCAAGGATAAAGCGCCCAAGGAGGCGATCCCGGCTATTCCGCAAGCTTCGGTGTTTCAGGCCCGCCGGGAAATCGTAGACATTCATGCCTCTGACACAATCGAGCGCTACATGGTAGATCTCGTACATGCGACCCGCGTGCCGCAGCAGTTCGGCCCTGACCTTGGCCGCTGGATCGAGATCGGGGCCAGCCCGCGTGCATCTCTGGCACTGGATAAATGCAGCCGCACCCATGCCTGGCTGAATGGCCGGGACTATGTAGATCCAATCGATGTGCGCGCCATTGCCGCCAATGTACTCCGCCACCGGCTACGGCTTAGCTATGAGGCGCAGGGCGAAGGAGTGACGCCAGACAGGGTGATTGAGGAAATAATCGCGCAGGTCGCGCTGACCTGAGGACCAGCTGATGTTTGACAAAGCCGCCCGAATACGCACCGGCACGCTGCCACCCGCCCGCGAGGCGCCTGACGCGGCGGATCCACGCGTGTCCGTTGACTTGGCTCATTTACGGAAACTGGAAGGCCGCGCCAAATCCCTTAATTTCCTGCCCCGTCAACCGAGCCGCAGTGCACTCAATGGTCGTTTTGCCTCGCGGATGCGCGGACGCGGATTGAACTTCGAAGAACTGCGCGATTATTTACCGTCTGATGATGTCCGGTCGATCGACTGGAAAGTCACGGCGCGGACCGGAAAGCCCTATGTGCGTGTCTTCACCGAGGAACGTGACCGCCCGACCCTGATCGTGGTCGATCAACGTATGTCCATGTTCTTTGGCTCGGTTCTGAACATGAAATCAGTAACCGCCGCGGAATGCGCCGCTTTGGCTGCATTTCGCATCCTGGATCAAGGAGACCGGGTTGGTGGCATCGTGTTTGGCGACGAAACCATCGCTGAAATTCGCCCACAGCGCAGCCGGGCCGCGCTCAATCGCTTTTTAACCGCGATTGCCGATGCCAACAGTCAGTTGCGGGCCGACGCGCCCAATGTCGCGCCAATGGGGCTGGATCGCGTGTTGAAATCCGTATCCCGCATCGCGCCACGCAACCACCTGATCCTTGTGTTTTCTGATTTTGACGTGATCACCGACCTAACTCGGAAACTGGTCAGCGGTCTGTCACGTCACAATGATCTGGTGCTGGGGTTAGTGTCCGACCCGATGGCTGATGACCTGCCCGAAGATCTGCATTTGGTCATTTCCGATGGCCAGTTTCAGGCCGAGATCCACACCGGCAACAAGACGGTGCACCGCGACCTGCGCGAGATGTCCCAGGGGCGGCTGGCCGAAGTTCTGGATTGGCAGCGCACTCTGGGCGTGCCAGTTCTGCCGCTCTCCTCTGCCGAAGACAGTCTGACCCAGATGCGGCGTCTGATGGGGCTTGGTCCGAGATGACAGAGGGCGCCACGACAGAGCCGGTCAACCTTGTAGATCTGATCGAACAACTGGTGTCGCCTAGCGAACCGCCAGCCATTTCGATGGTGCCGCAGACCGCAGGCTGGATCGTGCTTGCTGTGGGTTTGGCTTCAATCGCGGGGCTGTCCCTTTGGCGTTGGCACCGTCACCATAAAGCGAATGCATATCGTCGCGCGGCGCTGGCCGAGCTGGACCGGGTTGGCTCTGACCCGGTCGCGATTGCTGAAATCCTCCGCAGGACAGCGCTGACGGCCTATCCCCGAACAGAGGTAGCCGCTCTTTGCGGTGCGGACTGGCTTGGGTTTCTCGATGCAACGGTGGGCGGGACAGCATTTCGCGAAGGGCAGGGGCGGATCGTTGCCGAAGCCCCCTATCACCCCGGATTGGTCGGCTCGGTTGCTCTGCGCGATCTGGCCACCCAATGGATCCGCCACCATCGCCGCGAGGCCGCGTCATGATCTCGCTGGCATTTCCTTGGGCATTGATTGCACTGCCATTGCCATGGGTAATATGGCGCTTACTGCCGCCACACCGGCAACAGGTGCCGGCGGTGCGCTTTCCGTTCTTTCGCCGCATAGTTTCCGTAGCCGAAGCCAAATCAGGCCCCGGAGCAGTCATTCTGCGCCGGAACCGGGTCCAGATTATCACCGCCATCGCGATCTGGATCCTGCTGGTCCTCGCACTCGCCCGCCCAGAACGGCTGGGCCCGCCCATTGAGATCACGCGCTCGGCACGCGATGTTGTGCTGGCCATCGACATTTCGGGTTCGATGGACATCGTCGATTTTGCCACCCCCGACGGCGGTCGCATCCAGAGACTGGCCGCGGTGCGTCAAGTGGTACGCGATTTTGTCGCCGAGCGGGACGGCGACCGCATTGCCCTGATCGTCTTTGGCACCCAGGCCTATCTGCAGGCGCCGCTGACCGAGGATCTGGCCACCATCATCGACCTCGTGGATCAGACAGAAGTCGGCATGGCCGGTCCGCACACGGCAATTGGCGATGCCATCGGCCTTGCCATCCGCACCTTTGAGGCGAGCGACGTCGAACAGCGCCTGATGATCCTGCTGTCGGACGGCGCCGACACAGGCAGCCGGATGAGCCCGGTGAACGCTGCAGAAATTGCCCGGTCGCGCGGTGTCGAAATCCACACGATTGCGGTTGGTGATCCAGAAGCTGGCGGGGACAATCGCGTTGATACGCGTGCTCTGGCGGAGATATCCAGCCGCACGGGTGGGATAAGCTTTTTTGCTTCGGACGTTTTGGGGCTTAGCGAAACCTATGCAAGGATAGATGAAATGGTGCCGCGTCTGGTCGAAGAACTGTCCTATCGCCCGCGCACCCCCTTTGCGCAGTATTGCCTTGGTCTGGCTGCGCTTTTAGGCATCTTTTCGCTGTCGCTTCTGAGTGGCCGCAAGGCATGGAGAGCGCGGCAATGAGCGATCTATTCCTCACCGATCTAATGCTAAGCATTGAAGCCTTCCACCTGCTGCGACCCCTATGGCTATTGCTGCTGGTGCCGGTGGCTGGGCTGTGGTGGCTCAATCGGCGTGCCGCGACACGGATAAGTTTGCCGGTCGACGGATTGGCACCGCATCTGCGGGCGGCGTTGACACTGGGCGGGCAGTCCCGAAACCGTATCCTGCCGATCGACACCGTCGCGCTGGTATTGATGTTGGTCACAATCGGCGCCTCTGGGCCAGTTTGGACGCGGCAGGTCGATCCCTTTCTGGCCCAGACCGGGCCGCTGGTCGTGGTTCTGAAGGTCACGCCCTCAATGACCGGCACCGACATTGCCCCCACCCGACTGGAACGGGCGCAATACAAGATCCGCGACCTGCTTGACCTGCGGGCTGGTGCCCGCACCGCGTTGGTGGCCTATGCCGGGTCTGCCCATCGGGTTCTGCCTTTCACAGAGGACGCACAGGTGATGGTGCCCTATCTTGACGGGCTCGCCCCCGAGGTCATGCCCCAAGCCGGCGCCAATGCCACAAAGGCACTGCAAATAGCCTCTGATCTCTTGGCGGCCGAGGAGACGCCCGGCGGCATTCTGTTTGTCCTCGACAGTCTTGATCTACAGGACGCCAGGGCCCTGAATGCGGCGGCGGGCAATGCGATTACCGTGATGGCCATGCTGCCCGAAGGGCAGGCGGATCGCGGGCTGGATCAGTTGCGCAATGTACCGGTTGTAAGGGTCAGTGCAGACAATGCCGATGTTGCGCGCATCGACCGGATTCTGAATGTGGATTACCGGCGGGCGCTGTTGGAGAACGACAATCAGCCGTGGGAGGATCGCGGTTGGTGGCTGGCGGTGCCCGCCGCGCTGCTCTGTCTGATCTGGTATCGTCAGGGCTGGACAATGCGTTGGGCCGCGATCCTGTTGGGGCTGGGACTGACGTTAGCACCGCCCGGAGTGGCGCGTGCCGACGGGATCGCCGACTGGTTCCTGACGCCGGATCAACAGGGCTGGCGCGCCTACCAGAACAACGATTTCTTCCGGGCCGCCGAGTTGTTCCAGGATCCGATGTGGCAGGGGCATGCGCTCTATCGCTCGGGGCAGTATGTGGAGGCGATTGAGCTGCTGCTCCGGCAGGAAACGCCCGAAGCGTCGTTCACCCAGGGCCTCGCCCATATCAAAAATCGGCAGTATCGTGACGGGGTGCGGGCCTTTGAGACCACCTTGCAACGCGACCCCGACTTTCCGGGTGCGGCGCAGAACCTGAAGGTGGCGCAAGAGATCGTGGAGTATATCGAAGCAGCCCGCGAAGCCTCTGATACCGGGGAAGAAACCGGAATTGGCGCCGATGACGTGGTCTATGATAACGAGGCCAATCGCGGCGCCGACACCGAGACGGACCGCCAACCGCGGGGCGATGAAGCCATCCTGACCACCGAGCAATGGATGAATACCGTCGATACCCGCACCAGTGACTTTCTGCGCCTGCGGTTTCAGATCGAAGCGGCGAGGTCATCGCCATGACATTTATCCGACGTTCCCTTGTTTTCGTGGTGCTCTGCCTTCTGGCTGGTGCGGCGGCGGCGCAAGAATCCCTCGGCCCCAGGCTCACAGTCACCTTCGATGAGACCGAGACCATTCCGGGGCAACCGCTCAGCCTTCGGATCACCGTTCTGGTGCCTACCTGGATGACCAAACCCGTCGTATTTCCCAGTCTCGAAGGCCCGGACCTCATTGTGCGCCTGCCTGAGCGCGCCACCACACCGGTCAGCGAAGGCATTGGCGGCGACAGCTGGTCAGGCGTGTCGCGTCACTTCCGCATCACGCCGATGGTGCCGGGCCGTTTTTACATTCCGCCGCAAGAGTTGATTGTGACCTGGGTCGACCCGGAAACCAATCAGCCCCGCCGGGATGTCATTTCGATGGATGGGGTTTCCCTGACCGGCGTCCTGCCAGACGGTGCCAAGGGGCTTGATCCCTTCATCGCCGCCGAGCAGATCACCCTCAGCCAGACGCTCAGCGGCACCGAGGCTCCGCTGCGCCCTGGTGACAGTATCACGCGCACAGTCACTGCCAGCGTCAAAGGCACAGCGCCGATGTTTCTGCCACACTTACTTGACCTTGAACCACTCGAGGGCATCGCCCAGTATCCTGCGGAACCGATCCTGAGCGAAGAAACGCAACGCGGCAAAATCACCGGCAGCCGCATCGAATCCGTCACCTACCTTGCCCAAAGCGGTGGCGACGGCGCTGCCGGTTCCGTTACTCTCGACTGGTTCAACGTGAAAACCGGCAAGGTTGAAACCGCTTCAGTGGACGGGTTTTTGCTGACAGTTGATGCCCCCCTGGCACATAGGCCTTCGGAGGTGTCGTTGAGGGAATTGGGACTAGCAGGCGCGGCGATGCTGGCGCTGGTGCTGATCGCCGTATTTGTCGGTCGCCCGCTCTGGGCGCGATGGTCCCAAGCCCGGGCCGCGCGGCACCGACGTTATCTTGACTCAGCAACATGGGCGCGCAAACAGGTCCACCAGGCGGTGCGCCAACGTGATCTTGATGGCGCCCTGCGCGCCCTGGACATCTGGGCGAAACGGCTGCCACAAGACGATCCGCGAAACGATCCCTCGCTCCATGCGGCATTGACCGCACTTGGTGCTGCCCGCTACGGTCACGGTTCCGCGTCAGAGGTAGACGGGTGGCACAAAATGGAGTCAGCGCTTCGCGCGCTCTCCAAAACCGGTTCCGAAAAGCAGCGAAAACAAACACTCCCCCCTCTCAACCCGGCAGTCACCCGGTAACGCAACCGCCGACGCCCATCAGGAGCAATTGATGATCCGCCTGCTTACAATCCTCTTCGCCTTCTCGACGTATTTTTCCTTGCCTGCCTTGGCCCAACAATCCGCAACAGATGATGCGGCTTATGTTGGCTCGCAGGTCTGTGCTGGCTGCCACGATGGGATGAGCGCCAAATGGTCTGGATCGCATCATGCCTTGGCTTGGACTGCGCCTTCGGAAGAGACCATTGTCGCGGATTTCAACAACAGCTCGTTCTTGCATGACGGCGTTTTGACAGATTTTTCACGTGACGGAGACAGCTATAACATCGACGTGACTGAGGCCGATGGAACCAAGAAGGCCTTCGTCGTGCATTCCGTCGCCGGGATCGAACCGCTGCAACAATACATCATTGAGACCGAGCCGGGCCAGTTGCAAAGCTTCGATATTGTCTGGGACACGGTCGAAAAGCGCTGGTTCCACCTCTACCCTGACCAGAAACTGCCGCCCGATGACGGATTGCACTGGACCGGCCCGTACAAAAACTGGAATGGACGTTGCGCTGAATGCCACGCTACCGGATTTGAGAAGAACTTTGACGCCGCTGCGCAGACATACGCGTCCACTCAGGCCGAAATTGGTGTCGGTTGCGAGGCCTGCCACGGACCGGGATCGCGCCATGTAAGCTGGGCCGATAGCAATGCTTCGACCCCCAGTGCGCCACCCACCGGATATGGCTTTTCGATGGATTTTGCCACTGCCGGAACCGAGGCTACTATCCAGCAATGCGCCAGTTGCCATGCTCGGCGCGAACCGTTGAGTGATGGCAACCCTGTGCCGGGCACGGCATTCGGTGACGCCTATACGCTGGCGCTGCTGCGCCCCGGCCTCTATCACGCTGACGGCCAAATCCAGGACGAGGTCTATGTCTATGGTTCGTTCCTGCAATCAAAGATGTATGCCAAGGGTGTCGGCTGCCTGAACTGTCACGACGCGCATACGGCCAATCTAAAGGCAGAAGGCAACGCGCTCTGCAGCCAGTGCCATTCTCCCGCTGGCAACCCGGATTTCCCGAGCCTTCCCCTTAAGGTTTACGACGCCCCCTCGCACCATTTCCATGACCCCGAAAGCAAAGGGGCTCAGTGCACAAATTGCCATATGGTCGAACGCGTCTATATGGGGGTTGATGGTCGGCGCGATCACAGTTTCCGCATCCCAAGGCCAGATCTCGCTGATCAAACTGGCAGCCCTTACGCTTGCGCAGACTGCCATGGTGATCAAGATGCATCTTGGGCATCTGCCGAGATTGCCAAACGCCACCCCGAGGCTGCCAATCGCGAACCTCATTATGGCGCAATACTGGCGCAGGGCCGCGCCGATCCAGTTGGGGCACAGATAGATTTGGCCGGACTTGCCCAAAGCCCAGACCATGCGGGGCTGGTACGCGCGACGGCACTTTGGCTGCTGTCGCAGGGCGCGGACGAAGAGATGACCGAGCGGGTTGCGCCGCTGCTCGAGGACCAAGACCCCTTGGTCAGGGCCGCCGCGATCGGGGTGCAGGCGCGCGCCAATCCGCAGGCCAAGGTCCAGCGTGTCGTGGGGTTGCTGGAGGACCCCGTCAGGATGGTTCGCATCGCGGCAGCCAAGTCCATGCTCAACGCGCCAATTGCACGTCTGCCATCGCGCATAGCGGAACAGATGCGCAGCGCGATGGGCGAATGGCAGTTGTCGCTGGCGTCCCGCATCGACTTTCCGGAAACACATATGGTGCTTGGCGGTATGGCCTTGACCATGCGCAACATTCCCGCAGCCGAAGGTGCGTTCCGCGAGGTGGTCCGGCTTGATCCGCAACACGTGGAAGCCTGGGTCATGCTGACAAGGATTGCCGCCGCAATGGACGGAGAAGAGGCCACCCGTGCGGTGTTGGCCGAGGCGCTGAAAAGCCTTCCAGGCAATGATACGCTGCTTTCACTAAGGAGCAGCATCTCCGACGATTGAAACTGTTTATGTCTGGACCGCACTGGGTTTGCCGGACGCTGATTGAACTCCGGTACACGCCTTTGCAATCCCGGAAGGCGGCATCCCTCTCGAGGTAATATAGCCCCTTGGCATTCGAAAGAAGGGCCGCCTAAATGGGAGAGGATACCTGAACCCAAACAGGAATTTTCCATCTGGGTGGCTTGATAGTCGCTATCGAGTGCCAAGCAGACAAGCTGAAAGAATGATCTGGAGGATATTAAGATGACATGTGACCGACCAACCTTGCAGATGCCGCGGGGCTTCCTGTTGGAAAAGAAAAGTTGCAAATGAGAGTTTGCGGATGTGAGATTTCAGCTCAAGAAGTGAGGCTGGCTGTCGTCTACTTTGACGACGAAGGCAAAATTTTGAAACTGCCACTAAAAATCACACGAATTGAACTCAAGGACGACACATCTGAAGCGGATCTGAGATCTTTTCTGGCTTCACTTCATGAGTTTGCTCGTGACAATGACGTAGAGACGTTTGCAATCAAATCGCGAGCAAGAAAGGGCAAGATGGCTGGTGGGGCCGTGTCCTTCAAAATTGAGACCTTGATCCAACTCGTAGAGGGATGTGACACCAAGTTCGTCAATCCAGTCGCGCTCTCTCACTTTGCCAAAAAAGAAGTCAAGGAGTACCCTGAGAAACTGCTGGTCTATTTGAAGAACGCCTTCCTTGCCGGGGCCTATGCTTTAACCAAGGGGTAGTTCGGACATCCGGGCTTCTGATCCCGGCGTATTGTCATACTGGTTGTTGCCCTGTTTGCCTCTCTGGGCCTGTTGCTCTTTGCCGGTGCGGCGCGTGGGCCCTAAGCCGGTGCCTCAAGCCCGGTCTTCAAATCCTTGCGAATTGTCTGTCTGTCGGCCCCCAGCTTGCGCGCAATCGCGCTGAGGCTCAGGCTCTGTCTTTTTAAATCAGGGCTCCCCGGCGCTCAAAACGGGTGGGTTTTAACGGGGCACTTTTGGGGCGTATTCATCTGGTACTGACACTGGGCCCGTTCTCGCCGCCCCATTTTCGTTGTCGCTGTCGTTGTCGTTGTCGCTGTCGCGAGGCTCTGGGGCGGGCCTCAACAGTCAGAGATTCTGGCGGCAGCCAAAGCCTGCTCGATCGCTGCCAGCAAAATCTTTCGACTGACCGGTTTCATCAAGCGGATGTCTTGCGGCTGGGAACCATTGCTCTGAACCCTGGCGTCTCTGGCGTAGCCGGACATGAAAATCGCAGGGATTGACGGGGCAAGTTCACGTATTGCCTGGACCAGCGCGGGCCCCGGTAGCGAGCCGGGCATAACGATATCAGTCAGCACCAAGTCAATTTTTTCGGCAGCTTGAAACCGGGCAAGCGCGTCATCGCCGTTGGGCGTTGCGATCACCTCATAGCCTGCATCTTTCAGCGTCTGCCGCAAGACGGCCCTCACCGCGTCCTCATCCTCGGCGAGAAGAATAACGGGCCTGCCCGGGGCGGCTGAAACCAGGGTGTTCTCTTCGCTGTCCGCCCTGTGGTCTGAGTGCGGGGTCACGGCAGGGAATAATAGTTTGAACGTCGTTCCACGGCCCAGTTCCGAGTGCACGCGGATGGTGCCTTCGGATTGCGTCATGAACCCCTGGATCATCGACAGGCCAAGCCCTGTTCCTTTGCCAGGCTCTTTGGTGGTGAAAAACGGGTCAAATATCTGATCAAGGACGTCCGGCGCAATCCCTGTGCCGGTATCCCTGACGGCCAGCATCACATAACACCCCGGTGCAAGATCATCGAGCCTACTGTCGGTCGAGCTGTCGTCGATCCGCAGGTTTTCGGTCACCAGGGTAATGTGACCCTTGGTACCTATTGCATCCCGCGCATTCAATATCAGGTTCAGCAGGGCGCTTTCGGTGGAGGACCGGTCGGCCTTGATGGTCCGAAGCCCAGCCAATAACGATGCCTCCACTTCAACTGTCGATGGCAACGCGCGCCTGGCCATGTTCATGGTGTCACGGACAAGCTGGTTCAGGTTCAAATCCGTTGGTTCCAGCGGCGCGCGGCGCGCAAAGCTCAGCATGCTTTTTGTCAAATCGGCCCCCCTGTTGGTTGCGGCCAACGCCTGCTCCAGCAGGTCGTCCAAGTTGTCCGGGTGTTCAGTCGCCAGTTCAAGGCTCCCCATGATAATTGCCAGTAGATTATTGAAATCATGGGCGAAACCACCGGTCAAATTGCCAATCGCTTCCATTTTGACACTTTGCCGTGCCACCATTTCATGCTTGCGTTGCTCAGTGACGTCCTGCGACGTTCCGACCTCCCGGATGACGTCACCATTGGGCCCAATCACTGGCGTAGTGACTTTATATACACGCTTTTCACCGGAGGGTGTGAGCACCCGATATTCCATCTCAGTGACTTTGCCAGCACGAACGTCATTGAATTTTTCGACCATCATCTGCTGATCATCGGGATGAATTGGCAGCGTACTGGCGCCGAGCCCGAAGCAACGCCCCTGATAGTCTTCAAGCGACATGCCATGCGACAGGGCATGTTGTTCGGTGCAATAAAGCAGATTTTCGGCCTTTGGATCGTAAATATAAAACCCCAGCTTTGCCAGTTTGACCGCATCCTTCAGGCGGTCCTCTCGCAGAGTGGCTTCGTTTAACAGGTCAGATTGCTTTTCGTAAAAAGAGATAACCCTTTGGATGAACACCAATGTCCCTGCGGCCAACAGAACTGTGGCAAACATGTCCACGGTGAAGACCTGCCAGCTTTCGTCATTTTCGCGGCCGAAATTTGCTGGCGTGTCAGGGCCGATGGAGGACAGGAACTCGGAAACCCACTCAAACCGAAGAGCGCCATTGATCAGGATTGCCGTGACAAAAAGCACCACACCTGGCGCCGCACCAGAGCGCTGAATACGGCGCCAGCGGGTGGCAGCAAAAATGCCCACCAGCACCCCCATTACTATCAGATCATTGTCCAACGGAAGAAAGGAAACAATCGAGGAAATGAAATTTTGCATTGCCGGTGACTTTTCAATGGGACGATTTGGGGTGTGAACGGGGTTAGACGTGAGAGACGCACTAAGCGCAATCTAATGATATTGTCGACTTACTTTAGGGCAGTTACCCCCCCCTCGGTCATATGAAAAGGTCACGGAGCGCCCGAATGTCTACGCTGGGGGGCCGCCGGGCAGCGCGATGCAGGATTTGCGCGGTGGGCTTGGCTGGCTGTTGAGCGCGGCACATGCGGCGGGTGATCCGGTTGCCATAGCAGGCACAGGCAGATTTTGGCGTGACCGGTGGTCGGCGGAGCTTTGCGGCGGTTTTCACTGATAGATACATGGCAGATCAAGCCCCTCAGCCGGTGATGAAACCGCACGGCGCTGGTCGCATCTGCGCCACGGCAATAGCGTTTCGAGTGCGCCTGAATTTCCGAAGAGCTCAGAGGCGCATAGCCAAGTATCAGGGCAATATCGCTAATTTTTAGTTCACATGCGCTCTGCACGGCGGCTTCATGTTTCTCAGGCCGCTCACTTTTCAGGATGCCGAGGCTGCTTAGGTGTTCTTTAAGGGGGCTGAATGGGATGGCTTCGTTGGCGCCATCCCATCCAATTTTGGAGATCAGAATGGCAAGCCGACATAATTTTCTGCCAGCGAGGTCAGGGCCGCCTCGGATGAGAACAGATAGTCCATTTCGGTTTGCTGCAACCTGTCATCATAGGGGATATTGTCAGGAAACTTGTGAAGCAGTGTGGTCATCCACCAGCTGAAACGCTGTGCTTTCCAAATCCTGGCCAGGGCTTTTTCACTGTAGTTTTCCAGGCCGGTATCGTCGCCATCTTTGTAGTGATCCAGCAGCGCGTGATACAGGTAATAGATGTCACTTGCCGCCGAGTTCAGCCCGCGTGCGCCGGTTGGAGGCACGATGTGAGCGGCATCGCCAGCCAGGAACAGATTGCCATAGCGCATCGGCTCGGCCACAAAACTGCGCAGGGGGGCAATACTCTTTTCTATCGATTGACCTGTTTCCAGTTCCGCAGCAACCTCTTTGGGTAGGCGTGCCTTTAGTTCCGCCCAGAATGCATCATCTGACCAGTCTTCGACTTTGTCGGACATGGGCACCTGAATGTAGTAGCGGCTCAGAACCTGACTGCGCATCGAGCACAGTGCAAATCCACGGTCGCTTTTGGCGTAGATCAATTCAGGGGACACCGGTTTGGTGCGGCTCAGAACGCCAAGCCAGCCAAATGGGTACAGTTTCTCATATTCTTTCAAGACGTCTTTGGGGATCGATTTTCGGCTGACACCGTGAAACCCGTCGGCCCCAATGACATAGTCACAATCAATGCGAATGATGTCGTCGCCGTCGCGGTAGGTGATATGGGGGGCGTCGCTTTTCAGGTCATGCAGCGTCACATCCTCGACATTGTGGATGACCTTGCCGCCCATTTTTGAGCGCGCGTCATACAGGTCGCGGGTCAGTTCGGTCTGACCGTAGACCATAACCGAATTGCCGCCCGTATGCCCGGCCAGATCAACGCGCCGTTTCTTGTCACCTTCGGCGATGTAGAACCCGTCGTGAATTTCGCCCTCAGCATCCATGCGCTCGCCGCACTGGGCCTCGCGCATCAACGCGGCAAATCCGTGTTCCAGAACGCCAGCGCGGATGCGGCCAAGCACGTATTCCCGGCTGTGTTTCTCCAGCACGATATTGTCGATCCCTTTGAGATCGAGCAGCTGGCTTAACAACAGGCCTGACGGTCCGCCGCCGATGATTCCGACCTTGGTTTTCATGTTCATGTCCTGGATCTCCAAAAATTTTGTCAATAATGAGCAAAAACCACCGCCAAGTGAATGGATGCATCCGGTAAAAACTGGTACGAATCGAACATGGCCGTCATTGAAAACTTCAACTTGTTTGGCGAGCGTCAGGATTTACCTGACGTCGTTCACTGTGAAACCATCGAGGCGCGCTCGCTGGTGCACGACTGGGAATTTTCGCCGCATCGCCACAATCATCTGCATCAGTTTGTTTTGCTGGATGCCGGGGCAGGGGAGGTGCTGATCGAGGAAAATCGCCACCAGATTACCTCTGGCGACCTGGTCAATATACCGATGGGAACGGTACATGGGTTCACTTTTGAGCCCGGCACTCAGGGCTGGGTGGTGACTGTGGCTTCCGAATTATTGGAGGAGAACCTGCACGATCCGGAAGGTTTGCGCCCGTTTTTGAAGACGCCTGAAATAGTCCAGTTTCCCATAGAAATAAAAAGAATTGTCAATTCAATTTTTGCTGAATACCCCGGTCGCGGGTTTGCCCGAGCCCATGTTCTGCGGGCGCTGTCCAGTGTTCTGGCCGGGCTGGTTGCACGCGCCATCGCGGCCAAGGATCCGGTGGTGTCTCAGTCCGATCATCGGCTTCAAAAGCGGTTTGAGGCGCTGGTGGAGGAGCACCATTTGAACCACCTTGGGGTTGCAGGCTACGCCGATCTTCTGGCCGTTACGCCAACCCATCTTAGCCGGGTGATGCGCCAGTCAACCGGGCAGCCCGCCTCAGCCGCCATCGAAGCACGATTGATACGAGAGGCTAGGCGAAATTTGGCTTTTTCCAACCTCGGCATTTCGGAAATTGCCTATCAATTGGGGTTTGGCGACCCGGCCTATTTCAGCCGGGTGTTCAAGCGGGCTACCGGCCTGTCCCCGCGTGCTTTTCGCCAAAATCTAGAAGGCTGAGACGCAATCGCATCAGCAAAGCCCGCCTTGCAGCGGGCCTTCTGATTACGTCATCGTCTGCTCAATCCGATCAAGCGTTTCCATCGCCGCCAGAACGTCTGTCACACAGCCATTGGGGGCGCGACCTTCCTGGATCGCCGAGATAAATTCGCGGTCGATGAGTTCAATTCCGTTGCTGGAGACGGCAACGCCAGTCAGGTCGATCTTGTTGTCGTTACCGTCATAAAGATCATCATAGCGGGCAAGATAAGTGCCTTTGTCGCAAATATAACGGAAGAAGGTGCCAAATGGTCCGTCGTTGTTGAAAGACAGCGACAGGCTGCAAATCGCGCCGTCTTCGGATTTCAACCCAATCGCCATGTCCATGGCAATTCCCAGATCGGGATGCGCCGGACCCTGAAGGCCAAAGGCAGCAACCGCTTTGCCGCCAGTCTGATACTGGAACAGGTCAACCGTATGGCAGGCGTGGTGCCACAGCAGGTGATCGGTCCAGGAGCGTGGATCGCCCTTGGCATTGGTATTGGTGCGGCGGAAGAAATAGGTCTGCACATCCATCTGCTGGATTTTCAGCTCGCCGGCGTCGATCTTGTTCTTGATCCACTGGTGGCTTGGATTAAAGCGGCGCACCTGACCGGCCATGGCAACCAGACCGGTCTCTTTCTGCTTGGCAACCACAGCCAGGCTGTCTTCGAGGCTGTCGGCCATTGGGATTTCGACCAGAACGTGTTTGCCGGCCTCCATGCAGGCAATGGCTTGGGCGGCATGCATCTGGGTCGGCGTTGACAGGATCACCGCATCAACATCATCGCGTGCAAGACAGTCCTCAAGGGTGGTGCTGGCGTGACCAATGCCGCGCGCGGCTGCCAGCGCCTCGATCTTGGCTTTGGTCGGCCCCATGACCGAGGTCACTTCGACACCTTCGATATTGGCCAAGGCGTCCAGATGTTTCAATCCAAACGCGCCGTAGGCGCCTGCTACGCAAATTCTCATATCTGGTTTCCCCATGTTGATATTGAGCCTCTTGGGGCGACAGCGCGGCAGCAAGAGTCATATGACAGTTGGCCCAACCTATATCACCTTGGCCACCAGTTATGGAATTTGAATGCAATCAACGACATTTGATTTTGTTAGTCTCGGCGCCAAAATTCACCCGGATGCGGCCTTCTGGCGAATGATTTCAAGAAAGCGTTGCTGAACCGGCGTTGGGGTCCATCCGGATCTGAATGTCAGTCCAATCGGCCGCTCAGATTCGGGCAGCTCTATCGGCAACTGGACCAGGGTCCCGTATTGCTCTTCGGCTTCGATCTGGCGTCTGGAGGCAATGGAGATGTAGTCGCCGCGTGACAGCAACCCGCGCAGCAATACCATCGAGCTGGACACGATGCGCACCGGGGTTTGCGCCATATCCTGGATGCGCAGACGCTCGGCCAGATAGGCCCCTGAAGGCGTCTCGCGCGGCGGGGCGATCCAGGGAAAGGCCAGCGTATCCTGCAGGGTAACACTCGTCTTTCTGGTCAGCGGGTGGTCGGGGGCCACCACCACTGCAAGACGATCGACAAATAACTCTTCCTGCACAACATCGTTGGCGGGCTGCGGATGACGCAGCGCCCCCAGCAGGAAGTCCAATTCGCCAAACCGCAGATCCCTGAGCAAGGCATGATATCGTGCATCCACACAATTGATCTGAACGCGCACCCCAACTTCCTTTAGCAAATCATCAATTGCAGCAGGAAGAATCGCGGTGCGTGACAATGGCAAGGATCCCAGGTTGATGCGGGTGACATCGCGGCCAAGATGTTCATTGATTTCAAATGCCGCCTGTTGGAATTCGCTCATGGCCAACCTGACCTGATGGGTGAAAACCTCGGCCGCGGCGGTCAATTCAACGCCACCGCGGGCTTGATCAAACAATGTCAGCCCCGACAACGAGGCCAGCTCGCGCAAGGCGCGGTGAATCCCTGGCTGGCTGACGCCCAGCTCATAGGCCGCTTGACTGAAGCTGCCTGTCTTTGCGATGGCGATCAAGGCCCGTAGCTGCACCGGCGAGCAGAACCTGTGGAACGCTTGTCGTGGGGCCGCGCCGTCGTTTCGGGCCGCCTTCTTTCTAGCCTGGCTGTCACCCCGGCGAAGATGTTCAAGAATACGGTTCAATCGCCCTTCAAATATCTTGCCGATCTCGGTGGGAAACATGCCCTTTGGCTGGCGCTTGAACAATTGCGCTCCCAATTGCTCCTCGACCCTGGCCAAAGACTGAGTGGCGGCCGGCTGTGATATGTGAACGATATCGGCGGCGGCGCTGATGCGGTGATGGCGGTACACTTCTCTGACAACGTAGAGATACCGGATATGGGGGAAGACAGGCATCGGTTCAATCGACCTCTTTTTCACTTTGTAACAAAAACAAATGTGCTTGTCAGGATTCAAAGTGGCCATGATGGGGTGTCCTTATTACATTTTGGGCAACCTGCAGAAACCGTGGAAGACGTAGACAATGGCTGACAAAAAAACCGCTTTGGTAATTTCCGCACATGCGGCTGACTTCGTTTGGCGCTGTGGCGGTGCGATCGCGCTGCATCAGGAACTGGGCTATGACGTGACCGTCGCCTGCCTGTCTTACGGCGAGCGCGGCGAAAGCGCCAAGCTGTGGAAGCAGGACGGTATGACGCTGGATAGGGTCAAGAAGGTCCGTCAAGAAGAAGCGCAGGCGGCCGCCGATGCGCTGGGGGTCAATGACATCCGGTTTCTGGATCTGGGAGACTATCCGCTGCGTCTGGACCGGGATGCGCAGGACCAGATGGTTGATATCATCCGCGAAGTTCAGCCCAAATGGATGATGAGCCACTCCAGGTGGGACCCCTACAACACCGACCACATGAACACGACGCAGTTTGCGCTGGAATGCCGGATGATTGCCCAAGCCTGGGGTCACAACCCGGGCGAAAAAGTGCTCGGCGCACCGCAGCTCTACCTGTTTGAGCCGCACCAGACCGAACAGATGGGCTGGAAGCCGAATGTCTTTCTCGACATCACCCCGGTCTGGGACAAGAAACGCGCGGCGATTGAATGCATGCAGGGCCAGGAACACCTGTGGGATTTCTATACCAACGTGGCCGAAAACCGTGGCAACCACTTCCGCCGGAATTCGGGCGGGATGGCCGGGGGGCGCAAGTCGGAATACGCTGAAGGTTTCGAGATGATCTTTCCGCAGACCGTGGATGAATTGGCATGAGCTATCCAGTCGGAACCCAAGGCATCGTTGTTCAAAATATCGAACGCGCCGATCAATCCGTCATCGACGGGCTCGCGAGCTGTGGTGTGGCGACGGTGCATGAGGTCCAGGGGCGCAAGGGGCTGTTGGCGGCCTATATGCGGCCGATTTATACCGGAGCGCGGGTTGCTGGCAGCGCGGTGACCATCTCGGCGCCGCCTTGTGATAACTGGATGCTGCACGTGGCCATCGAACAGTTGCAGGCGGGCGATATCATGGTGCTTGCACCGACCTCACCCAGCATTGCCGGCTACTTTGGCGACCTGTTGGCATCCTCGGCCAAGGCACATGGCTGCAAGGGTCTGATCATTGACGCCGGAGTGCGCGATCTGCGCGATTTGGCTGAGATGGATTTCCCGGTCTGGTCCAAGGCGGTTTTTGCCCAGGGCACCATCAAAGAGACCCTTGGCTCGGTCAATGTGCCGGTGGTCTGTGCGGATGCGCTGATAAATCCGGGCGATGTCATCGTTGCGGATGATGACGGCGTCTGTGTGGTGCGCCGCGAAGAGGCCGCCGAGGTGCTGGAGAAGGCCCGGGCCCGTGAAGCCAATGAGACGGCCAAGCGCGCCCGCTTTGAGGCCGGAGAGCTGGGGCTTGATATCTACGATATGCGCGGGCGTCTGGCTGAAAAGGGGCTGAAATATGTCTGACGGCATCCGGGCAATGTGGATGCGGGGCGGCACCTCCAAGGGTGGGTTTTTCCTGGGCCAGGACCTTCCTGACAGTGCCAAGGCACGCGATGCGCTCTTGCTCGGGATCATGGGATCGCCTGACAGCCGCCAAATCAACGGAATGGGAGGCGCTGATCCATTGACCTCAAAGGTTGCAGTGGTGCGCAAGTCCCATCGCGCGGGCGTCGATGTCGATTACCTGTTTTTGCAGGTTTTTGTCGATCGGCCCCTCGTCTCGGATGCGCAAAACTGCGGTAACATGCTGGCTGGTGTCGCGCCTTTCGCCGTTGAGCGCGGGTTGGTGGCGGCGCAAGACGGGGAAACCCCGGTCACCATCTATATGGAAAACACCGGCCAGATTGCTGTGGCGCAGGTCCAGACACCCGGCGGCAAAGTCAGCTATATGGGCGACGCGCAGATTGACGGCGTGCCCGGCACCTCGGCCCCCGTACCGATCGAATTCAAGGACACTGCGGGGTCCAGTTGTGGGGCCCTGTTGCCAACCGGACATGTGGTTGACGTGGTCGACGGCGTTGAGTTGACGATGATCGACAATGGCATGCCCTGCGTGGTGATGCGGGCATCGGACATGGGGATAACTGGTCTCGAAAGCCCGGAAGAGCTAGAGTCTAACGTGGCCTTGCGTGCAAAGCTGGAAGCGATCCGCCTGACCTGCGGCCCCTTGATGAACCTGGGCGATGTCACCACAAAAACGGTGCCAAAAATGACCATGATCAGCGCCCCGCGCAATGGTGGGGCCATTTCCACGCGCACCTTTATTCCGCACCGCTGTCACAAGACAATCGGCGTATTGGGGGCGGTCAGTGTCGCCACCGCCTGCCTGATCGAGGGAACACCGGCGCAAAAGCTGGCTAATACCGGCCAGAGCCTAACCCGAACATTGCCGGTTGAACATCCCGCTGGTGAGATGACTGTTGTGGCCAAATTGGACCAAGCAGGCGGCGTCACCTCTACCGCGATCCTCAGGACCGCCCGCAAACTGATGGACGGAGAAGTCTACCCATGACCGAGCTACAAAAAATGGATCCGGATTGGCTGGTGTTCCACCCCGCTCCAAAGCTGCCGGATTTCCAGCTGCCCAAAGGGGCGGTGGACGCGCATTGCCATGTTTTTGGCCCGGCTGCCGAGTTTCCTTTTGCGCCGGAACGCAAATACACCCCCTGCGATGCGGGCAAGGTTGAACTATACGCTCTGCGCGACCATCTAGGCTTTACCCGCAATGTCATTGTGCAGGCCACCTGTCACGGCAACGACAATCGCGCCATGATGGATGCCTGCCGCTCGGGTGGTGATCTGGCACGGGGGATTGCCTCGGTTCGGGGTGACATTACCGAGGCTGAAATCCGGGAAATGCACGCGGCCGGGGTGCGCGGAGTGCGCTTTAACTTTGTCAAACGTCTGGTGGATGACACCCCCAAAGAGGTGTTCCTGGCCATCGCCAACAAGATCAAGCATTTTGGCTGGCACATCGTTGTCTACTTTGAGGCTCAGGATCTGGAAGAGATTGAACCGTTCCTGAAGCAGCTGCCCACCACTGTTGTGGTGGATCATATGGGCCGCCCGGATGTCTCCAAGGGGGTCGATCATCCCGACTTTCAGCGTTTCATCCAGCTGATGGAAGACAACACGAACATCTGGTCAAAAGTGACCTGCCCCGAACGCCTGTCAAAGCAAGGGCCGCCCTACGACGATGTGGTGGCCTATTGCGCCGAAATCGTCGCGCGGTTCCCGGATCGCGTGTTGTGGGGCACGGATTGGCCACATCCGAATATGAAATCGCACATGCCTGACGACGGGGCTCTGGTTGATTTCATCCCGAAAATTGCACCATCCAAGGCGCTGCAGCAGCAGTTGCTGGTAGACAATCCCATGCGCCTTTACTGGGCGTGAACATTGCATCCGCCTGACCAACAGGCGCGTTACAAAAACGGAGTACCCCCGATGGATCAACCGGGCTTCGACTATCACATCGACATTCCAGGGACGACACTTTTTGACGGCAAACAGGCCATGAAGGGCTATGCGCTGAACAAGATGTGCTACGCCTTCAACAAGGAAGTAAACCGCGACGCATTTGCGGCCGACGAAGAGGCCTTTATGGAAAGTTATGGCCTCAACGAGGCTCATAAACAGGCGATCCGCGATCGCGATATTCTGGCGATGATCGCGGCAGGCGGCAACATCTACTACCTGGCCAAATTGACCGGAATTTTCAAACTGTCTGTTCAGGACGTGGGCGGCATGCAAACCGGCATGACCACCGAAGAATTCAAGCAATATTTGCTAGATCAGGCGTAAGGAGAAGAAAATGGCGAAAATTCTCGGTGGTATCTCGACCTCGCACATTCCGGCCGTGGGCCACGCAGTCAAGAATGAGCTGCATGATGATCCGTACTGGAAACCGTTTTTTGACGGCTACATAAAGATACATAGCTGGATCAAAGAGAACAAACCGGATGTTGTCATCAACATCTACAACGATCATGGCTTGGGTTTCTTTCTCGATCAAATGCCGACCTTCGCAATTGGCGCTGCGCATGAATATCGCAACGAGGACGAGGGCTGGGGCTTGCCGTCGCTGGATCCGTTCCCGGGCCACCCAGAGATGAGCTGGCACATCATTGAAAGCATGGTGGCGGATGAATTCGACATCACATCCTGTCAGGAACTGGCGGTCGATCACGGCTTTGTTGTGCCGATGCAGCTGTTCTGGCCAGGTGCGCCGCATAATCCTGACATGCCACGGGCCATCCCGATCTCGGCCAACACCGTGCAGCACCCGATCCCGACGCTGAAACGGGCGCTGGATTTCGGTCGGGCGCTACGTAAAGGCATTGAAAGTTTTCCCGAAGATCTGAAGGTCGTGGTGCTGGGAACCGGCGGGCTTAGCCACCAGTTGGAAGGCGAACGTGCGGGCTTTATCAATAAGGAATTCGACCAATACTGCCTTGAAAATATCGCCCATAATCCAGACCTGTTGACCAAAATCACCCGTCAGGAACTGGTGGAGAAAGCGGGCGCTCAGGGCACCGAATTTCTGATGTGGATGATGATGCGTGGGGCGCTGGGCGACAACGTCACCGAGATCACCCGCAACTACCACATTCCGATCTCGAACACCGCTTCGGGCACGCTTTTGCTTGAATGTGAGTGACCGGTAAATATGGCTGCGACCCCTTCATAGGGGTCGCAAACCATCAAATGAGCGGTTGCAGGGCTTCCAGCCGAGTGCCGGGGATCTGCTCCAGCGCAACTTGAATTTGATGCACCGACAGCAGGCAGCAAGCTGTTGAAAGACCATCCGCAATGGCTGCGGTCGGTGCCGATACCGACACCAGTCCCTGGCGCAGCTGGTGACGAGCGCTCGGCGGGAAAATATGTGGGTTTGACCGGGCACCGTCAAAGGTAGCCATGATCGGGGCCGAGGTGGCAAGGGCGCGGTCTGTGAGGGTCATCTGCTTGACCCGTTGACCGTCGGGGGTCTCAATGCCAACGCGCCAGTCTTGGCCGGTGCTGCGCTGGCCGCTGGCCATGACTTCGCCAAAGTCTACCAGCACGTTTATCAGGCCCTTTTGGCGCAGGAGGTCGGCAATCTTGTCAGTGATATAGCCCTGCGCAATTCCGTTCAGGGTAAGCCCCATTTTTGCAGCGTCGGGGTGGGTGAATTCAACCCGTTGGCTGTTGTATTGCAAATGCGTCCATCCTGTTGCAGCACCGGCACTGTCTGCCCCCACTGCGGTCTGCCAGAGGGTTTGAACCGTTGGATCGAAGGCGCCGTCGGTGGCACTGTTCAGCATGTTTGAAATGCTGAGAACTTCGAGCAGTTCATGCGACGGGGCAGACAGATGTCCGGCGCCATTCAACCGCCTGATTTCAGAGGTCTCTCGGTACAGGCTGAAAATATTCTCCAGGCGCGACAGTTCATTCTCAACCGCCGTGAAAATGGGATCAGCCTGGGTCTGGGTTAAACCTGCAAGCTGCAGCGTCGCCTGCGCGCCCAGGGCAATGCCGCGCCAGCGGGCCGGGGCGGCGGCGGCCTGCATTGGCAGGCTACAGGCGGCGGCTGAAATGGTCAGAAACCGGCGGCGATTCAAATGTTTCATGACGGGGTTTCCAAAGGTTGTGACAGATCGACAGGGGCCAGAGCGGCGTCATCTGGAATTTCGGTGAACGGCAGCAGCTGTCCGCCGTATTTGGTGAGAAACGGCGCGGCCGAGGCCGCGTCGCCAAACGGGACAATTTCAGGCGCGCCCATACCACCTGCCACATCGGCGCCGACGATGAACTGGGCATCTTTGGCCAAAATCCAATTGCTCTGGCCCAGATCATCCCAGCTGGTGGCCTTGCCCATGTCACTGACATAGACTGCGGTGATCCGTGCGTCACGCTCGGGGCTTTTCAGATAGGCGACAAGGTCGCGAACCTGGGCGAAAAACAACGGGGCAGGGTAGCCCTCCAGATGGACTTGTCCTTTTGGCCCGCCGTGTTCAAGAACATTCATCTGACAGAAAAAGCTCAGCGCCTCGGTGTTCAGCTCCATAGGCGGAGGCGGCGCCTTGGCGACCTCCTCTTTGCAAGCGGCCAGCGCAAGGATGGCGAAAATAAGGGCTGCTGTCTTCATGGTTCTACCCGTCCAAATGCAATGCGGGCCAGGGTCAATCCGATGATTGGCCAAAGCAACAGGGAACCAGGGGCCGCCCAGCCAGGAAGCGCGCTCGCCGCGCCGGTCATGCCACTGGAAAGGGCCACAGCATCCGAGCTCGCGATGTTCCACACCCGGAACGCATCAGCCGGATTGGCGACCATCAGCCAGGGGAATATCGTCTGGGTGAAATAGCCACTTTGATCCATCACAACAGCGCCCAGCAATCCAAGATCAAACAGCACCACAAAGATCAGCCAAAGTGCCGCTGACATGCCTGCGGCCGCTGTGGAGCTCCCCGCTAGGGCGGAGACCATGTATCCCAAAGACAGGAACACCGCCCCAAGCAGGATCGAGGTGGCGATGAGACGGGCCAGGGCCAGCAGGCTTTCCGGGCCAGAGCCCCCGGACCAGGTCGCCAGCGCCCCTGCGGTGCCAAAGCCGACGATCATCGCAAAGCTCAGCGCTGCTAGCTGCGCCAGGAATTTGCCAACAAGGATTTCACCGCGGCTGGGCGGATAAGACAGCAGCAGCGACAGGCTGCCGCGATCAAGGTCTCCGGAAATGGCATCAAACGACATCATCAGCGCCAGCAGCGGCGCCAGATAGACCGACAGGGTTGTCATCGACGCGACCGAGATGGTCAGCATGTCAACGCCCAGACTGCCGGTTGGCGCACTGCCGGCAAAGGTCAGGGCCAGCGCAAACAGCACCATGATCAGCGTCGCCATGAACAGCCAGCGATTGCGGCGCAGGATCAGCAGTTCGGATTGAGCAATAGCAAGGGCGCGCGGGATCATCATCGGCTGTCTTCCTTGGAGAAGTGGCGGTACAGGTCTTCCAGTCGCGGCGGTGTCATGGAAATATCGACGATGGCGTCGCCCATGGCCGCGATGCGGCGCAGTTCATCCATTTTCTGGTCGGCGCTACAGCTGATTTCCAGCGCCGCCCCGTTGATACGTCTGCCGCCGATCTGGGCCGCCAGCTGTTCGATCTGGTCGCTTTGGGCGGTGATGCGCAGATGGGTTGGCAAATCGGCTGCTCGCGACAGGGCTGCCAGCGTATTATCGGCCACTTTTACACCTTTGCGCAGGATGGCAATACGGTCGGTGCGGGCTTCGACCTCGGTCAAGGCATGGCTGGCAATCAGAATGGCAGTGCCCTGGGCCGCCAGCTCGTCAATGATCGCATAGAGATCCTGCCGGGAAATCGGGTCCAGCCCGCTGGTCGGCTCGTCCAGCAGTGCCAGTTTGGGTCTCCCCAGCAAGACCTGCGCCAGCCCCAGCCGCTGCCGCATCCCCTTGGAATAGGTTCCGATCCGGCGATCCAGCGCGTCGCTCAGGCCGACGCGGTCCAGCAGGCCCGCCACATCGCCGCCTGCGCCGGACAGGCGGGCAAACAAGGCCAGTTGCTCGCGGCCGGTCAGCGCCGGGTGAAAGCTGACGGATTCCGGAAGAAACGCGGTGGTTCGGCGTGCCTCAGCCGAGCCAGGTGTTGCGCCGCAAATCTGGATGCTGCCCTGATGCACCGGCGTCAGGCCCAGAATTGTCTTGATCAAGGTCGATTTACCGGCGCCATTGTGGCCCAGCAATGCCAGCCGCTCGCCCGGGGCGATCACCAGATCTACATCCTGCAGAATCTGGATTTTGCCACGGAATTTGCTGACCGACTTGATTGTCAGGGTGTTACCCATCCTGAAGTACCTTCTTGCTTGCCGCCGGTCGAACCGGGGCCATCAGTGCATTGCTGTCCAACACGCCGCCCGGCAACAGGGCCGGGAAGGCGGACTGCGACCAGCGCACCAGTTGCACAGCGGGAGAGCCCAGCAATAGCTTGGCAGCGGGTTGAGTCCACAACACGTGATCCATGCTGTCATTAGGGCGATAGGGCGCGTCGGCAATGCCATTGCCATCGACGTCAAAGGCTGCAAAGTCGCTCCAATAGTTGCCGCGACCCTGTTCGGACCATTCGACCCATTTGGAGGATACGTATTTCACCTGGGTACGGTTGCCGACAAAGCTGTTGCCAA
The DNA here is from genome assembly GCF_030285785.1 of Parasedimentitalea psychrophila. NCBI lineage: Bacteria > Pseudomonadati > Pseudomonadota > Alphaproteobacteria > Rhodobacterales > Paracoccaceae > Parasedimentitalea > Parasedimentitalea psychrophila. Next base: position 806,131 of record NZ_CP127247.1, on the reverse strand, counting down.
CTATGCGGTTGTCGTCGGACCCGGCGGTGAAATGGATGCCGATGTCGCAGCCTTCAAACCAGTTGCCGCTGAAATCATTCTTGTGAGAGTTGTAGAGGAAGGTGCATTTGCCCGAGGCGTTCTTGACGTAATTGCCGGTGATCACGCTTTTGTTGGCGTAGTTCATCATCACGCCGTGGTCGCGATCATTCAATGACACGTTGTCAGTGATCCGAACCCGGGTAGAGAACATCATCGCATAGCCAAGGTGGTTTCCGATCGACACATTGCCGGACACCTCGGAATTGTCGGCATACATATAATGCACCGCAAACCGCAGGTCGCGGAAGCTGTTGTTGCGGAAAATGTTATTCTTGGAGCTGTTTACAAAGACACCGTCGCGGCCCCAGCGGACGCTGTTGTCTTCGACAATGGTGCCGGGCGCGTTCCAGACATAAATGCCGTTGCCGCGGGCGTTCATATGATGGTCTTGGCGACCCTCTATGTGATTGCCGGCAATCAGGGCATCTTTGGCACCGTGGACGTCAACTCCGTACAGGTTGCCCAGCAAGGTATTGTCGATAATTCGCGGCGCCTTAGCCGTTTTGGTGAGGGTGATGCCACTGTCGATGGTTTCGTGTTCCGAGCCTGACCCGATGATCGTCAATCCGGTGACAGTGATATTATGCCCGGTCACCGTGATGACCGATCCCGTGCCATTGCCCTTGAGCGTTGCGACACCGCCGCCATCCAGCACGACAGGGCGGTCCAGCAGCACAGTCTCGGCATAGGTACCAGAGGCGAGGCGGAGGGTGTCACCATCCGCCGCCTGCGCCAATGTTTCAGCAATGGCCCCCGCCCGGTTGGGCACCGCCCATTCAGCGGCCAGAGCCGGAGAGCAGACAAATGCCATTAAAGGTAGGAGCCAGCGCATGTTCTTAAGCCTCGCGGGGTTCAACCAGCATCCGGCCGCGCATCTCCATGTGGAGCGCGTGGCAGAACCACTGACAGTAGAACCAGTGTACACCCGGACGATCGGCAGTGAAAGTAACCGATGCGGTGGCCATTGGGCCAATTTCCATGGCGACGCCATAGTTGGAAATGGTCAGGCCGTGGGTCACGTCGTCCACGTCATCCAGGTTGGTGACGTAGATGGTGACTTCATCGCCTTCCTTGACGGTGAATTTCTCCATCGAAAAAGTCGGCGCCTGGCTGGTCATGTAGACCCGCACCTTGTTGCCGTCACGGATGGGCTCTTCTGGAGTATCTTCCAGATCAACACCGTCAGCGGCAGCCTGAACGCGGGCGTCTTCCCACATTGGGTCGTTACGATCCCAGATATTGACCGGGTTCACGATGTCACGACGTACAATGATAACGTCATGTGGTTCGGCAAATGTTGGGCCGTCGTGTACCACAGGGAATTTCGGATCGGTGATGTCCAGAAGCTGCTCATTCTCCGGCTTCAGGGGACCAACGTTAATGAAACGGTCCTTGGAGAATTTGTTGAGCGACACCAGCCACTGACCATCGGCCTCTTTGGTTTCACCCATCGAAGTGTGGTTGTGACCTGGCTGATACTGCACGTCGGTTTTGTGCATGATCGGATCGACATCTTCGCCCGCATAGGCGCGGATGGCTTTGTCGATATCCCACTTCACCACCTGGCTGTCCAGGAACAGGGTTGTAAACGCATGACCCTTGCCGTCGAAGGCAGTGTGGAGCGGGCCAAGACCCAGTTCTGGTTCAGCAACAATACAGGAGCGCGCATCGGCACCGTCAAACAGCGCGTCCACTTTGGTCACGTCGATCACCGAAACGGTCGGCGACAGCTTGCCGTTGATCATGATGTGCTTCTGGTCCGGCGCGGTGTTAACGCCGTGCGGGCTGTTGGGGATCGGAACGTAGCGAGTGTATTTCTTGTTCTGGCCTTTACGTCCGTCGATCACCTTGACGCCGTTCAGTTCCTGATAGTCGCCCGCTGCGATACCGGCTTCGATTTCCTTGAGGTTAAAAATAACCACGTGGTCCATTTCGGATTCGGTCATCTCGGGCAGGTTCATGCCCATTTCCGAGTTGTAGCTGGTCGAGAAGGCGTATTTGCCCTGGTAGTCACAATCGGTGTTGTCGAGGTTACCCGAAACCATCACCTGCCAGGAGATCTCCATGCTGTCGCCGTCGATCGCAGTGAAGATGTTCACATACTTGTCGGGCTCATCCAAGATAGATCCGTCGTTGATCAGCGGAATTTCGTGCTCGCCATTGGCAAAGACATAGCCAGTGCGCGGGAATTTCTGCGGACGCAGGCCGTGGATGTCGCCAGCGTTGGGGATTTCGATGATTTTGTCAGTTTTCATGACATCACAACGAACCCGCGCAACACGGGTGTTGGCTTTGTCGTTCATGAACAGATAGCGGCCATCATAGGTGCCATCGGTGAACGACATATGCGGGTGGTGCAAATCGCCGTTGGTATAGGTTTTCTCGTGGCGCTTGGCGAGAAACTCTTTGGTTTCCGGCAACAGGCCTTCGGTCAGAACCTTCAGCGATTCATTGGTCTGGCCCCAGCCAGTGGCCGAGCAACGGTTGAAAACCGGCACCCGCATCAGTTCGCGCATGGAGGGGAAGCCCAGGATGCGCAACTCGCCGGTCTGGCCCGAAGACCAAAAGCCGTAGTAATCGTCCAGCTCACCAGGGGCGAGCGAGATTTTGGAGGCTGCGCTGGCCTCTTTCGCGCCCATCAAGGTTGCGCCAACACCGGCGGTGGCCAGTACGGCCCCGGTGGCGGTCGCGCTCATTAGGCCGCGGCGGGTGACATTCAGTGTATTGTCTTGTTCCGACATAGTGTTCCTCCTTCAGGAAATAGGTGATTCTTTGGCGTTAGGATGGTTCGCCGGGGGTTGTCCAAGTGGCATCTTCAGGTCGGCTGAGCCAGTTTTGGCACGGCGCTTGAGCTGTTTGATAACCACGGGGCATTTGGTTTCCGATTGATAGAGAACCTGACAGTGCATGCAGTCGACACACTCGTTCGGGTTGATCTCACCGGTGGGATGGATGGCCTGTACCGGGCATTCGTTGGCACAGGTCTGACAGGGGCTGCCGCATTCCTTGTAGCGACGCAGCCAGTCGAACATGCGGATCCGGGCCGGGATCGCCAGGGCTCCGCCCAGCGGGCACAGGTAGCGGCAGTAGAAGCGCTCGATGAACAGGCCCGCAACCAGCAAAAGCACGGCAAAGATAACAAAGGGCCACTCGCGCACGAACTTCAGGATGATCGCGGTTTTGAACGGTTCCACCTCGGCGTAGGTTTCGGCCAGCGGCATCGAGACCATGGACAGGCCGAACAACCCGAGGAAAATCATGTATTTCAGCGGCCACAGGCGTTCATGCAGCCCCCATGGAACGGTCCATTGCGGCACCTTCAGCGCGCGGGCCGCCTTGTTCAGCAACTCTTGCAGCGCCCCAAACGGGCACAGCCAGCCACAATAGGCGCCGCGGCCCCAGAACAGCAGTGCGGCGGCGATGGCAAACCACTGGATAAAGACCAGAGGGTCCATCAGGAACGCGTCCCAAGTGAAACCGCTGCGCAAGGATCCGGCCAAGGCCATCAGGTTTACAACTGACAGCTGTGCATTGGCATACCAACCCAGAAACACCAGGGTGAAACTTAGATAGCCGATACGGAACCAGTAAAAGACACGCGCATTTACGGTTGCCTGGAACTGGAAGAAAAAGACACTCGTCAGCACCAACAGCATGACAGCCAAGACGCCAATCTCAACGGTTTTATCTTTCCAGATGCGTTGCCACAGGGCGGTCTTGGCAGCGGCCTCGTCGGAATCGCTGTTGACCAGGACGGGGGCCGCAACTGGCAGCAGATAGTGCCCAGGCAACTTGTACCCCAGGTCAAAGGTCAGGAAGGTCTTTTCGATGGCTCCAACGGCACGCTGGGCCAACAACTGCAGGCGAAAGGGTTCAGCTGGGTCAAATTCGGCATCAGCTGGGATTTTGAAGATATCAAGTTCCGTAAAACTGGGGCTGTCATCGGTCGCCAGATCGCCAAGACGGCGTTGTTGTTTGTCAAAGAACCGGACTGAGTTGTCGCCCTGGATCAGCTGAATGCGGTCAAAAATGCCGCCCCGCACATAGCCGGACCCCTTGAAGCTATAGGCACCCCGGCCCAAGACGAGAATGGCTTGCTCGCCCTCTTTTAGCCAAGTGGTCAGGTTTTTGTACTCGGCCTCGCCCAGCAGGCTTTTGCCAATCGACGGCACCGAAACCAGCGCCATGTGCATGTCGATGAAGGTATCATCCGGCTCACCGGACTCGGGCCGTTTTGCGGCGCGCGCATCGCCGGTGGCTTCAAAGGCGGAATTGATCTGACCGATGTCCAGTGTCAGGCGGCGAACCGAGCCGTCCCCAGCCAATGTGCCCCAGTCCGAGATCTCTTCATGGGCCATATCGATTTCACGTTTCGGTCCGCGATCAAGCCGCGGTGCCAGACCGCCAAGACCCAATGCCCGCGCCACCTTGATGCCGCCCCGCACTAGGCTGTCGTCGATGATCATAATGGTTACGGTAGCGCCGGAAATGATGTCGAGATCATGGGCCTCGCCGCCTGTGGCCGCCTCAGCCTTCAGATCCAGGCCCTTGTAGCCTTCGGTCAGGGCGATCATTTTTGAGTTTGGAATGCCGATCAGGATAATCGGCTCAGAGTGTTTGACCAGTTTGACGCCGGTCAGAATCGCATCCTTGTCAATGGCGGCGACAACATGAATGGGCTTGCCCGAGTATCCGGTCGTGCCGACAAAGTCAGAGGTCAGAAAGGCCCAGGCAACGGTGTCGCGGCCCTTGAGAACCGGGGCCACCTTGGTCTCGCGCGAGATTGGGCCATAGCCATCGGCACCGGGGGCCAGCTCAGAAGGTGGAATGTCGGAAAGGAAAGATGCCAGGTCGTCTGCTAGGGCCGCATGGGCGATCAGGAACAGGCATGTCGTGAAGAAATAAGCAGTGGCTTTTACCAGGCTTTGGATTGCGCGTCTTACGTCCATGGCGCACCTCCTTGGCTAAGGGTTACGGCATGAAACAGTCGCCAGGCGCTGTCGCTAAGGATTGTGTGCACTAGGGGAGGTCCACGATTTTCGTGCCAGAATTGTGCTGGGTTGGGCGCAACACTCCCTCCGTGCATTCCATGCACAACCTCGATCGCAGGAAAATCGCGTGAGCGTAGTGTCGGCGTCAAAATGCCGCCCGCAGACACCCCCAACTGGCAGGCCTTGCAGTCTCCACATATTGGGCAGGCGGCGGGCTCATCATCAGAAAGCTGCACCTGCATCAGTACGGCCCCGTCTTCGCCGCAGATCACCATCCACTCGCCCGAGTTTTCCGAGTGGGCGGTAATTGGGGCCAGCATTTGCAGCGCCAGCGCACAGATACCAATCAGCGCCCGCAGCCAGGTCAGGCCTGCGGAGCGTAGTGCCGTATCATGAAAGGAGCAGCCAAAGGGAGACATTGTGGAGCCAGGGTTGTTTGTTATCGCCGTCATAACGTTTGAATGACTGGGCGTTCTTTGATCTGGCTCAACTTTTGAAGATAACCGTGTCTCCTAAGGGTCTTGTGTCACCAAGTCCTGCAAGATGCGTGCGGTATTTTTGTCAGATAGCAGATCAATCCAAGACGTCAGGTTTCATTCAGTCAGCGCGCCGGCCTTTGTTATTTGTTTAACGTCTCCATTTGTGTGAAAAGGGCATGGTCGATTTTTCGATAATATCTTTCAGTTCGCTGTCGAAATAAAACATGCTCCACAACATAGAACTCTGTTGAGAATAACCGAATTTTTTTGCGATAGCAGCGAGGGTTCTGTTGGAAGGGCGCCGATGGGATGGCAGTCGCAACCGAGATCCAGGCGATCAGAGTTAAGGCCGCACAACCCGATCGCTACAAAAATACTTGCGAAACGGCGTCAAATGCAGAATCGGCCGCCCACAACTTTCCACAAATCCACACGGATGCTGCCGGGGCAGTGTCACGAAGGCGCGAAAAGTACTTGATGCACGGGTTTTTGCCGCTAGGATTTATCCAATTAAAAACAAAAGGGAGAAGGAAATGTTGGAATTTTCGAAAGTGGTGTCAACCGCTGCATTTATTGCAGGTCTGACCCTTGCTGGCGCGGCTGCTGCGGATTGTGAACGCGGGTCTCTGGATGATCGATTCTGCGACATCGATGGCGATCTGATCGCGGATATCCCAACCGATGCCAGTGAACTGGTTGACCCGGATACATTGATTTTCACCTACACCCCGGTCGAAGACCCTGCGGTCTATGTGTCGGTCTGGGCTGAGTTCATGGACCATCTGGCCGCAAAGACCGGCAAGAAGGTTCAGTTTTTCCCAGTGCAGTCCAATGCCGCCCAGATTGAGGCGATGCGCTCGGGGCGTTTGCACATTGCTGGCTTTAACACCGGTTCAAACCCGCTGGCAGTGAACTGTGCGGGCTTCCGTCCTTTCACCATCATGGCCTCGCTGGACGGTCATTTTGGCTATGAGATGGAAATCCTGACCTATCCGGGTTCGGGCATTGAAAAGGTCGAGGACATCAAAGGGGGGCAGCTGGCCTTTACCTCGCCGACCTCTAACTCGGGTTTCAAGGCCCCCAGCGCCATCCTCAAGGGTGATTATGACATGATCCCGGACCGGGATTTTGAGCCGGTATATTCGGGCAAGCACGACAACTCGATCATGGGCGTGGCCAATCAGGACTATATGGCGGCCTCAATCGCCAATTCGGTGTTGCACCGGATGATCAGCCGCGGCGAGTTGAAGGCGGAAGATGTGGTTTCGATCTACAAATCGCAGACATTCCCGACCACCGGCTTTGGCACCGCGCACAACCTGACACCCGAATTGCAGGCGGCGATTCAAGATGCCTTCTTTAGCTTCGAGTGGGACGGCACCGCGTTGCAGGAAGAGTTCGAGAAATCCAATGAGGGTCAGTTCCTGCATATGAACTATAAAGAGTTCTGGGATGTGATCCGCAAGATCGATACTGCCAATGGCGTCAGCTATTCTTGCAGCTAAAGTATTCGAAAACTGATATTGGCGCGTCCCGACCCATCGGGGCGCCCTCCTTTTTGCCTAGGGTGAGGCCCAGATGCTGCGTCTAGATAAACTAACTAAAATCTACAAAACCGGTGACAAGGCGTTGAATGCCGTCGATCTGGAAGTGCCCAAGGGCCAGGTGCTGGCACTGATTGGCCCATCCGGGGCCGGAAAATCGACCCTGATCCGCTGTATCAACCGATTGGTCGAACCGACCTCGGGCACGGTGCGGCTGGGCGATGTCGAACTCACCGGGCTGGGGCTTGGCGGATTGCGCAAGGAACGCCGCCGCATGGGGATGATCTTTCAGGAATACGCGCTGGTTGAACGGCTGACAGTGATGGAAAACGTACTGTCCGGCCGACTGGGCTATGTCGGGTTCTGGCGCAGTTTCCTGCGCAAATTTCCGCAAAGCGATGTGGACGAGGCCTTTCGTCTGCTGGACCGGGTTGGACTGGTCGACATGGCCGACAAGCGGGCTGATGAGCTGTCAGGCGGCCAGCGCCAGCGGGTTGGCATCTGCCGCGCGCTGATCCAAAATCCCTCGGTGCTGCTGGTGGATGAACCCACGGCCTCGCTGGATCCAAAAACCTCGCGCCAGATCATGCGGTTGATTGTCGAGCTTTGCGAGGAACGTGAATTGGCGGCCATTGTGAACATTCACGACGTGGCGCTGGCGCAGATGTTCGTGTCGCGGATTGTGGGGCTGAAGCTGGGCACCATGGTGTTTGATGGGTCGCCAACAGATCTGACCGAAGAAGTGCTGACGCGGATTTATGGCGACGAAGACTGGTCCGAGACCATTCAGAACGTCGACGAAGATGAAGATGAAGAAGTGGATGCCGCACAATGAGCGCAGCACTGGATGAGCGGCTGGGAAAGCCGTGGAAAAAACCACCCCTTATCAGCTCGCCTGCGCTGCGCTGGACGCTGCTCATCGGGACGGTGATCTATTTGATTCTGGCGATGAATTCGATCGAAGTGAACTGGTCGCGGGTCTATCGCGGGCTGGACCGGGGCTGGCAATTTGTCGTCGCCTTTGCCAACCCGGATTTCACCTCGCGGGCTGCTGAAATCAAGGATGGCATGATCGAAAGCGCGGTGATGGCGCTGACCTCCACCGTGGTTGGCATCGCCATTTCCATCCCCATTGGTCTGGGCGCGGCGCGCAATATCTCGATCCTGCCGGTCTATCTGGTCTGTCGCTCAATTGTCGCGGTGTCCCGCGCGCTGAACGAGATCGTGGTGGCGATCCTGCTGGTGGCAATCTTTGGCTTTGGACCGCTGGCGGGTTTCCTGACCCTTAGCTTTGCCACCATCGGTTTTCTGTCGAAACTGCTGGCCGAAGAAATTGAGGACATGGACAAGGTGCAGGCCGAGGCGGTGCGCGCCACCGGTGCCTCTTGGTTGCAGCGTTATATCTATGGCATCCACCCTCAGGTCGTGCCGCGGCTGATTGGATTGTCGATCTATCGGCTGGATATCAATTTCCGCGAAAGTGCTGTGCTGGGGATTGTCGGTGCCGGTGGTATCGGCGCCACCCTGAACACGGCGTTTGACCGCTACGAATTTGACACCGCAGCGGCAATCCTGCTGGTGATCATCGCCGTTGTCATGGTGCTCGAGTACCTGTCCGGCATTATCCGCGCGAGGGTTCAGTAATGGCTATTTCTACAATTGATGGCCAGAAGGTCTGGCAACGCCGTGATCGCAATACCCAGCTGAGAACCTGGGCGCTCTGGTTGGTCGGCACTGCCATTTTCATGTGGTGCTGGCAGCAGATATCGGCGGCCACCACCTGGCCGTTTTTCTGGGATGCGCCGCGCATTGCTGCCGATATCGGTGGCCGCGCCCTACCGCCGCGCTGGTCTTATATGGACAAGCTGTGGGCGCCGCTGTGGGATACCTTGAATATCGCTACTCTGGGCACGGTGATGGCGCTGATGATGGCGGTGCCGGTGGCGTTCATGGCGGCGCGCAACACCACCCCGTCGGCACTGTTTGTGCGTCCCATCGCGCTGCTGATCATTGTCTCTAGCCGGTCCATCAACTCGCTGATCTGGGCGCTGTTGCTGGTCAAGATCCTGGGCCCCGGGGTGTTCGCTGGATTGATTGCCATTTCGATCCGCTCGATCGGCTTTTGTGCAAAACTGCTGTACGAGGCGATAGAGGAGATCGACGAAGCCCAGGTTGAGGCGATCACCGCAACCGGCGCCAGTCGCTGGCAGGTGATGGCCTATGGCATCGTGCCGCAGATCATGCCCGCCTTTGCTGGCATTGCGGTGTTTCGCTGGGACATCAACCTGCGTGAATCCACGGTTCTGGGGCTGGTCGGGGCTGGCGGTATTGGCTTGCAGTTGCAGGGCTCTCTCAACACCCTGGCCTGGCCGCAGGTCAGTCTGATCCTGCTGGTGATCCTGCTGGCGGTGGTGGTCAGCGAATGGGTCTCGGCCAAGGTCCGTGGCGCGATTATCTGACGCATCACCTTTTTAGGCTTGCGGTTCCGGCCCCGGCATAATTGTCTGGGGCCGGACGTGAGATGATTGAGGAGGGTGCCTGATGGCGCGAATAGTATTTGACCTTGACGGAACGCTGATCGACAGCGCTCCAGATATTCATGGCATTGCCAACAAGGTGCTAGAGCAAGAGCGCTGCGAGGGTATCTCCCTTGCGCAGACACATGATTTTATCGGTAACGGTGCGGCGGTGTTTGTGAGCAAAATGCGCGCGGCGCGTGGCATTGGCGACAGTGAGCAGGCGCGTTTATACACCGACTTTGTAGCCCGCTATGACGATGCGGTTACGCTGACATTGCCCTATTCTGGGGTATTGGCGGCGCTGGACAAGCTGAAGGCCAGCGGTCACCGTTTGGGAATTTGCACTAATAAGCCGATCAGCCCCTGTCGCGCGGTACTGGCGCACCTAAAAATGGACCATTACTTTGATACCATGTGGGGCGGGGACAGCCTAGCGGTGCACAAACCGGACCCGGCGCCTTTACACGCCGCCTTTGCCGCGCTGGGCGACGGGCCGCAGTTATATGTCGGTGATAGCGATGTGGACGCCGAGACCGGTCAGCGGGCCGGGGTGCCGTTCTTGCTGTATACCGAGGGTTATCGAAAATTCCCGGTCGAACAGATGCCGCATACCGTAGCATTTAGCGACTTTGCCGAGCTGCCGAGGCTTGTTCACGAATTGCTTGTCGCAGCCTGAGCCGTAAAAACCCTTGAGCAGATAGATTGTCCGCTCAAGGGTTTTTTATGGGGTTTGATCAGCGCGTCAACTGGCTGGCGGCGCGGGCCAGTTCTTCGATCTTGCCCCATTCGCCATTGTTCATCAGATCGCGCGGCGCAACCCAGCTGCCACCGGCGCAGATCACGTTGGACAAGGACAGGTAGGTGGTGACATTGGACGGGCTGATGCCACCGGTTGGGCAGAACGAGATCTGCGGTAGTGGGGCGCCGATGGCCTTTAGCGCAGGAGCCCCGCCTGAGGCCTCGGCAGGGAAGAATTTCAGCATGTCATAGCCACGTTCCAGCAGGTGCATGGCCTCGCTTGCGGTGGCGACACCGGGCAGTATCGGCAAGCCGATATCTTCGCAGGCATCCAGCAGGGTGTCGGTGGCCCCGGGGGAGACACCGAATTTCGCACCGGCCTCAACTGCGGCGGCGACGTCTTCCGGGGTGATCAAGGTGCCAGCCCCAACAACGCCGCCCTCGACCTTTGCCATCTCGCGGATCACATCCAAGGCGGCAGGGGTGCGCAGGGTGACTTCTAATGCGGGCAGGCCACCGCGCACCAGGGCTTCGGCCAGGGGGCGGGCATGGGCAATGTCATGCACCACCAGCACCGGAATGATAGGCGCCATCTGGCAGATTTCGCGGTTGCGCGCACTGGCGGCTTGGGGGGAAATGGACATGCTTTAAACTCCAAATACACTGGCGCCAGTGTCGGCTGATCCGACGGCCTGGCGGAAAGGGGAAAACAGCTCGCGTCCCATGCCAAAGCCATTGGCTGACAGGTCGGCAGTGGCGGGTTCGCGGTCGGTGACCCCGGCGGTCATGATGTCGAGCGTTCCGGCTATTGCATCAACACGCAGGATATCACCGTCCTGAATATAGGCGATCGGGCCGCCGTCCAGCGCCTCGGGAACCACATGGATGGCGGCGGGGATTTTACCGCTGGCGCCAGACATGCGGCCATCGGTGACCAGCGCCACCTTATGCCCGCGACCCTGCAGGATCGACAGCATTGGCGTCAGGCTGTGCAGCTCGGGCATGCCATTGGCCTTGGGGCCTTGGAAGCGGATCACGATAATGACATCGCTGGTGAATTCACCTGCCTTGAAGGCGTCTTTGGCTTCATTCTGATCGTGGAAGACACGGACGGGGGCTTCGACGATACGGTGTTCCTCGGCGACGGCCGAGACCTTCATCACGCCAGTGCCCAGCGAACCCGTCAGGCGGCTTAGCCCGCCAGTTGGCTGGAAGGGATTAGAGGCTGGACGCACAATTTTTTCGTTCAGGCTTTTGTCGGTGCCTTTGCGCCAGGTCAGGCCCTCGTCGCTGAGGAAGGGTTCGGTGGTATAGTTGTGCAGCCCGTCACCGGCGACGGTTTTGGTGTCCGGGTGCAGCAGGCCAGCCGAGAGCATCTCACCAATCATATAGCCCAGACCACCCGCCGCGTGAAAATGGTTCACGTCCGCCAGACCATTTGGATATACGCGGGCCAGCAGCGGCACCACCTCGGAGAGGTCAGAAAAGTCCTGCCAGTCCAGAATAATGCCACCCGCACGGGCCATGGCGATCAGGTGGATCAGCAGATTGGTCGAGCCGCCAGTGGCCATCAGACCGGCAATGCCATTGGCAAAGGCCTTTTCGTCCAGAATATCGCAGACCGGAGTGTAGTCATTGCCCAGGGCGCTCAGGGACAGCGCCCGACAGCCGCCTTCTTTGGTCAGCGCATCGCGCAACGGGGTGTTTGGATTGATAAAGCTGGAGCCGGGCAGGTGCAGCCCCATGAACTCCATCAGCATCTGATTGGTGTTGGCGGTGCCGTAGAAGGTACAGGTGCCTGGCCCGTGATAGGCGGCCATTTCGGCCTTTAGCAGTTCTTCGCGGCTAACTTCGCCCAGGGCAAATTTCTGCCGGATCTTGGCCTTGTCGTCATTGGCCAAGCCGCTGGTCATCGGACCCGCAGGCAGGAACACGGCGGGCAGGTGGCCAAACACCTGGGCGCCGATCACCAGACCCGGTACGATCTTATCACAGACCCCGAGAAAAACCGCCGCGTCAAAGGTGTTGTGGCTGAGCGCAATCGCTGTGGCCATCGCAATGGCATCCCGCGAAAACAGGCTCAGCTCCATGCCGGCCTCCCCCTGAGTGACGCCATCACACATGGCAGGAACTCCGCCGGCAACCTGCGCGGTGCCGCCAACCTCGCGCACTGCATCGCGGACCAGCTGCGGGTAGGTTTCAAACGGTTGATGGGCTGACAGCATATCGTTGTAGGCGGTGACAATGCCAAGGTGACCCGCCGATGCCTCGGCCAGGGCGGCCTGATCTGGCCCCGCGGCGGCATAGGCATGTGCCTGTCCGCTACAGGTCAAATGGGCCCGCGCCGGGCCTTTGCGTTGCGCCGCGCGCATCCGCTCCAGATAGGCCTGTCGGCTGGGGGCGCTGCGGCTGATGATGCGTTTGGTTACCGAGGCCAGGGTGGTATTCAGGGTCATTTGGTGCCGCTTTTCTGTTGGGTGCCTTGGGTCGTCATTTGCCGATACTGCGCCAGCTGCGTGCGTCGCGATGAAGCAGCCGCAGAGAATCTTCGGGGCCTGAGCTGCCAATGTCATAAGGGTGCGGAGCATGGCGGCTGCCGTCCCAGCCTGCGATGATGGGATCGGCCCAGGCCCAGGCGGCCTCGACTTCGTCACCGCGCATGAACAGGGTCTGGTTGCCGCGGATCACATCCATGATCAGCCGTTCATAGGCATCCTGTGGACGTTCATCATGGGGCAGGCTGTCGGCAAAGGTCATGTCCAGCGCCGCCTGGGTCAGGCGCATGCCGCCGGGGCCGGGATCCTTGATGGTGGTATGCAGGGTAATGCCTTCGTCAGGCTGCAACCGGATCACCAGCACATTGCCCTTGGCCGGTTCGCTACCCTGAAAGATATTATGCGGAGGATCCCGGAAGAACACGGCGATTTCCGACGCGCGCTCGCGCAGGCATTTGCCGGTGCGCAGATAGAACGGGGTGCCCGCCCAACGCCAGTTGGCAACCTGCACTTTCATCGCAATAAAGCTTTCGGTCTCGCTGTCCGGATTTCCCGCATGATCACGGTAGCTGCCCTGACCATCATGGCCACGGTATTGGCCGCGGGCGATGTCCGAGTTCTCCACCGGCTCCAGCGCCTCGATCACCTTGACCTTTTCGTTGCGCACCGCGTCTGGAGTGAATTTTCCCGGAGGCTCCATTGCGGTCAGGCACAGTAACTGCATCAGGTGGTTCTGCACCATATCGCGCATCGCGCCCGAGCGGTCATAGTATTCGCCGCGCCCCTCAACCCCGATGGTTTCAGCGACGGTGATCTGCACATGATCAATGTGGGAGGAGTTCCACAGCGGCTCAAACAGCGAATTGGCAAAGCGCAGCGCCATCAGGTTCTGCACGGTTTCCTTGCCTAAGTAGTGGTCGATCCGGTAAATCTGGCTTTCCTCAAAATTGGCCCGCAGCGCCTTGTTCAACGCCTGAGCGCTGGCCAGATCGTGACCAAAGGGTTTTTCCACCACAATGCGGCTGTCATCGGTTGCAATGCCGGTGCTGCGCAGGCGGCTTGCAATGTCGCCAAAAAGCCCGGGCGCCACCGACAGATAGAAGGCACGCACCACATCAGGGCGCATGTGTCTGGCCAGTTCATCCCAGCCGCGATCACCTTTGGCATCAATGGCAACATAGTCCAGCAGCGTGACAAAGGCGGCGATGTCTTTGTCGTTGACCTCGTCCTGCTGGCCGAACTCGCGAACCGCCGATGCCACTTTTTCGCGAAAACTGTCCACGTCCATATCACTGCGCGAGGCGCCGATAATGCGCGAGTTGTCGCAGAGCTGGCCCAGTTGGAACCGATGGAACAGACTGGGCAGGATTTTGCGGCGGGCAAGATCGCCGGTCGCTCCAAAAAGCACCAGATCAAAGGATTGGACGGGTATGACTCGGGAAACCATTGTTATCTCTGCCGTATATAGCTGGGGTTAGGTTTGTGTGGCGGGGCGGGGCGTCAGTTTCGACAGCAATCCGCAGGTCGAGCCGTCTTTGCTGTCGGCGGGCGCACCTTCGACCATTGGCAGCAGCGCGACAGCGAGCTCTTTGCCCAGTTCGACGCCCCATTGATCAAATGGGTTAAGCCCCCAGATCATGCCTTCGGTGAACACGCGGTGCTCATACAGGGCGATGATCTGGCCCAGCACAAACGGGGTCAGTTTGGGGTAGGCGATGGTGACCGACGGGCGGTTGCCGGGAAAGCTGAGATGCGCCGCCATGCGCTGCTGTTCGGCGCCATCAAGGCCACGTTTGGCGGCGACGTCGCGGGCCTCGGCCAAGGATCGTCCCCGCATCAGTGCCTCGGATTGGGCCAGGCAGTTGGCCTTTAGCAGGTTGTGGTGATGCTGCAGTTCAGGTTCATGCGCTTCGGCGGCAATCAGGAACTCGGCCGGGACAACCGCGGTGCCCTGATGCAGCAGCTGGTAAAACGCATGCTGGCCATTGGTGCCGGGCTCGCCCCAGACCACCGGCCCCGAGGCGCGGGGCAGGGGGCTGCCGTCCTGTGCGACCCGCTTGCCGTTGCTCTCCATATCCAGCTGTTGCAGATAGGCGGGCAGGCGTTGCAGGTGCTGATCATAGGGCAGGATGGCCCGGCTGCCATAGCCACAGATGTTATTGTGCCAAATACCGACAAGCCCCAGCAGAACCGGTAAGTTCTGGTGCAGCGGGGCGTTTTGGAAATGGCTGTCCATGGCATCGGCGCCGCGCAGGAACGCTTGGAAATTCTCGGTGCCAATGGCCAGCAGGATGGGCAGGCCAACTGGCCCCCACAGGGAATAGCGCCCGCCAACCCAGTTCTCAAAGCCAAACACCCGTTCAGGGGCAATCCCCAGCGCGGCGGTCTTATCCTGCGCGGTTGACACCGCCGCCAGATGATCCGGTGCCTTGTCGCCCAAGGCTGCCTGCAACCAGACCAGCGCCGTTTCGGCATTGGTCATGGTCTCAATGGTAGTGAAGGTCTTGGAGGCAATGATCACCAGAGTCCGCTGTGGATCCAACCCGGCAAGGGTGTCGTGGATATGGGCGCCATCAATGTTAGAGACAAAATGGCAGCGCGGCCCATCGTGATAGGGCGCCAAAGCCAGCGTCGCCATCGCCGGACCAAGATCAGAACCGCCAATGCCGATGTTGATGACATCGGTGAAACGCCCGCCATCTACCGCCGCGAAGTCTCCGCTGCGAACGGCTTCGGCAAAATGCTGCATCTGCTGCCGGATGGCGCGGATTTCCGGCAACACATCGGCTCCGTCAACTTGAATTGGGGTGTCTGCCTGCGCCCGCAGCGCAGTGTGCAGCACCGCACGGCCCTCGGTGCTGTTGATCGCATCTCCGCGGAACATCGCGGCGATCTTGGCGTCCAGACCCTCGGCTTGGGCAAGGCGAACCAAAAGGTCCATCGCCATTGCATCCAAGCTGGTCTTGGAGAAATCGAGCAGCAACCCGTCCGTCTCAGCCGAATAGCTGTCAAAGCGGCTGGTGTCTTTGAATAGCGACAGTATCGGAGTATCCGCCGTTTGGCTGCGATGGGTTTCCAGTTGCTGCCAAATATCGCTCATAGTTTTACCCTTTATGCTGCTCGGCAGACCGCTTGAGGCCGATTAGGCCCATCAAGTTAGCGCTAACGCACCCGTTAGCGTCATGCTAATGGACCCATTGCTATCCAGAGTAAACAGTTTGATGCTGTTTCATTAAACAGAGGGTGGAAATGCAGGTTATTTGCGCAAAAAATGCCGTTTTGTGGTCAATCAGACCCCGGTTGCGGCATTATACACGCTGCCCCTCGGAATCAAAAGTCAGACACTTCGAATCATCGACGTCGATGGTAACCTGATCGCCGATTGCAATATCGTATTGCCCAAATTGCCGCGAGGTGAACGACAAGCCGTCGCCCAGATCGATCAGAATATTGGTGTCTCCGCCCAGTTTTTCCACGTGAGCCACGGTGCCCGGAAGGCGGCCATCTTTGGTGATCCTTGCATATTCGGGGCGAATGCCGATCTGGGTGCCGGTGGTGCCGCCCAACTGTTCGGCCGGAACAAAGTTCATCGAGGGCGAGCCGATGAACTCCGCGACAAAGCGGTTGGCTGGGTTGTTGTAGATCTCCATCGGCGAGCCGACCTGTTCCACCTTTCCGTCCCGCAGCACCACGATCTTGTCGGCCAATGTCATCGCCTCGACCTGATCATGGGTGACGTAGATCATGCAGGTGCCAAGCTGGCGGTGCAGCCGGGCGATCTCTAGCCGGGTGTTCATGCGCAGGGCGGCATCCAGGTTCGACAGGGGTTCGTCGAACAGGAACAGATCCGGCTCGCGCACCACCGCCCGGCCAATAGCGACCCGCTGACGCTGACCGCCCGACAGTTCCGAGGGGCGCCGGTCCAGGTAGTCGCCCATCGACAGCATCCGGCTGGCCTCAGCGACCCGCTCGGCAATCCTGTCTTTGGGCATACGCGCCTGTTTCAGCGCCAGCGCCATGTTGTCGCGAACCGTCAGATGCGGGTAGAGCGCATAAGACTGGAACACCATGGCGATGCCACGTTTGGCGGGGGGCACGTCGTTGACCAGGTTGCCACTGATCTCGACTTCGCCCGAACTGGCTTCCTCCAGCCCGGAAATCACCCGCAACAGGGTCGATTTCCCGCAGCCCGAGGGGCCAACAAAGACCACAAATTCGCCTTCCTCAACTGTCAGGTTGATGTCTTTCAGCACCTCGACCTGGCCAAAGGACTTGCAGACATTGCTAAGTTTGAGAGCGGTCATGATCAGGATCCAGTCAGGTCAACGGGGCGGCCGGAGCGAATGCTCTGGTCGGCAGCCAAACAGATTTGCAGCGACGACACCGCGTCGCTCATATGGCGGGTCAGATCGATGTCCTCGACAATGGCGCGCAGCACATAGGCCTGCTCGGCGTCGCAGAGCTGCTGGTGGCCCGGCTCATCCGGCAGCTCGATCAGCTGATCTCCCGCAGGCCGATGCACCAGCAGCGCCCCAACGGCGGTGTGACCGTCCACATCATCAGACCCGGCTTTGTCTTTTTCGGTGATAGACACCGAGCCATTGGGCGAGATCACGTCTTTTACAAAGAACGCGGTTTCCGACATCATCGGTCCCCAGCCGGCCTCGTACCAGGCCAGTGAGCCATCGTCGAACACCACCTGAAACTGGCCATAGTTATACATGTCCTCGGCGATCTCGTCCGACAGGCGCACCCCCATACCGTTGACCCGCAGCGGTTTGGCATCGGTGATCTGGCACATCACATCGACGTAATGCACGCCGCAATCGACGATCGGAGAGGTGGTCTGCATCAGCGCCTTGTGGGTCTCCCAGGTGGCGCCGCTGGATTGCTGGTTCAGGTTCATCCGAAACACAAAAGGCCCGCCCAGGCCACGCGCCTCTTCGATCAACCGCATCCACGACGGATGGTGGCGCAGGATATATCCAACCACCAGTTTGCGGTTCAGTTCAGTGGCCTTGGCGGTCACCCGCTGGGCATCGCTGAGCGTGGTGGCCAAAGGTTTTTCGACAAAAACATCCGCACCGGCCTGCATCGCCGCGATGGCGTAATCTGCGTGGCTGTCGGAATATGTGGCGATCACCACAAGGTCAGGTTTGACCTCGGCCAACGCGGTCTGGAAATCGCTGAACAGCGGATAGCCCTGTAGATCGGGGTGGCTGATCACGCCGGACCGATTGACCAGTCCGACAATCTGCGCCTCGGGGTGATGGTGGTGGGCCAGTGCATGGGAGAGCCCCATATTGCCAAGGCCAGCGATTAAAACACGGATCATTTCACAGCTCCTGATGTGATGCCCCGGATCAGCTGGCGTGAGAAGATCACATAGAGGATCATCACCGGCAGGATCGCCATCGACAGCGCCGACAGCACCGCGTTCCAGTCGGTGACAAACTGGCCAATGAACACCTGGCTGCCCAGGGTCAGGGTCTTGGTTTCCTCGGCCGGGGCCAGGATCAGCGGGAACCACAGATCATTCCAGATCGGGATCATGTTGAACACCGCCACTGTTGCCATCGCCGGGCGCACCAGCGGCAATACCAGCCTGAAAAAGATGGTGTACTCCGACAATCCGTCAATGCGGCCGGCGTTTTTCAGGTCATCCGAGACCTGGCGCATGAACTCGGACAGGATAAACACCGCCAGCGGCAGCCCCTGCGCGGTATAGACCAGGATCAGCGCCCACAGCGTGTTTACCAGCCCGCTGGCGACCATCATTTCAAGAATGGCGACGGTGCCGATGCGGATCGGGATCATGATCCCCAGCGCCAGATACAGCCCCAGCAGCAAATTGCCCTTGAACCGATACTCGGCCAGCGCAAAGGCGGCCATGGCGCCAAACAGCAGCACAAAGAACAGAGTGGCGACAGTGACGATCATCGAGTTCTGGAAGTAGAGGAAGAAATCCCCCTGCTTCATCACCGTCTGATAGCCGATCAGGGTAAAGGTATCGCCATCGGGCAGCGCCAATGGGTCGCGAAAAATAGCTTTGCGGGTCTTGAAGCTGTTGATCAGGATCACAAATACCGGGAACAGCGCAATGGCGGTATAGGTCAGCAGCGCGACATGCACGGCAATGCTGTTGAACGGGTTGGCGCGGGCGTTGGACATCCATGGCCTCCTTAAAACTGATAGCGGCGTAGCCGGGTCTGGATACCAAACAGGTAGATGCAGACGCCGATCAGGATGATGCCAAACATGCCGCTGGCGATGGCCGATCCCATATGCGGATCCCCCAGTTGCAGCTGGAAGCCAAAGAAGGTGCGATACATGAAGGTACCCAGAATATCGGTCGAGAAGGCCGGCCCTGCCAGCGCGCCCTGGGTGGTGTAGATCAGATCAAAGGCGTTGAAGTTGCCGACAAAGGTCAGGATCGAGATAATGCCGATCGACGGCAGGATCAGCGGCAGTTTGATCTTCCAGAAGGCCGAGAACCCGGTGATACCATCGACTTCGCCGGCCTCCAGCACCTCTTCGGGGATCGACAGCAGGGCGGCATAGATCAGCATCATCGGGATGCCGACAAATTGCCAGACCGAGATCAGCGCCAGGGTGGTCAGCGCGTATTCTTCTTTGCCCAGATAGGGCGCAAAAAGCCACTTCAGCCCCACTGCTTTCAGCATGTCCGGGGTGATGCCCCAGATCGGTGACAGGATCAGTTTCCAGGCAAAGCCGACGATCACAAAGGACAGGATGGTGGGCACAAAAATGGCGGTGCGATAGATCGCGGCAAAGCGCAGGCGCGGATGGCTGAGGATGGCGGCAAGGGCAATGCCAATCGGGTTCTGCACGATCATATGGACGAAGAAGAACCACATATTGTTGCCCAGGGCATTCCAGAACTGCCCCGACCAATGGGGATTGCCAAACAGGGTGCGGAAGTTATCCAGCCCGACAAAGTGGCGCACCTGATCGACCTCGGTGTACAGCGCTAGCCGCAATGTATTGAACAGCGGGAAGATCATGATGGCAGTATAGACCAGCACGGCAGGCGCCAAGAATACAACGATGTGCCATTTGATGCCTGTTTTCTTCATGCCAGCCTCTTCCTATTGAATGTTCCGGGCCAACAGAGGGCCCGGAACTTTGATACGTGAGTGGTGTTACTTCTGTGGCGCGTACCAGCTGGCCAGGCCGTCCTGCAGCTCCATGCCAAGATCGCTGGCTGATTTGCTGCCTTTGATAGCCGCCACGGATGCGCCCCAGGTCTCGTTTTCCAGATTCGGAGTGCCGCGTGACAGAACCTGATAGGTTGAGCGGATGGTGGATTCACATTCGCCGCGCCAGCTGACGAATTCCTGTGCCAGCGGATCTTCCATCGCCACATCGTGGTTGGACAGCGAGAAGAAGCCCGGCAGCGCGTTGGCGTAGATCGAGGCAAACTCGGATGTGCCCATCCAGTTGAGGAAGGTCTTGGCGGCCTCGGCATTGGGGGATGCAGCATTCATGCCCAGTGCAATGTCGGTGTGATCCGAGATGTAGCAGGTGTCACCGGCGTTCATCACTGGCGGCTTGAAGGCCCCCATGGCAAAATCGGCCTGGGCGTTAAAACCGGTGATCTCCCAGCTGCCGGCCGGATAGATCGCGGCGCGACCCAGGGTAAAGATGTTCTGGCTGTCAGGGTAGGTCTGTGCCTCATAGCCGTCGCCCAGATACTCACCCCATTTGGCCAGCGCCTCATAGGGGGCAACCCACTGCGGATCGGTCAGCTTTTGATCGCCAGCGATCAGCGCCAGACGGCCTTCTTCGCCCTTCCAGTAGTTGGGGCCAATGTTGTTATAACCCATAGTGGCGGCTTCCCACTGGTCATTGGTGCCCATCGCCATCGGGATATAGTTGCCGTCGGCCTTGATGGTCTCAAGTGCGGCAAAGAACTCGGCTTCGGTTTCCGGAACCTCAAGGCCCAACTCGGCAAAGGCATCTTTGTTGTAGATAAAGCCGTGGATCACCGAGGCCATCGGCATACAGAATGAGGCGGCGGCGTCGTCGGTCTGCCAGGCTGATTTGGCAACGTCCGAGAAGTTCGACATGCCGTCTAGGTCCGAGAGGTCGGCAAGGTGGCCGGCGTCATACAGCGCCAGTGAGGCATCAAAGGGGCGACAGGTGATCAGATCGCCGGCGCTGCCCGCATCCAGTTTTGAGTTCAGCACAGCGTTATATTCCGCCGGGGCCGAGGGGGTGAATTTGACTTTGATATCAGGGTTGGCGGCTTCAAAGGCAGGAATGATCTTGTCCTGCCAAAGGATCAGGTCGTCATTGCGCCAGCTCTCAATCGTTAGCGTGACTTCGGCAGCAGCAGCGCCACCCAAAATGGTCGAGCCCAGAAGTGCCAGGCTGAGTAGTTTCCGGTTCATGTCTTTCTCCCTTAATAATCGTTTTTTGGCTTTATGGCCATTTTTATAGGTGCCGCATGGCGGCACGCAGGTCTCCGTTGCTCTGCTCAATGAGTTTATTTGCGTGTTGAATGGATGTGGCTCCGGCTGCCAGCAGAACGGCGGCTTTGGCCGCACCATCTGCTTGCTGCAAACAGTCTCGCGCAGTGGCGTCAGAAACGCCGGTAATGCGGGTAACAATTCCAACTGCGCGCGCGCGCAGTTTTTCGTTGTCGGCCACCAGATTGACCATCATGCCATCGAACACATGGCCCAGGCGGATGCCGGTCAGGGTCGATATCATATTCAGGGCGACCTTTTGGGCCGTGGCTGCCCCCAGTCGGGTCGAGCCGGCAATCAACTCCGGCGGAGTGTCCAGGTGAATGGCGACATCGGCCAGCGCAAACAACGGCGCGTCGGCGTTGTTGGCGATGGATATAATGGCCGCGCCGCGATCGCGCGCTGCTTGCGCAAAGCGCAGAGGGTAGGCGGTGGAACCGCTGGCGGAAATGGCAATGACCACGTCCTGCGCCCGCACGGTCTCGGCGGCAACCCGTGCGGCGGCGGCATCATCTTCGGTGTATCCCGGCATGTCGCCATTCATCGGCACGCCGCCAGCCATATGGATCATGATGCGATCAGCCTTCAGGCCAAAGGTGCCGGGAATTTCAGCGCCATCGGCCAATCCCATCAGGGCGGATGAGCCGGCCGCGACATAGTGGATGCGGCCCCCCTTGCGAATGGATCTGACCAGCAGTTCGCTGGCAGAGGCGAGCGCGGGGAGGGCGCTGGTCATGGCGCCAAGTGCCGCCTGCTGGGCGCGCAGCAGCTGCGATAGAATTTCAGCGTCCGCACGCAGGTCCAGCCCGGCAGCGTCACCGTGCAGTGTCTCTGTTTGCGGCGATGCTGTCGCAGCCATGTGATTCTCCCTCCCAGGTTGGGTTTAGTAAATACCTATGCAATACCTTTTGTCCACCATTTATTCGGCGGCATCGGTTTCTGGCTTGGTTTGGGTGATATTTGGCTTGGTTTCGACGATAATCGGAAAATTGGCTTTGGTGCGGCTCTTTTATTTCGCTCAAAGGTATTGTATAGGTATTTTATGAGCGATTCACTGCATAGGCCCTATATTGCCATTGATGGCGGCGGCACCTCGTGCCGGTTTGCGCTGAATGCGCCGGGGGGAATGGTGACTGTCCGGCGCGGCAGTGCCAATGTTTTCTCCGCACCTGATGCGGCGATAGAGACGTTGACCTCCGGGCTTGCTGAGCTGGCCGCGCAGGCTGGTCTCAATATGGCACAACTGGCTGACATCCCGCTTTATGCGGGGCTGGCCGGGGTGACGGATGCGGGTTCGGCGCGATTGGTGGCTGACAAGTTACCCTGTCGCCATGTTCAGATCGAAGATGATCGCCGGGCTGCGGTGGTCGGTGCTTTGGGTCTGCGGTCCGGCTGTTTGATCGGGATTGGCACCGGCTCTTTCTTGGCGCGTCAATGCGGCGAGACCGTTGCCTTTGTCGGCGGCTATGGCGCTGTGCTGGGGGATCAGGCTTCGGCCGGTTGGCTGGGCAAAGAGCTGTTGCTCCGGGCGCTGCTGGTGCTGGACGGGGTGGAGGGTAGCAGCGATCTGGTTGAGGCTTGTCTGGGTGAATTCCAGCATGATGCGGCCCAGATCGTGCGGTTTACAGTTGCGGCCCAGCCCGCCGACTATGGCGTTTATGCGCCGCAGGTGGTGCGGGCGGCAAAGTCCGGTGATGCCGCCGGGCGTATCCTGATGGCCGCCGGGGCGGATTATATCTGCAAGGCGCTGGTGGCGCTGGGCCGTCAGCCGGGGGAGTGCCTGTGTGCGATCGGTGGCGTTGCTGCGCATTACGTTGATTTCCTGCCGCCGGAAATTTCATCCGGCATGATGGCCCCTCAGGGCGAGGCGCTGGATGGTGCGTTGGAATTGGCGCGTCGCTTTGCGATGCAGATCTGGCAGGAACAGATATGACCGCTGATGACCTCTTTAAACCCGGAGAGTGGCTGGATGACGTGACTGGCCCTCGTTATGTGCGGCTGCGCTCAAGGATCGAGGCGGCCATTCAGGATGGGTTATTACCCAAAGGCGCGCCCCTGCCGGCCGAGCGTGAGATCGCAAGCCTGACCGGTTTGTCGCGCGTCACGGTGCGTCGCGCGATGCAGGATCTGGTGGATCGCGGCATCGTTGTTCAGCGCCAGGGCTCTGGCAGTTTTGTCTCAGACGCGCCGCCAAAGGTTGAACAATCCCTGTCCCTGCTGACCTCCTTTACCGAGGACAT
Organism: Parasedimentitalea psychrophila; assembly: GCF_030285785.1. Lineage (NCBI taxonomy): Bacteria > Pseudomonadati > Pseudomonadota > Alphaproteobacteria > Rhodobacterales > Paracoccaceae > Parasedimentitalea > Parasedimentitalea psychrophila. The sequence continues at coordinate 782,552 of NZ_CP127247.1, read as the reverse complement.
GGTGCGGCGCGGCTTGAGTTCCTCCAGTGAGTGGTTGGGGCGTGGAATTCATATGCCATCGCCCGAAGAGGAAATGGTGCTGGCCCTGTCGCCGGGTGAATCGGTTGCCAGGGTGGAGCGACTACGCCGGGCTGATAACCGGCCTATGGCGATCGAGAGGGCCTCGTTGCCGGTGGATATCCTGCCCAATCCGCTGCAGGTGGAAACCTCTTTGTATAAGGTGCTGGAGGCCAGCGGCAACCGTCCGGTGCGCGCCCTGCAACGGATTTCGGCGATAAATCTGGGGGGCGAGGATGCCAAGTTGTTGGGGGTAGAACCCGGCGCGGCCGGCCTGCGCATCGCGCGCACCTCGTATCTGCCCAACCGCCGGGTGGTCGAGTTCACCCGCTCTATCTATCGCGGCGATGCTTATGATTTTGTGGCTGAGTTGCGGCTGGCCGACCAATAGGACCTGACAGTATGACCCAGAACACCAAAATGCGCCGCGAAATTGATGAAATCCCAGAGGCCGTAGACCGGCTGCTCACCCTGGGCGCAGCGGATATCGCTCGGGTTGCTGCTGTGGCCAGGGAGCTGGACCCGGCGTTTCTCACGACCGTTGCACGCGGATCCTCGGACCATGTATGCACCTATGTGAAATATGCGTCGGAACTGTTGCTGGGGGTGCCGGTTGCTTCGGTCGGGCCGTCGGTTGCCTCGGTCTATGACGCTCGCCTCAACCTGAACCGCGGCCTTAGTCTGGCGGTGTCGCAGTCGGGGCAGAGCCCGGATATTGTGGCCATGACGCGCAGCGCCGGGCGCGATGGTGCCCTGACTGTTGCACTGACCAATGATGCGACCTCGCCGCTGGCCAGGCTCAGCGCCCAGTCCATTGATATCCAGGCCGGACCCGAGCTGAGTGTTGCCGCCACCAAGACATTTGTGACCTCGGCGGTTGCCGGGCTGTGGTTGCTGGCCGAATGGAAACAAGACGCAGAACTGCTGGCGGCGATCCGGGCGCTGCCAGGGCAGTTGGCCTCTGCCGCAAGGATCAACTGGCCCGAGGTGCGGGACGCCATCGGCGGGCAGCAATCGCTGTTCACTTTGGGACGGGGACCTGTTGTTGCGGTGTCCAACGAAGCGGCGTTGAAGTTCAAGGAGACCTGCCAGTTGCACGCGGAAAGCTATTCTTCGGCTGAGGTGCTGCACGGGCCGGTGTCGATCGTTGGGCCAGGGTTTCCGGTGCTGGGGTTTGCTGCGGGGGACGGCGCCGAAAGCGCGCTTGCAGAGGTCGCCGATCAAATTGCCAGTAAGGGCGCGCGGGTTTTTGCCACCACCGCCAAGGTGCAGGGCGCCACCTGCATTGACCATATCCGCAGTGATCATGGGCTGACCGACCCGCTGCCGCTGATCGTTTCGTTTTACTCGATGGTCGAGGCCTTAGCCACATCGCGCGGGGTCGATCCCGATGCGCCACGGCATCTGAAGAAAGTGACGGAAACGGTATGAAGAAGCAGCTGACCGCACTGAAGGGAGCATCGATACTGGAGGGCGGGCAGTTCTGCCGGGATAAAGTGCTGCTACTGCGCGGGGCGCGGCTGGAGGGCATCGTCTCGGATCAGCAGGTGCCCCCCGAGGCCGTTGAAATTGATCTGGCTGGCGGCTATCTGGTGCCCGGATTTGTCGATCTTCAGGTCAATGGTGGCGGCGGGGTGATGCTGAACGATACCCAGGATTTGGCTACTCTGCGGACAATTGCGCAGGCCCATGCCGCAATCGGCGCCACCTCTATTCTGCCAACCCTGATCACCGATACTCCCGGACATGTGCAAGCTGCCATCAGGGCGGTCGAGGCGGCGCTGGCCGCCGACGTACCGGGGATTCTGGGCCTGCATCTGGAGGGGCCGCATTTGTCCAAGGCCCGTAAGGGCGCCCATGATGCAGCCTTGATCCGCCCGATGAGCGATACCGATTTGGAGCTGTTGTTGCAGGCCGCGTCGCGGCTGCCTGTCTTGAAGATTACCGTTGCCCCTGAAACCGTCACCAATGCCCAGATTGCGACCCTGAGCGGTGCCGGTGTTCTGGTGTCGCTGGGGCATACAGAGGCAGATTTTGACACCTGCGCGGCCGCGGCCAAGGCCGGCGCCCGCTGTGTCACTCATCTGTTCAACGCCCAAAGCCAGATCACTGGACGCGAGCCCGGTACCGTTGGTGCGGCGCTTGCCTTGGGTGGGTTATCTGCCGGTCTGATTGCCGATGGGATCCATGTGCATCCTGCCAGTATGTCTCTGGCGTTACAGGCAAAATGCGGACCGGGGCAGATTTTTCTGGTCAGCGATGCTATGGCCACTGCCGGGTCGGAGATCGAGAGTTTCAGCCTGAACGGGCGCCAGATACACCGCAGCGGCAACCGGCTGAGCCTTGCTGATGGCACTCTGGCCGGGGCCCATCTGGAGCTGGCAAGTGCTGTGGGCAATCTAGTTGAAATGTGCGGGCTCTCTTTGGAGCAGGCTCTGGCTATGGCCGGTGAGGTTCCCGCTGCGCTGATTGGAGCGGCACATCTGGGCTCTCTGGCCGCGGGGCGGCAGGCAGATGTGCTGCACTTGAACGCGGCACTGCAGATCCAAACGGTTTGGCAGCGCGGCTGCCCGGTCTGATTTGTGCGGCTCTGCCATCGTGGGGAGGGCAAGCAGGTGGTTTTAGCGCTACACTGACCGCCAGTGATTGCCATTCTTCGGGGAAATTGAGCAAAACTCAGAGACAGCCGTACCCGCCCGGTACAATGTGACCCGCCATCTCAGCAGGGGGTGTTTTTGAGGGCCAATCTGACCTTTTGGGCAGGGTTGGTCGTTTTTGCCTATTGCTAGGTCTGATGCTGTGATTTGGATCTGGCAACACCCGTGTTACACTGCCGAAAACCGTGACCCCTGCCAGGAGAAATCTATATTCGATGTCTGACTTGTGGGGAGGATTGACACAGGCCTTTTGGCTGCTGGCGACGATGGATGCTGATCTGGTCGAGATCAGCCTGCGGTCGCTACGGGTGACTTTGACGGCGCTGCTGGTGGCCTCTGTACTTGCGCTGCCGTTTGCGGCCTTTCTGGTGGTGCGCCGGTTTCGCCTGCGCCGCATGACCATTGCTGTGCTGAATGCGCTGATGGGATTGCCGCCGGTGGTGGTTGGGCTTGTGGTCTATGTGTTTCTGTCCCGGTCCGGGCCATTTGGGGTGTTTGGGCTGCTGTTCACGCCAACCGCAATGATTATTGCCCAAGTGATCATCATTGTGCCGCTGATTGCCTCGATCGCGCATCAATCCCTGCGGGAATTGTGGGGCGATTACCACGACCTGCTGATCTCTTTGAATACCACCCAGTTTCAGCGCATTCAGGCGTTGCTCTGGGATGGTCGACGGGCGCTGTTGACGGCGGCGCTGGCGGGGTTCGGTCGCGCCATTGGCGAGGTCGGGGCGATTATGATCGTTGGCGGCAATATCGACCATGCAACCCGTGTGCTGACGACGGCGATTGCCTTGGAGACCGGTAAGGGTGATTTTGCGCTGGCTCTGGCGCTGGGCTTTGTGCTGATTGCCCTGGCGGTCGCAGTGAATCTGATGATCCACCGGCTTAGCCACACCGAGAGCGAGGGGCGCTGGTGATGCAGATGTTCCCGCTGAAAGCAAAGCAGGCGGTGGTGCGGCGTCAGGGCAAGGTGCTGGCCGGGCCGATTGACCTGACCTTGCAAGGCCAGGGGGTGACCATTGTCATTGGTCCCAACGGGGCCGGGAAAACCTCGCTGCTGAAGATGCTGCATGGGATCGTCCGCTTGAACGGCGGCAGCCTGAACTGGGCCTGCCCGACGGTGGAGGCGCGCAAACACCAGGGGTTTGTGTTTCAGGCGCCAGTGATGATGCGGCGCTCGGTGCTAGAGAATATTGCCTATCCTCTGCGCCTGATTGGCGTTGCAAAAGCTGAGGCCCGACTGCGGGCGCAGGACTGGGCCGGGCAGGTCGGTCTGGGCCATGCGCTGAAACAGCAGGCCACAATACTGTCCGGCGGCGAGCGGCAAAAGCTGGCATTGGCGCGGGCCTTGATCCGCGATCCGCAGGTGCTGTTCCTGGACGAGCCCTGCGCCTCTCTGGATGGCCGCGCCACCCGTGAGATCGAAGAAATCCTGACCCGGGCTGCGGCCAATGGCACCCGGCTGATCATGTCGACCCATAACATGGGACAGGCACAGAGACTGGCCGATGAGGTCATATTTGTGCTGCATGGCAAAATACATGAATTTTCACCGGCAGAGGTGTTTTTTGCCAGACCCGCGACCCAACAGGGCCGGGCGTTTCTGAGGGGGGATATTGTCGAATGAAACGGACGTTGATGGGCGCGGTTGCGGCGCTCACATTGGCCACCGCATCGCTGGCTGAAGAGATGAAACTGGCGGTGACCACCTCGTTCCACAACTCGGGGCTGTCGGAGGTATTGCTGCCGGCCATTCAGGCCGATCTTGGCCTCGATGTGCAGCTGCTGGTGGTGGGCACTGGCCAGGCGCTAAGATTGGGCGAGGCCGGTGATGTGGACGCCATTCTGGTCCACTCAAAGGCTGCAGAAGAAAAATTTCTGGCAGGCGGCAACGGCACCCACCGACGTGAAATCATGTATAATGATTTTGTCTTTGTCGGCCCCGGCGGCGATGCTGCGGGCATTGGAACGGCTGGTGATGCCGCCGAAGCCCTGCAAAAGATATCAGCGGCTGAGGCGGTGTTTGTCAGCCGTGGCGACGACAGTGGCACCCATAAAAAGGAGCTGAGCCTTTGGGCCTCAGCGGCGCTGGATGTGGAGGAATTTGGCGCGTGGTATACCTCTGTTGGGGCGGGAATGGGAGCGGCGCTGAACACCGCCTCGGGGCTGAATGGCTATATCCTGGCAGATCGGGCCAGTTGGCTGAATTTTGGCAATAAAGCAGATCTGCAGCTGTTGTTTGCAGGCGATCCGGTTTTGTTCAACCAGTATAGCTATATCCCGGTGAACCCAGCCAAACATCCCCATGTGAAGAGCGCCCTGGCGGCGGCCTTGGAGATCTGGCTGGTGTCCGATCGCGCCAGGGTGCTTATTGATACCTATCAGATCAAGGGTGAGACACTGTTTGTGTTCAATGGCGCCCAGAAATAGGCCTTTGGATCTGGTGGAGCCGGGGAGCTGCCGGGGCGCTGCCCCGGACCCCGAGGTATTTCAGACAAGAAGAAGGTTCAGCCCGCGATGTCGCCGTGGATCGCGAACTGGTCCAGCCCGGCCTGCTGTGGCTCGATCACCCGAAACGCCTCTTTGACACCGGCAGCGGTGAGCTGGCGCGACACCGTGAGCAGTGTGTTCGGCGCATGGGTGGCGCAGAGGTCGCGCATTTGCAGCAGTTCCTCGGTGGCAAACGGGCGCGCGGCCTCAAGGTTGGGGGCGCCGTAGAAGTTTACAAAATGCTGCGCCAGCATATCGGTCAGCCGGTCGAATTCCTCCGGTTCAATCCGGGTGACCGCGACAAAGGTAACCCGGCCTGCGGTTTCCAAGCCAATCCAGCCATTGGCAAAGGCCTGGCGCGGCTTGCCGATCAGGTCGGACTCGCCCCAGTTGGAGAATTCAAAGCCACCCGAGATGCACCATTCGCCGGTGCGGGCCTGGCTGGCAAAGACACGTTGGTCGCTGTCGTCGAGATGGATGGCACGGGCGAGCTGCATCAGGGGGTCTCCAGCAGAGAGGTCAGGGGGATCAGGTGGGTGGTGTCGCCAGCCCGCAGCAGCATGCCGAAGTCTTCGTCGATACCAAGGAATGTTCCGGACAGGCCGACCTGCACAGTGTCTTCGCCGGTGCCCCAGGCAAGGCCGCGCCATGCGGCGTGCAGGGCCTGGCGGTCACCGTTTTCCCAGCGGGTGATCCAGTGCAGGCTGTGGCGGGCCCAGCTTTCCAGCAGCGCCGGGGCTTTGACCTCGGCGCAGCCTTCGCCGTAGAGCGCGGTGTTATCCGGTGTGTCGCCGCCGTCCTGGGAGCTGGGCCAGAGCGGCAATTGCAGGCCAATCACCAGCCAATCGGGGATGGTGTCGGCATCGGTGCTGCTGGCGGCGCAGCGCAGGGCGCCGCAGCGGGCGCCATTGATGCGCATTTGCCCCTGCCACTCCAGATGCACCGCCACTTCGGGCGGCGCCAGCGCCCCGAGTGCGTTCTGGAAGCCGACACCGCAGGTGGGCAACATCGCCATGGCCTGACGTAGGGGCACCTCGGGGGCAAAGACCAGCGCCGCAGCCAGGCTGTCGGCGGCCAGGTTGTAGGTCATCAAACCGCTGTCACAGCCCAGAATTGCCTTTTTGCAGGCGGTGTCGAACGGGTCTTCCTGACCCTTGACCGGATGGCCGGACAGCAAGGGAGGCAAGGTGACCTGGATCATGCGGCGCCCCGGTCAACCAATGTCCGGGCGATGGCGTGAAACACCTGTGCCTGAGGGCTGTCGGGTTTGGCGACCACAATCGGCGCGCCGCTGTCCGAGGCCAGCCGCACATCCAGGTGAAGCGGCACTTCGGCCAGCAGGGGAACGTTCAGTTTGGCGGCCTCAGCGGCGACGCCTCCATGGCCAAAAATATGCTCCTCATGGCCGCAGTTGGAGCAAATGTGAGTGGACATGTTTTCGATCATGCCAAGGATCGGCACGTGCAGCTGATTGAACATGTCGATGCCTTTGCGGGCGTCGATCAGGGCGATGTCCTGCGGCGTTGACACAATGATTGCACCGTCGACTTCGGCCTTTTGCGCCAGTGTCATCTGCACGTCACCGGTCCCCGGCGGCAGATCGACGATGAGCACGTCCAAAGCCCCCCACTGCACCTGCATCATCATCTGCTGCAGCGCCCCCATCAGCATCGGGCCGCGCCAGACCACGGCCTGACCCTCGTTGGTCATAAGGCCCATCGACATCATGGTGACGCCGTGGTTTCGCATTGGCAGAATGGTCTTGCCATCCGGGCTGGCCGGGCGCCCCGAGATACCCAGCATGCGAGGCTGGGACGGGCCGTAGACATCCGCATCCAGCAACCCGACGCGGCGGCCCTGAGCCGCCAGAGCACAGGCCAGGTTGGCCGAGACGGTGGATTTGCCAACGCCGCCCTTGCCCGAAGCCACCGCGATGATGCGATCGACGCCGGGGATTTTCTGCGGCCCCTGCGGCTGGGCTGGTTTGCCTGGTTTCAGGTCCGGCGGCGGCGCCTTGGCGGCATGCCCGGTCAGCAGCGCCGAGACCTTGTCGACCCCTGCAAGCGCCGACACCACTTTTTCGGCGCCGTCGCGTACCGGGCCGTAGGCCTCGGCCTGGGCGGGGTCAATTTCGAGGACAAAGCGCACCTCGGCGCCCTCTACGGTCAGAGCGCGCATGATGCCAGCGCCAACGATGTCTTCACCGCTGATCGGGTCAGAGATGGTTTTCAACGCGGCGAGGACGGTTTCACGGGTGAGAGACACGTTGGCCTTGCTCCTATGGGTAGGGGGGTGTTTGACGAACTGGCCTTGGTTTTTTTGCCATTTCGCATCACCCGTCTGATTTGATAATGTATGTCTGCCTGAGTTTTGTCCCGATTGCACGGCCAGATGACAGGCCAGATGACAGGCCAGTGCGGTGGGCAGTCCGGGCTGGAATGATTTGCGGACCCCCTGGCAGCATCAGTGATCGCGACGCTTGCTGAGATAGTCATCCGTGGTCCGTACCCGCGGTCGATCAGCGCCTCTGAAGGGCGCATTTTCCTGGTGGTGCTGAGCGTTGACACGGCATTTGTCGCACATCCGGATCATCCGGGCTGCCTCTGACCCTTGGAACATGGCGTGCTTGTCGGCCAGCATACCGACAATTTTGTCGACGGTTGATTTGACCCCGAACAAAGCGCCGCATTCGACGCAGGCGCAGGGTTCTTCCTCGTGCAATACCACCTGTGACAGGGCGCTGTCGGCCAGATTCAGGCGTGGTTCATAGGTGATCGCGTCCTCGGGGCAGATATTGGCGCAGAGGCCGCATTGCAGGCAGGCGTCCTCTTGAAAGCGCAATTGCGGCAGGTCTGGATTGTCCCCCAGAGCCCCTGACGGGCACAGCGATACGCAGGACAGGCACAGGGTGCAGGCGCTGGTATCGACCAGCACCGCACCGTAAGGGGCCTCTGCGGGCAGTGGCAGCACTGCGGTGCCGGGGGTCAAGGCCTTGGCGGCTTGCCGGGTGATTTGGCGGCGGTTGCCCAGTGGGCGCACCACGTCAGCAAGGGCGGTGGGAACCGCTGCGCCAAACAGTGTCTCGCTCAGCGCGTCCGGGTCGAAATGGTCCAGCAGCGCCGATTTTTCGCCACTGATCGCATTGGCCAGCGCCACTTCGCGCTCCAGTACATCCTGTTCAATGCCGGGTGCCAGCAGGATATCCACCCAGGCAAATCCGGCGGCAAGCGCGGCCAGAATTTCGGCATGGCCAAAACGGTTCAGGGCCTCAAGTTCCAGCGGTATGACATTGGCGGGCAAGCCGGTGCCATAGCGCGCCGCATAGCGGATCATCTCACCGCCATGGCCATTCACCACCAAGAGACGTGGCGCGATGCCACCCGCGCCAAGAAATGCGGTTGCCAGAGTTTGAATGCGGCGCATCAGGCTGTCGGTGGGGGGCGCGTCATAGGTTAGTGCGCCAGAGGGGCACAGGGTCGCGCAGGAGCCGCAGCCGGCACAGATCATCGGGTCGATGCTGACATGATCCCCACTGGCGCTGATGGCGCCGGTGGGGCAGATATCCAGACACTTGCGACAGCCTGTCTGGTCAGCGCGGGAGTGGGCACACAGGAGAGGCTGGTTGCGAACATATAGCGGCTTCTCAAATGTTCCGACTAGCTGTGCGGCTTGCAGCAGCGCATCGGCGACCGAAGGCGCATGCCGGGGGTCGCCGCGCAGATAGCCGATCCGTTTTTCCGGCGCCGGGAAAAGGGAGGCTTCGCCGCTCAGGTCCAGAATGATATCGCAGTTTGACTGGCCGCCATCTCGCGGCGTGCTCCAGCCCCACTGTCGGCCCCCAGGGGTCAACTGCTGAAAGGCGTCAATGGTCACATCGAATTGCCCCAACGCCCCCGAGGCGCGTTTCAGGCGACCCCGCACAGCCTCAAAGGCCCGCGTCATTGGTGGCCTGGCTGTCTCGTTGAGTAGCACGGTAACGGCCAATACATCCTGCAGCTTTTCCGCCGCCGCCAGCGCGATCTCAGCAGGCCCCAGGATCAGGCAGACCCCTTCCGAGATCACGTCGATACTTTTGGCGGCGGCGACAGGCAGACCGGCCTCGGCGGTCAATGCGGACATTTTGGGTAGTGTATCGCCGGTATCGGCGGTCCATCCGGCCCGGTCCCGCAGGTCCAGGCAAACAGGTGCAGGGGCGCCAATTTCAGCCGCTAGTTGCTCAAAAAGGCTTTGCTCCTGAGCACAGCAAATTATTGCCTCTCCATCTGCGATTGCCCCGGCCGCAGCCTCAATTTCACCGGTGCAAAGGGCGCTGTGCAGCTTTGGGCAAGGGATCCCAGTGGCCCGCGAAAGAGCCGTGGTGTCGATCTGTTGAGACCCTGAACAATCACATATAATCAGTTGCTTACCCATATTGTCCTCGCTTGTAAACAGGCTGGTGAAAGAGGCGGTTTCACCCCTGTCCGGGCCTCAAGCTAGCCACGATTCGCGGGTCTCGTAAACCTGTTTTACGGCGGCGACTGGGGCTAGAGAGCTCTGAAACATCGAGGGTGATTCGGGGTTTCGGGCAAATTTCAATTTGTTGAGCGATTTAGTCGAATTAGACAAAACGACCGGACCGTTACGTGATCGTTAGATGGACACCCCAATTTGTCCCGATCGAACAAATTCCTGCAAAACCCGCATTTCCAGCTTTGGAAACAGGAACCTATCGTTGCAACCTGACTGGGTAATTCAGATCAACGGGGCCATCGACGCGTGATCCACAACCCAGACAAATTCGATGTTATGCCGATGGGCGTCGTCCTGCGACGGGCGCCGGGGGTGACCCCATGGGCAAAATACGCGTGGAAAGCGATTGCTGTTCTGCCCGGTGCCGCCGAGGCGCGTTGGCTGTTGCTGCGCCACGAGGCCGGGGTCAGTGACTTTCACGCCGCAACCCTGCCGCTGGAACTGCACGGCGCCGATGCTGAGGCCTATCTGCATGGGCTCAGCACCAGTCCCCCCTGTGTCTATGTGGTGTTGCGCGACAGTGAGATGACGCCACATCCGCTAGAGGTGACGCTGGTCACCGCCTCGCCCTATGAAGCGCAGGATTATGCCGACAGCAGCGAAGAGATTGTCGAGAAAGTGCCAATGCCTGATGGGCTGATCGCCTGGGTGCGGGACTTTGCTCAGAAACACTATCACGCCGAGCGGTTCAAGAAACGGCGCCGTGACAAGACTGATATTGGCGCGACCGAGGACGGGATCGGCGACGCGCGGATTGTCCAGCTGGCGGATGTCTACCGCTCGCCCGCGCTGACCAAGAAAGAGCGGCTGCAATGAGCGGCGGTGATTTCTGGGCCCGCCGCAAGGCCGGTGTCGAGGCCGAGGTTGTCGCAGATGCCCGCGCCGAGGATGTGGCGTTGGCCGAGCAGCGCGCCGCTGAACTGGGTGATAAAAGCGACGCCGAGCTTTTGGCGGAGTTGCAGCTGCCCGACCCGGACAGCCTGGGTGAGGGCGATGATTTCACCGTGTTCCTGACCGAGACAATTCCGGCCCGCATCCGCACCCGCGCGCTGCGCCGACTGTGGCTGAGCAACCCGGTGCTGGCCAATGTCGATGGGCTGGTCGACTACGGCGAAGACTTTACCGACGCCGCTTGCGCGGTTGAGAACATTCAGACCGCCTATCAGGTTGGCAAAGGCATGACGGCTCATGTCGACGAGATGGCCCGCCAAGCTGCCGAAGAGGCCGAGGCGCAGGAGGCGCAGGAGGCTGACAAAGCGGCAGCCGAGGCCGTCGAGGACAGCGTTACAGAGCAGCCAGAACCAGCCGCCGAAGCTCTCACCGCCGAAGTGACCGCAGCACCTTCGCAACCCGAGGCCGCTGAAATACCCGCCTATATGGCGCCCCCGATCTCGGCCCCGCCCCCGCCCCGGCGGATGCGTTTCACCTTTGACGAGGGGGCGGCCAAGACATGACACAGGAGACGTCGATGACAGCCATGACCGCGCAGGTTCACGTGAGCGAGGAAGACCGCTTGCGGGCGGATCTCTATAATTTCCTGGGTCTGTTGCTGGCGGCGCCGCCGGATCAGATACTGCTGGAGCAAACCGCAGGGTTGTCAGGTGACAATGGCGAGCTGGGTATAGCGATCAATGCCTTAGCCAAACTGGCAAGCCTGTCCAAACCGGGCACGGTCGAGAGCGAGTTCAACAGGTTGTTCATCGGCTTGGGACGCGGTGAATTGCTGCCCTATGCCAGCTATTATCTGACCGGTTTCCTGAATGAAAAGCCGCTGGCGTCACTGCGTCGTGACATGGCGGCACGTGGCATGACCCGCGCCCAGAACGTCTATGAGCCCGAGGACAACATCGCCTCGCTGATGGAAATGATGGGCGCGCTAATTATCGGCCGCTTTGGCGACCCCGCCAGCCTGGGCGACCAGAAAACCTTCTTCAACAAACATATCGGCTCTTGGGCCGGTCACTTCTTTTCCGATCTGGAGGCGGCCAATAACTCGGTTCTCTATGCCGCCGTGGGGGCGGTTGGCCGGGTGTTCATGGCGATCGAGGCCGAAGGAAACAGGATGAGCGCAGAGTGATCTGCACAGCCGGACGGGGCCACCGTCCACAACCCGTGGGGAGGAAACTCACATGACCCGGAAGACCGAGGAGGCCAGCAGCCGCCGCGACTTTCTAAAACTGGCCGCAACAACGGCACCGCTGGCTGCGGTTGCTGTCGCAACGAGCGGGGGCGAGGCGCAGGCCGCAGAGCCCGACCTGTCATCGACCAAGATGCAGGATACGGCGCATACCCGCGCTTACCTTGACAGCCTGCGGTTCTAAACACCGCGCGCCACGATCCACTGCAGGCAACTGGTTGCGAGACGCCCGACCGCCTGCTGATTTTCAGTAACCCAGCTAGCCCGAATTAACGGGCCGCAAGGGAGGTTATAATGCTTAGGAAAAAGACCAACGGGGTTGCGAGACGCCCCCAGCGGACAAGTATCCTCTCCAAGGTCGCGGACACGTCCGTTGACCGTCGCGCGTTTCTGCGCAGTTCTGGTCTGGCCATTGGTGGGTTGACGGCGATCAGCGCCACCGGCGGATCGGTGACCCAGGCCAATGCGCAATCTGCTGCAGCCAATGCGGTTGAAACCGTGAAATCGATCTGCACCCATTGTTCGGTTGGCTGCACGGTGATTGCCGAAGTTCAAAACGGTGTCTGGATCGGGCAAGAGCCCGGCTGGGACAGCCCGTTCAACCTGGGCGCCCATTGCGCCAAAGGCGCTGCGGTGCGCGAACATGCGCACGGCGAACGCCGCCTGAAGTACCCGATGAAAAAAGAGGGTGGCGAGTGGAAGCGTATCAGCTGGGAGCAGGCGATCAACGAGATCGGCGACGGCATGATGCAGATCCGCAAAGAGAGCGGACCGGACAGTGTCTACTGGCTCGGCTCGGCCAAGCACAGTAATGAGCAGGCCTATCTGTTCCGCAAGTTCGCGGCCTATTGGGGCACCAATAACGTCGATCATCAGGCACGGATCTGTCACTCGACCACCGTTGCTGGCGTTGCCAATACATGGGGCTATGGCGCCATGACCAACAGCTATAACGACATCCATAACTCTAGGGCGATTTTCATCATTGGCGGCAATCCAGCCGAGGCACATCCGGTCTCGCTGCTGCATATCCTGAAGGCCAAAGAGGAGAACAACGCGCCACTGATCGTTTGTGATCCGCGGTTCACACGCACAGCGGCCCATGCCGACGAATATGTGCGTCTGCGTCCGGGCACCGATGTAGCGCTGGTCTGGGGTCTTCTCTACCATATCTTTGAGAATTCCTGGGAAGACAAAGAGTTCATCCGCACCCGTGTCTGGGGCATGGACCAGATCAGAGACGAAGTGCGCAAGTGGACCCCGGAAGAGGTCGAACGCGTCACCGGAGTTCCCGGCACCCAGCTGCGCCGGGTGGCCCGCACATTGGCCAACAACCGTCCCGGCACCGTGATCTGGTGTATGGGCGGCACCCAGCACACCACCGGCAACAACAACACCCGTGCCTATTGTATCCTGCAACTGGCGCTGGGCAACATGGGCACCAGCGGTGGCGGTACCAACATCTTCCGCGGCCACGACAACGTGCAGGGTGCCACCGATCTTGGCGTGTTGAGCCATACTTTGCCGGGTTACTACGGGTTGTCGAAAGGGGCCTGGGCGCATTGGGCCCGTGTTTGGGATGAAGATCCCGAATGGCTGGCCAATCAGTTCGACATGCTGAAGGGCGCAGATGGCAAGGACAAGTCGCTGCAGAACCTGACCGGCATTCCGGTCAGTCGCTGGATCGACGGGGTGCTGGAGGACAAGGACAACATCGACCAGCCCAACAAAGTGCGGGCGATGGTGCTTTGGGGCCACGCGCCAAACTCGCAGACCCGTGGGCCGGAAATGAAGACCGCGATGGAGAAGCTGGACATGCTGGTGGTGATCGACCCGTATCCCACCGTCTCGGCTGTTTTGCATGACCGGACCGATGGCTGTTATTTGCTGCCGGCCTGTACCCAGTTTGAGACCCGAGGCTCTGTGACCGCATCAAACCGCTCATTCCAGTGGCGTGACAAGGTTGTTGATCCGCTGTTTGAAAGCAAACCTGATCACGAGATCATGGGGATGTTTGCGAATAAATTTGGCTGGGCTGATCGCTTCTTCCGCAATATCGAAATGGAAGACGAAAACACGCCAAACGTCGAAAGCATCACCCGTGAGTTCAACAAGGGTCTGTGGACCATCGGCTATACTGGGCAAAGCCCAGAGCGGATGAAGCTGCATATGGCCAACCAGCACACCTTTGACCGCACCACATTGCGGGCGATTGGTGGGCCGGCCGATGGGGACTATTACGGTCTGCCCTGGCCCTGTTGGGGCACTCCCGAGATGGGCCATCCCGGCACGCCCAACCTCTATGACATGTCCAAGCCGGTCTCTGAGGGGGGTCTTACCTTCCGCGCCCGTTTTGGGGTGGAACGGGATGGCGACAACCTGCTGGCCGAGGGTGTCTATTCGGTGAACTCGGAAATCCAGGACGGCTATCCGGAATTCACCATGCAGATGCTGATGGATCTGGGTTGGGATGGCGATCTGACCGCCGAGGAACGGGCGTCGATTGACGCGGTTGCCGGTCCCAAAACCAACTGGAAAACCGACCTGTCGGGCGGTATTCAGCGGGTGGCAATCAAGCATGAGTGCGCGCCTTTTGGCAACGCCAAAGCCCGGGCGGTTGTATGGACCTTTCCCGATCCGGTGCCGGTTCACCGCGAACCGCTATACACCAACCGGCGCGATCTGGTCGAAGACTATCCAACATATGAGGACCGTAAGTTTTATCGGCTGCCAACCATGTATGCTTCGATCCAGAAGAAAGACGTATCCAAGGACTTCCCGCTCATTCTCACCTCTGGCCGGCTGGTCGAATATGAGGGCGGCGGTGAAGAGAGCCGCTCCAATCCCTGGCTGGCCGAGTTGCAGCAGGACATGTTTGTCGAGATCAACACCCGGGATGCCAATAATCTGGGGGTGCGCGACGGTGCGCAGGTCTGGCTGGAAAGCCCCGAGGGCGGCAAGGTCAAGGTGATGGCGATGGTGACGGAGCGGGTCGGCGAGGGCGTCGCCTTTATGCCGTTTCACTTTGGTGGGCATTTTCAAGGCAAGGATCTGCGGGACAAGTATCCCGACGGGGCTGCGCCTTACGTGTTGGGCGAAAGCTCAAACACCGCCCAGACCTATGGCTATGACAGCGTCACCCAAATGCAGGAGACAAAATGTACTCTCTGCAAAATCAGTGCAGCATAAGGAGAAAGAAAGATGGCAAGAGCGAAGTTCCTCTGCGACGCCGAACGCTGCATTGAATGCAACGCCTGTGTCACCGCCTGTAAGAACGAGCATGAAGTGCCCTGGGGCATCAACCGCCGCCGTGTTGTGACCATCAATGATGGCAAGCCAGGCGAGCGGTCGATCTCGGTCGCCTGTATGCATTGTTCCGACGCACCCTGTATGGCGGTCTGCCCGGTGGATTGTTTCTACCAGACCGAGGATGGCGTGGTCCTGCACTCTAAGGATCTGTGCATTGGCTGTGGCTACTGTTTCTACGCCTGCCCCTTTGGCGCGCCGCAGTATCCGCAGGCGGGCAATTTCGGCAGCCGTGGCAAAATGGACAAGTGCACCTTCTGCGCCGGTGGTCCGGAAGAGAACCATTCGGCCGCCGAGTTCGCCAAATACGGCCGCAACCGGATCGCCGAAGGCAAGCTGCCGATCTGCGCCGAGATGTGCTCGACCAAGGCCCTGTTGGCCGGCGACGGCGATACCGTCTCTGCGGTCTACCGCGAGCGCATCGTCGCCCGTGGCTTTGGGGCCGGTGCCTGGGGTTGGGGCACTGCCTATCGGCAAAAGGGCGAGTAGGCGAGGATAGTAACACCGGCGGCTGTGGCGGCCGCCGGTGGCACACTAACCGGAATTTTTAAAATTCCGTCCCGTTTTCTGTTTCAGAAAACGGATGCTTTTCAATCTACAGAATGTCGAGGACCAGATGCGCGTTCTTCTTTGGCTTATGGTTTGTCTGATCATGGGTTTGCCGGTTGCGGCACAAACCACACCTGAACGCATTGCCACTGGCGGTGCCCAAACTCTTGCGGATATCATGGCCCGCCAGAACGGCGAAGCTGTCGATGACAGTTTCCGGCGTGACAATACCGGCGACCCTGACCAAGCCGCCGCTTTGGATCAACAATTGGGCACTCGGGGAGGGGTTTCAGATCCTGAATTCTGGCGCGGCCTGCGCTATGGCTCGGCTGATGTGCGGGTCTCGGCTGGCGGTGAGGTCGCCACGGTTCTGGTGCAGGATGGCGGCCTGCGTTGGCTGGCGTTTCGGGCCGGGCCGCTGCGCCAATATGGCGGCTGGTTGCTGCTGGGCACAATGGCCCTATTGCTGGTGTTCTATCTGCTGCGCGGCACGATTGCCATTGAAGGGGAAAAGACCGGCCGCATGGTGATGCGTTTCAAGGCCTTTGAGCGTTTTGGCCACTGGTTGCTGGGCGGTGCGTTCATTCTGCTGGGGATCACCGGATTGACCAGCTTGTTTGGCCGGGTCTTGATCATACCCTATTTGGGCAAAGAGGTGAATTCAACGCTGCTGGAACTGGGGAAATGGCTGCACAACACTGTTGCCTGGGCCTTTATTGTCGGCTTGGTGATCATTTTTGTGATGTGGGTGGCGCATAACCTGCCTGATCGCACGGATCTGGTCTGGATCCGCCAGGCCGGAGGCATTGTCGGCAGCAAGCACCCGCCGGCCAAAAAATTCAACGCCGGTCAAAAGGTGATCTTCTGGTCGGTTATCCTGTTGGGCGCCTTGATCTCGCTCACCGGTGTGTCGCTGCTGTTCCCCTATGAATTACCTTTGTTTGCCAAGAGTTTTGCATTTGCCAACGATATTGGTCTGGCCGGGCTGTTGCGGCTTGGCGAGCTGTCGGAAACGATGGCACCGCAAGAAGAGATGCAGCTGGCGCAAATGTGGCACGCCATCCTGGCCTTTTTGCTGATGGCGATTGTCATTGCGCATATCTACATTGGCTCGGTTGGTATGGAGGGCGCCTATGACGCCATGGGCAGCGGCGAAGTGGATGAGGCCTGGGCGAAACAGCACCACAGTCTTTGGCTGGAAGAGATCCAGCAGGGGCAAAACGGGCCGCCGAAGCCAGAGTGATCTGCTGGGGCTGATTGGCTGTTCGTCTAACACCGCCAGATCTGTTACCGTCACCTCGCTGAGCGCCGGTGATCGAATTATTTATTATTGTCCCAAGTCGGAGAACCGTTACGATGAAATCCATGTTGACCGGGGTTGCGGCCATCCAGCTGACTGGCACGGCGGCCAACCAGCTGTTGCAGCAGGCAGGATTTACCTCAGCTGATATGCGATCAGGCCCAGTCGTTCGGCTGAATGAGACGACATGATGAAAAATTCTGCGGCGCGCGATGAATATGGAGAGAACCTGGCGGCGGCTTCGATCCTGGTGATCGACGATGAACCCGGAATGCGCAATTTTCTGACCAAGATCCTGATGCCGCGTTGCAAGCGGGTGGAGCAGGCGGCCTCGGCGATTGAGGCCAGTGCTATTCTGGATCAGGCCCATTTTGATTTGATTATCCTGGACAATATCATGCCGGGTAAAACCGGGTTGGAATGGGTGCAGGAACAGCGCCGTGTGGGGTTGTTTGCCGATACCATCCTGGTCACCGCCTATGCGGATCTGGAAACCGCTATTCAGGCGCTGCGTCTTGGCGTTGCCGATTTTGTGCTAAAACCATTTCGCGCCAACCAGATACTCAATTCGGTGGCGCGGGCGCTGGATCGAAAATACCTGCGGCGTGAAAATTATCTGTTAAAACACGAGCTCTCTGCCGAAGGAACCGCGGCGCGCGGTCGGTTGCTGGGTAAATCGGCGGCGATTTGCCAGGCCCGTGAAATGCTGACGCGGCTGGCGCCCTTGCCGACGCCGGTGCTGTTCACTGGCGCCAGCGGTACCGGCAAGGAAATTGCCGCCCGTACTTTGCATTCGCTGTCCGAGCGCGCCGCCATGCCGTTTGTTGCGGTGAATTGTGCGGCCATTGCGCCAGACCGGATAGCGCATGAGTTGTTTGGCTTGGTGGATGAGCAGGACCGGCGCAAAGACGGGCTGTTTTTGCATGCGGACGGCGGCACGTTGTTCCTGGATGAAGTCGCTCAGATGCCCGATCAAGTGCAGGCGGCGTTATTGCGGGTGCTGGAGGATCAACGGATCCGTCCAGTGGGGGCCGAAAGGGAAATTCCATTGAACTTGCGGTTTCTGTTTGCCACCAATGCCGACCTGCAACAGGCAGTGGCGGCGGGCCGGTTTCGGGCTGATTTATACCACCGGATCAATGTGGTGGAGATCGCTATGCCACCGCTGCGCGAGAGGGTTGAGGATATTGTCGAACTGGCCGCGCTGTTCATGGAGCAGTTTTCCACTCGCCTGGGCATGCCGGCGCTGGAGTTGAACGAAGAGACGCTGTTGAAATTCAGTCGCTATGACTGGCCCGGCAATGTGCGCGAGTTGCGCAACCTGATTGAACGCTCGGTGATACTGGGCGAAATTCCGGAAGAGTTTTCCGGCACTGGGGCGATCACTGGCACCGCAGCAATAGAAACCCTGGATTTGGTGACCCAACGCCATATCATGCATGTTCTGGATGCCTGTGAGGGGAATCGGGCCGAGGCGGCGCGTCGGCTTGGGGTGTCGCGTAAGACGGTGGATCGCAAATGTGCTTCCTGGGGGTTTTGATCCGCGCGAGGTCAGGTTGAGGGGCGCTGCCCCTCTTGCCCGTTCGGGCAATTCACCCTGGGATATTTTTGGCCAGATGAAGTCTGGATCATCAGGGTGGCTGTTCGGTTTTTGAGACTCAGGCGGCCTCGGTGGTGGCAGCCGCTGGCAACCAGATGCTGAATTCAGCGCCGGTCTGACTTCCATTGCGCACCGAGATCAAGCCGCCAGCCCGCTGGATAAGGGTTTGGCTGATTGAAAGTCCCAAACCGGTGCCCTCGCCGCGTTTGGTGGTGTAAAAGGGGTTGAACACGGCGGCGATGTCCTGGTCGGCGATACCGGGGCCGCTATCTGAGACAGTGAGCAGGACTCCGGGCTGGCCATCCCGGGGCTCGGGGGTCAGTCTCAGCCCCAGTTTGCCGGCGTTCTTCATGGCCTGGGCGGCATTCATCACCAGATTTATGACGACCTGCTGCAACTCGCCCGGATTGATGGTGACTGGCGGCGTGTGCTGGAAGTCACGGCAAATGGTCACGTTCTGTTTTGACAGGACGTGATCAACCAAAACCAGGCAATCCTCGACCAGGGGGGCAATGTCGACGCTTTCCTCAAACGTGCCAAATTCGGCTGGACGGGCAAATTGCAAAAGCTTGCCGACGATGGCATCGATCCGCAGCACCTGATTGTCGATCAGTTCCAATTCGGTTTCAATCTCGGTGATGTGATCGGCAAGGGTCATGCGGATCACGTCGACATTGCCTTGGATAACCGCCACCGGGTTGTTGATTTCATGCGCCACCCCGGCGGTAATTTCACCAATTGAAGCCAGTTTTTCGCTCATCGCCAGTTGCTTGAAGGTTTCTTCGAGCTTGCTGTTGGCAGTGCGCAATTCGGCGGTGCGGGTGTCGACACGGGCGTTCAACTCGCCGGCCCAATCCCGCAGGGCCTGATCGCGGTCCTGTATCTGGTCCAGCAGAGCATCCAGGTGCGCCGCCATCTGGCCGATTTCATCGTGGCTGCCGACGGTACCGTTGCGGGCCGCCAAGTCACCGCGCTCGACCCGCTTCATGGTCCGGGTCATCTGTTCCAGTGGCGAAAAGATACCCTTGGCCAGCCATAGAAACAGCGGCGCGGAAATCACCAGAACACCGATGAACACCGCCACAATGGTCCAATAGGCCGCCCGTTTGGCCGCTTGATAGGGGGCCTCGAGAAAACCGACATAGAGCATCCCAACATGGCGTCCGAAGCTGTCGGTCAGGGGCAGGTAGCCTGATATGTACCAGTCATTGACCACAAAGGCGCGGTCCAGCCAGGTTTTCCCCTGGGTCAATACCCGGTGGCGCACGGAGGCAGAAACACGGGTGCCAAGCGCGCGCACGTCTTCGAACAGGCGTACGTTGGTCGATATTCGGGTGTCGTCCAGAAACAGGGTGGCCGTTCCCTGCCGGTTTTCTCCGGCACTGTCGCTGAGGTAGACAAGCGCATTGATGGTATCGATGAAATCGAGGTTGCGGTTCAGCAGGATGCCGCCCACCAGCACGCCTTCCTGGCCCAGCACAGTGACCGGAGCGGCGGAATGCACGACCATGCCGCGATCTTCGGCGGCGCGGGATGTCGGCACTGCGGCCTCGGTTTCGATCAACCCAATGCGGGCCCGTTGCTGAAGTTCGGGGGACCGCGCCGCCAAGTCCCGGGCTGAGAAAATATCGATTTGTGAGTTTAGGGTGCCGGCCGCGGCGGCGGCAATCACCGGCCAGTTAGAGGTTGGGACTGACAGGTCCTCACGGGGGAGAAAATACAGAAAATCAAGTTGCAGTGCGATGCGGCGCTGGTTCAGAAAACGCTGCTTTTCACGGTTGGGGGCGCGCAGCACTTCGCCGAACAGGCGCGATTCCGCGACGCTGCGAATGTCGGTGCCGGTGCTTGTCAAAATGCGCCCGAGATATTGTTGTGCAATGCGCAGGTCACTGTCGACATTGGCAATCAGCATGTCGTCATAGTCGGCATTCCAACGGGTCATGGCCAGCACCAGCAGCAGCGGCATCAATACGCTGAGTGGCAATAGGGCAAGGAGCAGAAGGCGGAGCCGGACGGATCTCAAAATGGTTTCCCATGGTTCACGGGCCTGTGCCAATAGCACGCCCCATCTTGAGGATCACTGTGGCACTGCTGCTGGCGGCAGGCAAGGTCGTGGCGCTTGCGGCGCTGCCAGCGACCCCATTTAAGACAGCAAGCATTGGATTGGGCCAATCCCGAAACCCCCAAAACAAAACCACCCGCGAGCCAAGGCAAACGGGTGGTTTGAAGAGGAGGAGGCGCCAGAGCCTGGCTCTCGCGCTTTTGTGCCTAGCTGACCAGCGACAGCCGCTCGGCCCGCATCAGCTGGCCAATTTTACGACCGGTATCGACCATACGGTTGGAGAAGCCCCACTCGTTGTCGTACCAAGAGACAACCCGAACCAGGCCGCCTTCGGTGACTTTTGTCTGCGCTGCTGCAAAGCAGGAGGAATGTGGGTCATGGTTGAAGTCGATCGATACCATCGGATCTTCCTCATAGGACAGAATCCCCGCCAGATCACCGGCGGCTGCGGTGCGGATCGCCTGGTTGATGGCCTCGACTGTGGCGGGGCGCTCGGGAACAAAGCTGAGATCCACCAGCGATACATTGGGGGTCGGAACACGGATCGCAGAGCCTTCCAGGCGGCCCTTTAGATGTGGCAGAACTTCGGCGATGGCGGCCGCTGCGCCGGTGGAGGTCGGGATCATCGACACCGATGCGGCGCGGGCCCGGTACAGGTCCTTGTGGCTGGTGTCATGGGTTGGCTGATCGCCTGTAAAGGCGTGGATCGTCGTCATGTAGCCGGTTTTGATGCCAAACGCAGTGTCCAGAACCTTGGCCATCGGCGCCAGGCAATTAGTGGTGCAAGAGGCGTTGGACACGATGATGTCTTCAGCGGTCAGCTCGTGGTGGTTGACGCCATATACCACGGTGCGGTCGATGTCTTTGCCAGGCGCTGAAATCAACACCCGCTTGGAGCCATTCTTCAGGTGTTTTCCTGCCGATTCGCCGGTGGTGAACAATCCGGTGCATTCATAGGCAACGTCGACCTCTTGCCATGGCAGCTCTTCCGGGTTGCGAATGGCGGTCAGTTTAATGCTGTGACGGCCGACCGTCAGCTGGCCGCCGGACAGGGTGATCGGGGTCCGCAACCGGCCATGAACACTGTCGTATTTCAGCAGATGCACAAGGGTTTCCGGCGGCGACAGATCATTGATGGCCACCACTTCGATGTCGCTGGTGTCATTCTCGATCAGCGCGCGCAAAACACCACGGCCGATGCGGCCAAATCCATTGATCGCGATTTTAAGAGGCATAGGGTCAACTCCGCAGGGATTCAGATTTTGGCGCTGGTAGGTCGATATCGTCAGCGTTTGCCGTATCGTTATCGCTAACAGTGACGGAAATCAACCCCAATCGCGACACTCTGCGGGCTCAGTAATCGGCACAGTACAAAACGACCACCGCACAAAAAAGCCGCCCTTGCCAGTTGGCAAAAGGGCGGCTTTGGCTTCTGTTGGGTCGGCGTTTAAAGAGCGGCTTTGAACAGGGCCGTCAGGTTTTCTTCGGTCAGCTCAATCGGGTTGCCGCCGCAACTTGGATCAATGATCGCGCCCTTGACCAGCTCAGGAATGCTGGCCTCGGTGACCCCCAGTTCCGACAGTTTGCGCGGAATGCCCATGCTGTCGTTCAGCTCATCCACATAGGCGCAAAATCCATCAAAGCCGCCGTCGATGCCAAGATAGGCCGCCACCTTGCCAAAGCGGTCGGCGATGGCGCTGGCGTTGAATTTCAAAACCTCAGGCATACAGACCGCGTTGGTGGTGCCGTGGTGGGTGTTGAAATGCGCCCCAATCGGGTGGCTCATGGCGTGAATGGCGCCCAGCCCCTTTTGGAACCCGGTGGCGCCCATTGTGGCCGCTGACATCAGCTGCGCACGGGCCTGGATATCACTGCCATCGCTGTAGGCGCGTGGCAGGTAGTCCTTGACCAGGCGCATGCCTTCCAGCGCGATGCCCTGCGACATCGGGTGGTAATGCGGGCTAGAGAACGCCTCGACGCAATGGGCAAAGGCATCCAGACCGGTACCCGCCGTGATGAACTTGGGCATACCCACGGTCAGCTCAGGGTCACAGATCACCACTGCCGGCAGCACCTTGGGGTGAAATATGATCTTCTTGGCGTGGGTAACGCTGTCGGTGATGACGCTGGCGCGGCCAACTTCCGATCCGGTGCCGGCGGTGGTTGGCACCGCGATGATCGGTGCGATCACATCCGCATCAGCGCGGGTCCACCAGTCGCCAATATCCTCAAAATCCCATAGCGGACGGGTCTGGCCCGCCATAAAGGCCACCATCTTGCCCAGATCCAAGCCCGAGCCACCGCCAAAGGCGATCACACCGTCATAGCCACCCGCATTATAGGCGGCGACCCCGGCTTCCAGGTTCTTCTCATTTGGGTTCGGGTCTACGTCGCTGAACAGGCCCCGGCCCAGGCCCGCAGCCTCCATGATATCCAGCGTGGCGCTGGTGATCGGCAGCGCGGCCAGGCCCTTGTCGGTGACCAGCAGCGGCTTTGTGATGCCAGCCGAGGCACAGGCTTCGGGCAGTTCTTTGATCCGGCCAGCGCCGAACTTGATTGCGGTCGGGTAGGACCAGTTTCCAACAAGGCTCATCAGCTTGTTACCTTCTTCAGATGGTAGGATTTGGGGCGGGTCAGGTTATGATACCCGATTACCGAAAGGCCGCCACCGCGGCCAGTGTCTTTGCAGCCGGTCCAGCACAGGCCCGGATCCAGGTAGTCGGCGCGGTTCATGAACACGGTGCCGGTCTCGATCAAATCACCAACACGCTGGGCGCGCTCAACGTCTTTGGTCCACAGGGACGCGGTCAGGCCAAAATTACTGTCGTTCATCAGCGCAATGGCTTCTTCGTCGGAGGATACCTTCATTATGCCAACCACCGGGCCAAAGCTCTCGTCCTGCATCACCCGCATCTCGTGGGTCACATTGGTCAGGATCTGCGGTGTCAGATAGGCGCCCCCATCATCCGCCGCCATGGTCTCAATATGGGCCACCGCGCCTGCGGCAACAGCCTCCGAGATCTGCTCGCGCACCTCTTGCGCAAAGCGCACATTGGCCATCGGCCCAATGGTGGTGTCGCGATCCAGTGGGTTGCCTAAGGTGTAGCCATTGACGATGCCCACGGCTTTTTCCAGAAAGGCATCATAGTGGCTTTCATGCACATAAATGCGCTCGATGCCGCAACAGCACTGGCCCGAGTTGAACATGGCACCGTCAATCAGCGTCTCAACGGCGGCCTCCAGATCGGCGTCCTCCATCACATAGCCGGGATCTTTGCCGCCCAGTTCGGTGCCGACGCCGGTGAAGGTGCCTGCCGCTGCGCGCTCCATCGCCTTGCCGCCGCCAACAGAGCCGGTGAAGTTGACAAAGTTGAACGCCTTGCCGGCAATCAGCGCCGAGGTGGTGTCGTGATCCAGGAACACATTCTGGAACACATCTTCGGGCACGCCTGCCGCGTGGAACGCCGCCGCCATACGCTCACCCACCAGCAGGGTCTGGGTCGCGTGTTTTAGCACAACAGTGTTTCCGGCAATCAGGGCCGGCGCCACCGTGTTGATGGCGGTCATATAGGGATAGTTCCACGGCGCCACCACCAGTACAACGCCATGCGGAATATGCTTGATATAACGCTTGAATGTCGCGTCTTCGCTGACCTTGATATCCGCCAAGGCCTCCACAGCGATCTCCGCCATGTGGCTGGCACGTTCATTGAAGCCGCCAAACTCACCGCCAAACCGCACCGGGCGCCCCATCATATGGGCCAGTTCCGGCACAATCTCATCGTTCATCGCGCCAACCGCGGCGACGCCTGCCATCACCAGGCTGATACGCTCAGCCAATGGCCGCGCCGCCCAATCCGCCTGCGCCGCTCGGGCGCGGGCCGCCGCGTCAAACGCCGCCTCGTTTGAGAGCACATCGCGCTCCGCATATACCGACCCATCGATCGGCGAGATACATTTCAATGTCTGGCCCATGCCATCTACTCCAGGTTCACAAGGCGCCCAGGCCCCCTGCTTCTTCTTGTTTTAAATACCTCCGCCGGAGGCTCCTATCCGCGCCGCCAATACAAACGGCGCGGTTCTGGACGGCTCAGGCGCGTTCAAACCCGCGCGCCACCTCATAATCGGTGACGACGCGTTCGAATTCTTCGATTTCCCACTCGGCAGCGCGGGCGTAGTGCAGCACAACATCCTCCCCCAATGCGGCCTTCAGCATTTCCGAGCCCTGCAGTGCAACCCGTGCATCGCGCAGGTTCGACGGGATCATGCCGGTATCGCCCTGATAGACATCGCCGGTGCTCGGGGCCTGCAACTGCAGCTTCTCCTCGATACCAGCAATGCCGGCGGCCAGCTGTACAGCACAGGCCAGATAGGGGTTCAGGTCCGAGCCGCCAACGCGGCATTCCACCCGGATACCCTTGGTGCCCGCTCCACAGAGACGATAGCCGGCGGTGCGGTTGTCCACCGACCAGATGATCCGGGTCGGCGCAAAGGTGCCCTTCATGAAGCGTTTGTAGCTGTTGATATAGGGCGCCAGAAAATAGGTATAGTCGGGGGCGTATTTCAGCATCCCAGCCAGATAGTGCTTCATCAGCTGGGACATGCCCAACGCGTCACTCTCATCATAAAAGGCGGGTTTGCCATCCTGCCACAACGACTGGTGCACATGGCTCGACGAGCCGGATTTGTGCTGATCCCATTTTGGCATGAAGGTGACCGCGTGACCCTGCTGCCAGGCAATCTCCTTGGTGGCGTGTTTGGCGATGGTGTGAAAATCGGCGGTGTTCAGCGCCGCATCATATTTGATGTTCAGCTCTTCCTGACCCGCCGCGGCCTCACCCTTGGTGCATTCCACCGGAATTCCGGCGTTCCACAGGTGATTGCGCAGCGGCCGCATCACGTGCTCTTCGCGGGTGGTTTGCAGGATGTTGTAATCTTCGTTGTAGCCAGAGATCGGCGCCAGATCGCGGAACTGACCCTTACGGATCTCATCAAAGCTCTTCTCGAACAGGAAAAACTCCAGTTCGGTGGCCATGATCGCATCCAGTCCCAGTGCCTCCAGCCGCTTCAGCTGCTTTTTCAGCACCGCGCGGGGGGAATGGGGGATATCTTGGTGGGTGTTGTGGTCGAGCACATCGCAGAGCACCATCACCGTTCCTTCCAGCCACGGCATTGGCCGCAGGGTGGTCAGGTCGGGTTTCATCACATAGTCACCATATCCCGACTCCCAGCTGGTCGAGGCATAGCCATCCGGTGTGGCCATCTCCAGATCGGTGGCCAGAAGATAGTTACAGCAATGGGTCTCTTCCCAGGCGCCGTTCAAGAAATGTTGGGCATGAAAGCGTTTGCCCATCAGGCGGCCCTGCATGTCGACAAGACAGACCAGAACAGTATCCACGTCGCCGGACGCGACTTGGGCCTTCAGATCATCAAAACTAAGAACACCAGACATCGGCATTATTCCTGTTGTATCAAGGGAGCCCCGGCACTGATGCGCCGGGGCATTGTCATATTAGCCGTAACGGTAAGGACGGCCAGCCGCCTGCATGTCGGCATTGTACTTCTTGAAGATCTCGACAACCTTGGCCTTGGTGGGGCTTTCGTCGGCAATCTCATCCCAGAACTTGACCGCTGCGTCTTCGACGGTTTTCCACTCTTCGTCAGGAATGGTGGTCAGCTCCATCTTGGGGCCATTGACCCGCAGCGAGGCTTCGCCACCCCAGTACCACCACTGACGATAGTAATGCGACTGGTCACAGCAAGCGCGGAACAGGGTCTGCATGTCTTCTGGCAGCTCGTTCCAACGATCCATGTTGGTAAAGAACGACCCGGCCCATGCGCCCGAGATGTTGTTGGTCAGGAAGTAGTTGGTCACGTCAGCCCAACCAACAGTGTAGTCCTCGGTGATGCCCGACCATGCGATGCCGTCCAGCTCGCCTGTTTGAACCGCAACTTCGATATCTTCCCATGGCAGTGTCACTGGAACAACGCCGAACTGGCTCAGGAAACGTCCAGCAGTTGGGAAGGTAAAGACCCGCTTGCCCTTCAGGTCAGCTAGGCTGCGGATTGGGTCTTTGGTGGCAAAGTGGCAGGGATCCCAGGCCCCGGCCGAGATGTGCTTGACGCCCACCTTGGAGTATTCTTCGTCCCAGATCTCGTTCAACCCGTACTGGTTGAACAGCACCGGCACGTCGAGCGAGTAGCGCGAACCAAACGGGAAGTAGCCGCCAAACACGGTAACTTCGGTCGGCGAGGCCATCGAGTCATCGTCGGACTGAACAGCGTCGATTGTGCCGCGCTGCATGGCGCGGAACAGCTCGCCGGTTGGCACCAGCTGGTCGGCATAGAACAGTTCGATCTGCATGCGGTCGCCTGCGATCTTGTTGAACATGTCGATGGCAGGCTTGATCACGTGCTCACCAAGAGCAGCACCTGCATAGGTCTGCATCCGCCATTTGATGGTGGATTGCGCCAGCGCCGGTGTCGCCAATGGCGCGGCGATTGCGCCAGCACCAGCAGCGGCAATAAACTTACGTCTTGTGGTCATGTTGTCTCTCCTATTTGAAATTCCGGCCCCCTGACGGGGCTCTTCTTGTGATTATTTTCCGTAAACATAGTCGGGCAGCCACAGGGCGATCTGTGGGAAGATCATCACCAGTGATAAGGCCAGAACCATAATCAGGGCAAAGGGGATGATCGAAATATAGATGTCGCGCAGGCTGATTTCCGGCGGTGCCATGGCGCGCATCAGAAACAGGTTATAGCCAAACGGCGGCGTCATATAGGCGATCTGGGTGGTGATGGTGTAAAGGACGCCATACCAGATCAGGTCGAACCCAAGTTCGCCCACCAATGGCACATAGAGCGGCGCCACGATCACCAGCATGGCAGTGTCATCCAGGAAAGTCCCCATCAGCAGGAAACTCACCTGCATCAGGATCAGGATCATCCAAGGCGACAGGCCCAGCTGGCTGGTGAACAGGTCCTTGATCGCATTGACCGCGCCGAGCCCGTCAAAGATGGCGCCAAAGCCAAGTGCAGCCAGGATGATCCACATGAACATGCAGGAAATCCCCAGCGTCGAGCGCAGGGTCGTCTCAAACACGTCGCGGTTCATCCGGCCCTTGAGAACTGCGGCGATAAAGGCAGCCATGGCGCCAATTGCCGAGCTTTCCACCAGCGAGGTCCAGCCGTTGATGAAGGGCACCATCATCGCGGCAAAGATTGCCAGCGGCAACACGCCCGAGAACAGCAGCCGGTGCTTTTCCTTCATGAAGATGTCGCTAAAGACCCTCGGGTCATGGCGCAGGATAAACGCGGCAGCCGAGGCGGTAAGGGCAATTGTTGCCGAGGTCTTTGGTCCGGACAGCCCGGCCATCATCAGCAGCGGCAGCAGCACCAGAGTTCCCAGCACGATATAATTCAGCCGCAGGGGGTGTTCTGAGATCTGCTCGTATTCTGCCAGATCTTCGGGTGACATCGCCGGGCCAAGATCAGGCTGCAGGCGGGCGCGGACATAGATGTAGACGATGAACATCACCGCCATCATCAACCCCGGCAGCACCCCGGCCAGCCACAGCTGGCTCACCGGCTGGCGGGCGATCATCGCATAGAGCACCAGCACCACCGACGGCGGCACCAGAATGCCCAGTGACGAGCCCGCCTGCACCACGCCGGTGACCAGGATTTTGTCATAGCCACGGCGCAACAGCTCGGGCAGGGCGATGGTGGCGCCAATGGCCATACCCGCCACCGACAACCCGTTCATCGCCGAGACCAGCACCATCAAGCCAATGGTGCCGATGGCCAGGCCGCCTTTGACCGGGCCCATCCAGACGTGGAACATCTTGTATAGATCGTCGGCGATTTTGGATTCCGACAGCACATAGCCCATGAAGATGAACATCGGCAGCGTCAGCATCGGATACCATTTCATCAGCTTCATCGCCGCTGCAAAGGGAATGTCGGAACCACCAACACCCCAGAGCGCCATGCCCGCGGCAGCGCCAATAAAGCCGATGGCGCCAAACACCCGCTGGCCGGTCATCAGCATCAGCATCATGCCGCTGAACATCAAGATAGCAATCATTTCATAAGACATCAGAGGTCTACTCCGCGAAGACGTCCGATATCCCGGAACAGTTCTGCAAGGCTTTGTGCCAGCATCAGAATGACGCCAAAACACAACATGGATTTCACCGGCCACAGATAGGGTCGCCAGGCGGTTGGGCTGCGTTCCATATGGCCGATTTTCTCAGCGACACCCGACATTCCGTCGGTGAACAGCGTGAGGAACAGATCCCAGAAGAACGAGAACGGCTCGACCCCGAAATAGCCCAGTGAATAGGCGGTGGAGCCCACCGCGCCAAACAGCAGCACCCCGAGGTAGAAGATCAGGAAAAACACCGTGAAGGCATCAATCCAGGCTTTGGTTTTGGTCGACCAGCCGCCATAGAACAGGTCCATGCGCACGTTTGACCCCATCTGGATCGAATAGGGCCCGCCCAGGATATAATAGGCAACCATCACAAACTGCGCCATCTCAAGCGTCCAGATCGAGGGATAGAAAAAGGTCTTGGAAATGGAGGACCAAAGCAGCACCCCGATCAACACAAAGATCAGATACATGGCAAACCGACCAATGAAGCGGTTCATGGCATCCACACCCCGGATATATCCGGTTATTATTCTAGGCATTGTCGCCCCCTTGTTGCACCAATGCGGCGAGAGCGGGCCGGATCAGGGTCAAAAGTTCCTCGGCCATCGCGGTTTCTTGTTGCGGCGTGCGCAGCAGATCATTGCGAACCTCGATCATCACGTTGGCCAACCCGTGGGCGATACCGTGCAGCTTCAGCGAATGGGTGACACCATCCTGTGGACCGTAGGGCTGATTGCGCTCGACCCGCCGGTGCGGCAGCGACGGCGCATGGGCCAGCATGGCATCAGCCATCGCCGTGTCATCATCGTGCAGAATGCCGATTTCGACGGCGCGGGGCTGGCCGTAGTAGACGGGTGTGAAGCTGTGGATGGTGATCAGTACGGTGTCCAGGCCAGCATCCTGGCGGGCTTTGATCACCTCACTGACGGCGTCACAGAAGGGGCGATAGACCGCGTCAACCCGTTGGAGCCGCTGGTCATCGGTCAGATCGCGATTGCCGGGAATTTCGATCAGCTCTGATTTCACCGGCATCGCCGAGGCCACCTCGGGGGGGCGATTGCAGTCGTAGACCAGTCGCGACACCTGGCTTGCCACCATCGGTGCATTCAGCACCTGGCTGAGATGCAGCGCAATGGCCCGCGCGCCCGGGTCCCAGGCGGCGTGACTTTTCTGGTCGCCAGCCGCAAGTCCCAGGTCGCCAAACTGCGCCGGGAAATGATTGCTGGCGTGCTCGCAGAGAATCAGCGCAGGCCCGGATCCCTCCGGGTTGCTGACCTCTACGGCCTGTGTACGAGCGTTGGAATCGCTCCGTGACATTCACGTTCTCCCCATTTTGGAAAAATCTTTTCATGAGGATTGAGTTGTGTCAATATCTTTTCAGTCGGCAGAAGCACTTGGTGTATCGGTTTGATCAAGATACAGGGTAGGTGCTTAAATTGCGGGCAAATGGAAAAGGACCGAGAGCTTGAGTAAACCAGCGGCCACCGTTCGAGAGCTGATCCGTGAGCAGTATTCCTCGCTGACGCAATCAGAGCGTAAGTTCGCGAATTCATTGCTGGAAAACTATCCGTCGGCGGGGCTTGCCTCGATCACCATCGTCGCTGCCAATGCAGGGGTTTCGACGCCGACGGTGGCGCGGATGGTGCAAAAGCTGGGGTTCAAGGGCTATCCTCAGTTCCATCAGGCATTGTTGAAAGAGCTGCAGGCTCAGGTCTCGGGGCCAACCCAGAGGCGCGCCAATTGGGTTACCGAGGCCCCCGAAGGCCATCTTCTGAACAGATTTTCCCAAGCGGTGACCGAAAACCTGGAGCAGACCTTCTCCAATATCGATTCCGCGAGCTTTGACGCGGCGGTGAGGCAATTGGCCAACACCGACGGGCGGCTTTATGTGGTCGGCGGCCGGATCACCCGGGCATTGGCCGATTATGCCTTTACCCACTTTCAGGCGGTCCGGCAGCGGGTGACCACGATGACCTCCTCTGCCGCAACCTGGCCGCATTATGTGCTGGACATGGTCGAGGGCGACACTCTGCTGTTGTTCGACGTGCGGCGCTACGAGACCAACTTGCAACGTCTGGCTGAACTGGCGGCGGAACGTGGGGTGAAGGTTATTCTGATCACCGATCAGTGGGCCAGCCCAATTGCATCTGTGGCACAGTATAGTTTTAACTGCTGGGTCGAGATCCCTTCGGCCTGGGATTCCAATATCGCGACCATGATGCTGCTTGAAGCGATGATTGCGGCCACTCAGGAAGAAAGCTGGAGCGAAACCCGCGACCGCTATGAGCGTCTGGATGAGCTGTTCGACATGACCCGTCTGTTCCGAAAATTTTCCTGACGCCCCTTCAGGCCCTTTGACAGGCCTGCTTAAAATATCCTCAGTCCCAGACTGTCCCTTTGACGCGGTCAAAGGGATTATTGCGTTTTCCCAGTTAATACAGGCGGCTGACATGTGTTGACATTGACTGGTGTTTCGTTTTAATTTGACTTCCAAAATAAATGTATTTGGTTCCGGGGTGGAGTCAGGTGAAGGGAGTGAATGCGGATGTATATCGGGTTGGATCTGGGCACCTCCGGCTTACGGGCTTTGCTGGCTGACGAGGGGGGGGCGATTATTGCCACCGCTGACGCGGCTTATTCTGTATCGACCCCCCATCCTGGATGGAGCGAGCAAGATCCATCGGATTGGGTTACGGCCTGCAAAACAGTGATGGCGGCGCTGAAGGCAGCACACCCAGTTGAATTCAGCGCGTTGCGCGGCATCGGGTTAAGCGGCCATATGCATGGCGCCACATTGGTCGATGCCGGCGGCCAGGTGCTGCGGCCCTGTATTTTGTGGAATGACAGCCGCTCGGCGGCGCAGGCTGCTATGCTGGACCAGACTGCAAATGTGCGGAACCTGTCGGGAAATATCGTATTTCCCGGCTTTACCGCCCCCAAGCTGACATGGGTCGAGGAAAACGAACCGGAGATCTTTGCCAGGGTGGCAAAGGTGCTGCTGCCCAAGGATTACCTGCGCTATTGGCTGACCGGGGACTATGTTGGCGATATGTCCGACAGCGCCGGCACCTCATGGATGGACGTGGGCAAACGCGAGTGGTCACCAGAGCTGTTGGAGGCCGGTCATATGCGTCTGGACCAGATGCCCCGATTGGTCGAAGGCTCGGAAAGTTCGGGCACTGTGCGGGCGCAACTGCGGTCCGACTGGGGCTTGGCTGGGCCGGTCACCGTTGCGGGCGGTGGCGGCGATAATGCGGTTGCGGCCTGTGGCGTCGGCTGTTTTCGCGATGGCGATGGTTTTGTGTCCCTTGGCACCTCTGGTGTGCTGCTTGCCGCCAAGAACAGCTTTGCCCCAGCTCCGGAAACGGCCGTTCACACCTTCTGCCACGCGGTCCCCGACACCTGGTATCAGATGGGGGTTATCCTGGCGGCGACGGATTGCTTGAACTGGCTGTCGCGCATTCTGGGGCGCACCCCGGCAGAGTTGGCCGGGACGATGAAGGCCGAGATTTCCGGGCCATCGCGCACGATGTTCCTGCCCTACCTGTCGGGCGAACGCACGCCGCATAATGACAGCCAGATCCGGGGATCTTTTGTCGGGCTGGACATCGCCACCTCACCCGAAGACCTGACCCAGGCGGTGATGGAGGGCGTGTCGTTTGCTCTGCGCGATAACCTCGACGCGTTAAAGACGACGGGAACCAACCTGTCGCGCATTCTGGCGATTGGCGGCGGGGCAAAATCCCGGTTCTGGCTGGAGACTTTGGCCACCACATTGGATCTGCCGCTGGACCTGCCGGAGAAAGGCGACTTTGGCGCGGCCTTAGGCGCTGCGCGGTTGGCCATTGCCGCTGACACCAATGCTGACCTGTCTATGATTATGACCACGCCCAAAGTCGCGGAGACGGTTGAGCCGCGCAGCGATCTGGTCGACCGATATGCTGAAACTCATGCGCGGTATCGCGCGCTTTACCCCAATCTGAAGGCTGCTCTGACATGACCACTGGATTTTTCCGCGACATCACCGAAATCCCTTTTGAAGGGGCCGA
Source organism: Parasedimentitalea psychrophila (assembly GCF_030285785.1). Taxonomy (NCBI): domain Bacteria; kingdom Pseudomonadati; phylum Pseudomonadota; class Alphaproteobacteria; order Rhodobacterales; family Paracoccaceae; genus Parasedimentitalea; species Parasedimentitalea psychrophila. The sequence goes on along the minus strand of NZ_CP127247.1, from coordinate 749,675 downwards.
CAGCACCAACCCTCTGGCGTTTCGTCACTACAACCCGGATGAGATTGTCATGGGCAAGAGGATGGAAGACCATCTGCGCTTTGCCACCTGCTATTGGCACAGCTTCGGCTGGCCTGGCGGCGATCCGTTTGGTGGCCAGACTTTTGAGCGCCCCTGGTTCAGTAACACCATGGAGGCGGCAAAACTGAAGGCGGATGTTGCCTTTGAAATGTTCCAGCTACTGAAGACGCCCTACTATTGCTTCCACGATGCGGATATGCGGCCCGAGGGCGCTGACTTTGCCGAAAACACTCGTAACCTGAACGAGATGGTCGATTATTTTGCCGAGAAGCAGGCACAGACCGGAATGAAACTGCTCTGGGGCACGGCCAACCTGTTTTCAAATGCCCGCTACATGTCCGGCGCCTCGACCAACCCGGACCCGGATGTCTTTGCCTTTAGTGCCGCGACCATCAAAACCTGTATGGATGCCACCCATCGTCTGGGCGGCGAGAACTATGTTCTGTGGGGCGGTCGCGAAGGCTATGAGACGCTGCTGAACACCGATCTGGGTCAGGAAGACCAGCAAATGGGCCGGATGCTGAACCTTGTGGTCGAGTATAAGCACAAGATCGGTTTCAAAGGCGCCATTCTGGTTGAGCCGAAGCCACAAGAGCCAACCAAGCACCAGTATGACTATGATACCGCCACCGTTTACGGCTTCCTGAAACGTCATGGGCTGGAGAATGAGGTCAAGATGAACATCGAGCAGGGGCACGCGATCCTTGCCGGTCACTCGTTTGAGCACGAGATTGCCACTGCCTCGGCGCTGGGGATCTTTGGTTCGGTTGATATGAACCGCAATGACTACCAATCCGGCTGGGACACCGACCAGTTCCCCAATAACGTGCCCGAAGTGGCGCTGGCCTATTTTCACATCCTGAAGGCGGGCGGCTTCACCACCGGCGGCACCAATTTTGACGCCAAACTGCGCCGCCAGTCGCTGGATGCCGAAGATCTGCTGATGGCGCATGTGGGCGGCATGGATGTCTGTGCGCGCGGCTTGAAGGCCGCCGCTGCGATGATCGAGGATGGCACCATGGATCAGTTTGTCACCGATCGCTATGCTGGCTGGCAGACCCCCGAGGCGCAGATGATGTTGCAGGGCAAACAGTCTCTGGAACAGATCGCAGCCCAGGTTGAGGCAACAGGGCTGAACCCGGCGCCGCGTTCGGGACGGCAGGAATACCTGGAAAATGTCGTCAACCGCTTCGTGTGAGTGGTCTGGTGACCATTCAGGACTACGGACGATTTAGCGGCCACAGCCTGCGGGAGGTCACCATCAGCGATGGTGATGTCTCGCTGGCGGTCCTTAACTACGGGGCAACAACCCGGGATTGGCGGGTGCCTTTGAGCGGGCAGCGTGTTCCTGTGGTTCTGGGCTACCACGATCCGGCGCAGTATCTGAGCGGCACCAGCTATTTCGGGGCCATTGCCGGACGGGTGGCCAACCGGATTGGCGATGCGCGGTTCTCCATGCAGGGTCAGACCTATCATCTGGCTCCGAATGACGGGCGTAACCAATTGCACGGTGGTCCTGTCGGCCTGTCCAGGGTGTTCTGGGAAATTGAACCCAACGGGCCGTCTGCGCTGCGTCTGCGCTATGACTCTCCCGCCGGAGAGAACGGATTTCCCGGCCGTGCCAGGGTGACTGTGGATATCCAGTTGGATGGCTTCTGCGTCACCTATGACATGCGCGTCGAAGTCGATTGTGTAACCCCGATCAGCCTGGCGCAGCACAATTACTACAATCTCGGTGGCGGTGGAGCCATCTGGGACCACCACCTGCGCTGCACGGCGGACCGGGTGTTGGAAATGGATGATCAGGGCATCATGAGCGGTGACATCTCGCCGGTTGATGGCACCCGGTTTGATTTCCGAAAAATGCGGTCTTTTGCGCAGGCGGATGCAACGCGGCTTGGGATTGATCATAATCTGGTTTTTGAAGCTGGCCGCGATGTCAGTCAGCCGGTTTGCGAAGTGAGCGCTGCCAATGGACTGCGCCTGAAACTCTGGAGCGATCAACCCGGTGCGCAGCTTTATACCGCCGCGGCAATGGAGCCGCAGGACGGTGGGCTGGACGGGCAGGCCTATGGCGCGGCCAGTGGGTTTTGTTTTGAACCGCAGGGGTTTCCCAATGCGGTCAATATCGCGTCGTTCCCATCGGTTCTTATCTCACCGGATATGCCATATGCTCAGAAACTGCAGGTCGAGATCAAAGGGGACTAACCAATGAAATGGATGATTGTCGGCGCGCTACTGGCCACCGCAGCCGAGGCGCAGGATCTGGGGCCTCGGCCTGTGTTCCCAGAGATGGACCCTGCACGGGTGCAACTGGGCCAGTTGTTGTTCTTTGACCCAATCCTGTCCGGCAACCGGAACATCAGTTGCGGCACCTGCCATCATCCGCGACTTGGCACCTCTGATGGGATGTCGCTGTCCATTGGTGAGGGCGGATTGGGGTTGGGCCCGGATCGCCGGGTGGATCCAACGAACCCGCCCGAGCAACGCTTGCCCCGCAACGCTCCGGGGCTGTGGAATGTTGGCGCGACCGAGTTCACCTCGTTTTTTCATGATGGCCGGTTAGAGGCGGACCCGCAGAAACCAGACGGTATCCGCACGCCCTTAGGCTCTGAAATGGCAGCAGGATTTGACAGTGTTCTGGCAGCCCAAGCCATGTTCCCGGTTCTGGCAGGCGATGAAATGGCCGGGCAGTATTCGGAAAACGAGGTGTCACAGGCGGTGCGTCTGGGACATCTGAGCATCAAGGGTGGCGCATGGGACCGGATTGCCGCACGGGTCGAGGCGATACCGGAATACCGGCGCGCATTTGATGCCGTTCTGGGCGATCAGGTGCCTATCAAATTCACCGATATCGCCAATGTCATCGCTGATTTTACACTGGTTGAGTGGCGGGCCGATGACAGCCCGTTTGATCGCGCGATGATGGGCGGAGCGCCGTTGTCAGCGCAAGCCGCCCGCGGTCAGGATCTGTTTTATGGCGCGGCGGGCTGCTCAAGTTGTCATTCAGGTTGGTTGCAGACCGATCACAGTTTTCACGCGATTGCCATGCCTCAGATTGGCCCCGGCAAGGCGGCAGCATTTGAAACCCATGCGCGCGACACGGGGCGGATGCGGGTCACCGGAGAGCCCTCTGACCAGTACAAGTTCCTGACCCCGTCTTTGCGCAATGTGTCGCAAACCGGCCCTTATGGTCACAATGGCGCCTATGGCAGCCTGCGGGCTGTGGTGCGCCATCATCTGGATCCGGTTGCGGGGCTGTATGCCTATGATCCTGGTCAGGCGGTGTTGCATCAAATCGAGTCAGCCGATGATTGGCGCATTTTAGCAGACACCGAAGAACTGGCGCGCATAGCGGCCGCAAATGAACTGACGCCGATCGCGCTGGGCGATGATGATCTGTCCGATCTACTCGCCTTTTTGCACAGTCTGACGGACACAGGTGCAGCCAAGGGGCGGCTGGGGGTTCCGGCAAAGGTCCCCAGCGGCTTGCCCGTTGATCAGTGACTTAATGTGACAATCTGATTGGCCGTGACCTGCTGCCAGTCAGATGCGCTTTGGTCTGGTTGAATGATCCTGATCTCGGCCGCTGTCGCCTGGCCCAGGCCAAAATGGATCTGCCCGGCCTGACCGCTGGCATGGCCGCCACCGACGGTGATCTCGCGCGTTTGAACGCGGTCGCCGATGCGCAGCTCAACATGGGCGCCAACGGACCCAGTGTTGGGGGCAGGCGAGGCAAGTTGCACGATCAGCCAGTTGGCTTGTGCGGATGTGTTTTGGTACAGGCCCATCTGTGCGCGCCGGTTAACCACGGCCAGATCCAGCCGCCCGTCCATATTCAGATCCATCAGGGCGGCGCCACGGGAGCGCGCCAGGTTGGAAATTCCGGCTTCCAGGCCACTTTCGGTGAAACTGCCATCTGCGGATTGGATCAGCAGGTTGTTCGGGTCTTCCATCGCCGCACCCGGCATCTGTTCGACGTTGCCCTTGCTCACAAATATATCGTCCAGCCCGTCGTTGTTGACGTCGCCAAAACCCGCGTGCCAGCCGGTTGAGGGGCGCCCATCGCCGCCCGTATAGGGGCGATGCGCGGTTGTGCCCCGCGCGTAAGTGGCATCGCGATAAGACGGGCCACCTGTATCAGGGGCAAAGTACTGGAGTTTCTGATCTCCCATCGAGGTCAGATAGACATCAGAGTAGCCATCTCCGTTCAAATCGCGTGACGCAATGCCCATGCCCCAGAGCATAAAGGGCTGCCAGCCGTCATCCTGGGAAAACAGCCGCGGAGTGTCTTCCATTGCCCACATCTGTTCCTGGCCACCGCGCACATAGTAATGCCGGTCATTGCTGACCCGCAGATCGGCGCGACCGGTGCGGGACCAATCGGTGAACAGCATGGACAGGGCGCAAAAACCCGGCTCTAGGCGTGTGGCGGCGGGATAAGACTGACCCTGGGGGCGGTACAGCAGGGTGGCATCACATGTCCCAAATGGGCCGTCGGGATCTGTGCGGTCCACATAGGTGCCAAAAGCCAGTGTCGGCAGCGTATTTCCGGCCTCCCAGGTGGCGGAAAATGCGGTGGTCCAATGGTCGCCGCTGGTAAAGTCCAGATCAGCAAACGGCGCGAAGGCGCAGTCTCCCAGCCCCTGCATCAGCAGATCGGGACCATTGCGAAGGATCGCGAGATCCAGAATGGCATCGCCGTCGATATCCAGCGGATAGGCCCCGATCACCCCGCTCACCGCCAGCGCCTCTGGCGTGCGGGCATCAAATACCAGGTCTTCGCCCACGCCTGTCGTCACATTGCGCATAAGCTGCGCCGGGTTCTCGCCTCCCGCCACATAAAGTTCGGGGAACTGATCCCCATTGCAGTCAAATGCGGCGACGCCACCGCCGACAAAATGTTCCCATCCCCCAGCGTAGACATGATCGGGGAGAGGCCGCTGGATATAGGTCACATCGGCAAAGGCCGGGGGGGCAATCAGCGCCAAGGCCAGGGTCAGTTTAAGTGTCACTGGATGCAAGCTCCCGAATGGCCAATGTTGAGACTTCTTCTATGGCATAGGCGGCGGCGCCTTTTGCCCACATCAGGTCACCCCAATTGTGGACGCGAACCTTTGGCGGGGGGGCATCAATCTGCACCACCCAGCGGCGCATTTCTTCGATCACCTGATCTGAATAGAGATAATCAAAGGACAATCGCGCACCGGAAAGGATGATCAGTTCGGGGTCAAAGATATTGACCACATTGGCCAGACCCATGGCAAACATCCGCCCGGCCCGGTCAAAAATAGAGCAGGCCATCTGATCTCCGGACTTGGCGGCCTCGACCAATTGTCCCAAATCCCGGTGGCCGATCCCTCCATTGGTGATATTGGCCTCGCGCAATAACGCGTAGTCGCCGACATAGGCCTCCAGGCAGCCGCGTTGGCCACATTGGCAAAGGGCGCCCTCTAGCTGCACCTTGGTGTGGCCAAATTCAGCGCCACACCCGCGTGTGCCACGGTAGATCTGATTGTCGATAACAATGCCCATGCCGACGCCGTGCTCAATGGTGATGACCACGAAGTTGCTGACATTGCGGCCTTTGCCAAACAGATGCTCTGCCTTGGCCACCAGATTGGCATCGTTGTCGATGAAGATCGGGCAGGGCGCATATTGCGAGAGATGAGCGCCAAAATCGACATTGCGTTCTTCCAGCGAAGACGACCAGTAGACAAAGTTTCGCTTGGCATCCACCAGACCCGCCATCCCAACCCCGATGCCGGAAATGGAACCGACATCAAGCGCGCCTTTGGAGCAGGCCTGGCCCAGTGCGGCCATGATCTTTTGGCACAGCTCTTCGACTGGCATCCGCCCCTGTTGAAGCGGCATCTCATGATCGACAATGTCGTTGCCTTCAAAATCGAGAATCACCACGGAAATCACCCGATGAGACACCTTGATCCCGGCGATCATATGGGCGTCACCGCGGATTTTAAGCGCCACCCGAGGTCGGCCGCGTTTGGCCTCCTGCCGCGGGGTCTCTGGAATGATCTCTTCGATCAGCCCAACATCAATCAGCTCGGCGGTGATCGCCGTCACCGTGGCGGGACTGACCCGCGTGGCAGTTGAAATATCAATACGCGCAATACTGCCGGCCGCTCGAATGGTATCGATGACCTGCTGTTTTCCGCTTTCGCGTTGCTCGTCCGAATGCGAGAGACGGCCTGCTTTTCCCAAATCAATCACTCCCTGCGAGGTCGCTAAACCGTCACCGTGGTCTTAGGTGCGGTTGCCTCGTTTGAATAGGGTACATGATTTAATTTGAAATTCAAAAAAAATAATGTTAGACCTGTGCCACATGGAGGACTCGGTTTTACGAGTCCCCTGAGAACAGGGAGGAATACAATGAAATTCTTGAGTGGAATCTCGCTGGCTGCGGTTGTGGCCATGACCGGTTCGGCAGCTTTTGCCGCTGATTTGACCGTTGGCGTAAGCTGGTCGAACTTTCAGGAAGAGCGCTGGAAGACCGACGAAGCCGCAATTAAAGGTGCTTTGGAAGCCGGCGGAGCTGATTACATCTCTGCTGACGCGCAGTCGTCATCTTCCAAGCAGCTGTCAGACATCGAAAGCCTGATCGCCCAGGGTGTTGATGTGCTGATCGTGCTGGCCCAGGATACCCAGGCTATTGGCCCGGCCATTCAAGCCGCCGCAGACGAAGGTATTCCGGTTATCGCTTATGACCGTCTGATCGAAGACAGCCGCGCCTTTTACCTGACTTTCGACAACGTCGAAGTTGGCCGCATGCAGGCCCGCGCCGTGTTCGAGGCTCTGCCCGCTGGCAACTATGTCATGATCAAAGGCTCGCCGACGGATCCAAACGCAGACTTCCTGCGCGGTGGTCAGCAGGAAATCATTCAGGCTGCAGTTGACGCTGGCGACATCAAGATCGTTGCCGAAGCCTATACCGATGGTTGGTTGCCTGCGAACGCTCAGCGCAACATGGAGCAGATCCTGACCGCCAACGACAACAAAGTTGACGCTGTGATTGCCTCCAACGATGGCACCGCTGGTGGTGTTGTTGCGGCTCTGACCGCTCAGGGCATGGACGGCATTCCAGTCTCTGGCCAGGATGGTGATCACGCTGCGCTGAACCGCGTTGCTTTGGGCACCCAGACAGTATCCGTTTGGAAAGACGCCCGTAGTCTGGGCAAATCTGCGGGTGAAATTGCTGTAGCACTGGCCGGTGGCGCTGCTTTGGCAGACGTTGCAGGTTCGGCTGACTGGACGTCGCCCGCTGGCACCGCAATGACATCCCTGTTCCTGGCGCCAGTTCCGGTGACGGCTGACAACCTGAGTGTTGTTGTCGATGCAGGCTGGATCAGCAAAGACAAGCTGTGCCAGGGTGTGAGCAACGGCCCAGCACCTTGTAACTAAGATCTCGTTTTGAAAATTGGTGCGTCCCTGTTGAACTGGGGCGCACCCTTAACAACCACTGCTGTAACTGGAGTTCGGACATGACCGAAACCACGTCTCAGCCGATCCCATCCCAACCAAAACGTAACCTGTTCCAGCAACTGGATCTGGACGTACGGCTATTGGGCATGATCGGCGCTTTTGTAATCCTCTGCATCGGCTTCAACATTCTGACGGATGGTCGATTTCTGAGCCCGCGGAACCTGTTTAACCTGACGATCCAAACGGTCTCCGTCGCGATTATGGCGACCGGCATGGTGTTTGTCATCGTGATGCGCCACATCGACCTGTCTGTTGGCGGTGTGCTGGCGGTGACTTCGGCCGTTATGGCGCTGGTGCAAACAAAGTTGCTGCCAACCTATTTTGGTCTTGGATTTGACAATCCCCTGACCTGGATCATCGCCATCGCAATTGGTTTGTGCATCGGCACGTTGATCGGGGCCTTCCAGGGCTGGCTGATCGGCTATCAAAGTGTCCCGGCCTTTATCGTCACCCTTGGTGGTTTCCTGGTCTGGAGAAACTCCGGCTGGCTGTTCACTTCGGGTCAGACAATTGGCCCGCTGGATAAGAATTTCCTGGTCCTTGGGGGCGTGAACGGCACTATGGGAGAGGCTGCAAGTTGGGCCATTGGTATCGTCGCCGTTGCGGTGTCGCTCTGGGCGATGATTTCGTCCCGCCGCGGCCGTATCCAGCATGGCTTCCCCGCCAAACCCGCCTGGGCCGAAGGCGTTGTCATGGGCATTGTAACCTCTGCGATCCTGGGTTTTGTCTGGATCCTGAACTCCTACGATATTCCAACCCGCAAGCTGCAGCGCATGTTCGAGGCCAAAGGCGAGGTGATGCCCGAAGGTCTGCAGGTCGGATATGGTCTGCCAATCTCGGTTCTGATCCTGATCGTCACCGCTATCGTCATGACCATTGTGGCGCGCCGCACCCGTCTGGGACGTTACATATTCGCAACCGGCGGCAATCCGGATGCGGCTGAACTGTCGGGAATCAACACCCGTTTTCTCACCGTCAAAGTCTTTGCCATTATGGGTTTCCTTTGTGCGCTTTCAGCGGTTGTCGCGTCAGCCCGTCTGCAGAACCACACCAACGACATTGGCACGCTGGATGAGCTGCGGGTGATTGCTGCAGCAGTGATCGGCGGTACCGCTCTGGCTGGTGGCGCCGGGACAATCTACGGCGCGATCCTTGGGGCGCTGGTCATGCAAAGCCTGCAGTCCGGTATGGCAATGGTTGGTGTGGATGCACCTCTACAGAACATCGTGGTTGGAACGGTGCTGGTTCTGGCGGTTTGGCTAGATATTCAATACCGCAAGCGGATGGGAGCAAAACTATGACGGCTTCAGACAGCAAGAGCGCCAAACAGCGCCGTGCCGATGGCGATACGCCACTGGTCGAGCTGAAGGACATCTGCGTGTCCTTTGGCGGCATCCATGCGGTGGACCATGTCAGCGTTGATCTGCATCCGGGTGAAGTTGTCGGCCTGCTGGGTCACAATGGCGCCGGGAAATCGACCCTGATCAAGGTTCTGTCAGGGGCCTATCAGATGGACAGCGGCGAGATTCGTGTCAACGGCGACAAGGCGGTGATCACCAACCCTCGGGATGCGCGCACCTATAACGTTGAAACCATCTACCAGACGCTGGCGCTGGCCGATAATCTTGATGCGGCCTCGAACCTGTTTCTGGGGCGTGAATTGACCACTAAGGTTGGGCTGGTCGATGATGCCGGGATGGAGGCCGAATGTCGCAAGATCATGGGCGGCTTGAACCCGAACTTCCGCAAGTTCTCAGAGCCGGTCAGTGCCTTGTCTGGCGGGCAGCGCCAATCGGTCGCCATTGCGCGGGCGGTCTATTTCAACGCCAAGATCCTGATCATGGACGAACCGACCGCCGCGCTGGGGCCGCAAGAGACCCAGATGGTGGCCGAGCTGATCCAGAAGCTAAAGGCGCAGGGTATCGGCATCTTCCTGATCGACCACGATGTCCACGCGGTGATGGAGCTCTGCGACCGTGCCAGTGTGATGAAGAACGGTCAGCTGGTGGGCACCGTGAACATTGATGAGGTCACCGATGATGATCTTTTGTCGATGATCATTCTGGGCAAAAAGCCCGGTCAGGTCGCGGCGGAGTAAATGAGAGTGCCCCGGTTGCCGGGGCACTCTCTCTCTGCCCGCGCCGGATTATTATTTGATGAACGGAGCCATATCCGGGGTCGGCGCATCCGGGTGCAGCAGATCTTTGGTTTTCAGAGCCGTCCAGAACTCCTCTGGAATGATCTGGGCTGACCATTGCAAAGCATCAGAGAGCTCCTGGCGGCTGCGCAGTCCGGGGGTGACGGATACGACACTGTTGTGCCCCAGCGGAAACTGTAGCGCAGCTGCAGGCAGCGCAATGTTGAAGTCGCGGCAAACGGCGGCCAGCTGCGCCACCTTGCTGCGTACATGATCCGGGGCCGTGCCATAGTTCCAGGTGTCGCCGCCCACCAAAATGCCGGAGTTGAAGGGGCCACCGACCACAATGGACACGCCCTGCGCCTGACAGGCTGGCAGTAGATCAAGCAGGGGATCCTGCTCGAGCAGCGTGTAGCGGCCAGCCAGAAGAAACAGGTCCCAATCGCCAATGCCCAAGGCATCCTTGCAGACCTGTGCCTCGTTCACTCCAAGTCCAATCGCCTTTACCCGGCCCGAGCTGCGCAATTCATCCAATGCCCGATAGCCGCTTTGGGCCAGGGCGCTGAAATGCCGCCCGTTTTCCGCGCCGTGGGTCTCGGTGCCAATGTCATGCACATAGAGAATGTCGATCCGGTCCAGCCCAAGGCGCTGCAGCGAGTCCTCAAAGGAGCGCATCACCCCGTCATAGCTGTAGTCAAAGACCGGGTGAAAGGGCAGGGGGGCCGGCCATCCCATCGCCGCCGGATCAGGGGCTGCGCCAGGGGCAAGCAACCGGCCCACCTTGGTCGAGAGCACATAGTCCCGGCCGCGAAGAATGTCACCAACCCTGCGTTCTGAGCGGCCAAATCCATAAAAGGGCGCGGTGTCGACGTAAACTAGCCCGCTATCCATCGCCTGGCTCAGGGTTTTTGCCGCTTCGAGATCATCAACCGCGTCGAACAACCCGCCCAGAGGGGCGCCGCCAAATCCGAGTGTCGGGACAGTTAGCCCGGTTGTTCCAATGCTACGGGTGGTAAGGGTCATGGGGTCTCGCTTTTCATGAATTGCTCGTTGCCGCCGCCATAAAGCGCTGTCAGTTCTTTGGCCAAGTCACGGTACAGCTCGACGATTTCATCCAGAGACGGCACATCGAGGTCATCCAGCCGTTCCAGATAAGGGCAACTTAACACCGCCACCACATTGTTGGATGGGCCAAAAACCGGGAACGAAATATTGGTAACGCCAACGGTTGTGGCTGACGGCATTTTCTCGAAACCGCTGTCACGGATACGTTTGAGGTGGGCATCGAATTCAGCGCGGTCCAGTTCCGGTTCGCCAACTGCGCGCCGATGCATTGCGATCAGATCGTCGACGTCCTGTTCAGACCGAAACGCAGCAAGAACCCGCCCCGTTCCGGTATTCCAAAGCCCAACGACGGTCCCGGTTTTCAACGCCAACCCCCAGCTGCCGGGGGATTCTGCCGAAGCCACGACAACAATGTCTCCGTTGCTCTCCATGCCCATATGGCAGGATTGCCAGGCAAGCCGTGTCACCGCGCGCATCCGTGGCAGTGCGGCTTCGATGACGCGGCCGATGGGGGGATGGCGCTGACTGATCGAAAACATCTTGAGGCTGAGGGAGTAGTGATCCCCTGAGATCGACCGAAAAACATAGCCTCGCCGCACCAGGGTCGAAAGCATGCGGTAGATTTCACTTTGCGACCGGTCCAGCGCTTTGGCGACTTCGCCCTGTGTCAGACCTTCGCCGTGACTGGCGAGAAGTTCAATGATGTCCAAACCCTTTTCCAGAGCCGGTGCCCGGTATTTGTCGGATGTATCGCTCATAGGTGATCTGCCCAAGAAATTTAAGTGAAACGAGATTCACTAATCCCCACCTTAATGTCAAGGTTGATTTGCAAGTGAATAAATGTTTTATATACAAATATCGCCATGAAATTTGCAGGCGAGAAGACGTCACGCCAAGGGAGGGAATGATGACTAAATCGAACACTTTGAAGGTCTTACTCGCCAGTGCTGCAGTTTTTGCAGTCAGCGAATCGGCTCTGGCATCCGACTGGGGCAGCTTTGACGGCGTCACCGTCGAGGCCAAACTAATCGGTGGCCAGCAGTATGAGGGCCTGTATGGCCGCATCGCAGACTGGGAGGCTGCGACCGGTGCTAAGGTTGAAATCATTTCAAAGAAAAGCCACTTTGAGATTGATAAGGAAATCAAATCGGACATGGCTGCGGGCACCACATCCTGGTGTGTCGGCTCCAACCACTCGTCTTTTGCACCTCAGTACGAAGGGCTTTATGTCGATCTGAATGGTCTGGTTGCTGCCGAGACAATTGCGGAATTTGTTCCGGGCAATATCGGGGCGTCCACCGTGGACGGAAATCTGTTGATGCTGCCGCGGGCGCAGTTCGATGTATCGGTTCTCTACTACCTGAAATCCAACTACGAAGATGCCGACAAGGCAGCCGCGTTCAAAACAGAATACGGCTATGATCTGGCGGTTCCTGATACCTGGGAGCAGGTCAAGGATCAGGCGATTTTCTTCTCTGATCCACCAAATTTCTACGGCACCCAGTATGCGGGCAAAGACGAAGCCATCGTAGGTCGTTTTTATGAAATGGTCGTCGCCGAAGGCGGCAACTATTTGGACGCCGACAAAAAGCCGATCTTCAACTCGGAGGCAGGTCAGCGCGCCTTGCAGTGGTTTGTCGATCTCTATGAGGCCAAGGCAGTGCCCGCCGGCACCACCAGCTATGTCTGGGATGATCTGGGTCAGGGCTTTGCCTCGGGCACTGTTGCACTGAACCTGGATTGGCCAGGATGGGCCGGCTTCTTCAATGATCCGGAATCCTCCAAGGCGGCGGGCAATGTTGGCGTTGCGGTGCAGCCGATGGGCTCGGTTACGCGCACTGGCTGGTCTGGCCATCACGGTTTCTCGGTCACCAATGACTGTGCAAACAAGGAGGCTGCGGTGTCCCTGGTCACCTTCCTGACCAGCGAAGAAAGCCAGTTGGCTGAATCTGCTGGTGGTTCGCTGCCGACACGCAGCGCCGTCTGGAAGGCAAATGTTGCGGCGGCTCAGGCAGGTGATGATCCGTTCCGCGCTGAATCCCTGGCGGCCTTTGCCAAAGGTGCTGAATTTGCCTTTGCGGTGCCGGCGATCCCGGAATGGGGAGAGACCACCAATATCGTCTACCCCGAACTGCAGGCCGCCATTCTTGGCGACAAGACTGTAAAAGAAGCATTGGACGATGCCGCTGAGGCGGTGGATGAGCTGATGCGCGAGTCCGGTTACTACTAAGACCACCACTCCGGTCTGGGGGCGGGCTTGGTCTGCCCCCAATTCCACAATCAACTATTCTTACAGGTGCACTATGACCCGCCGCCGCTTGCCCGAGTGGTTTCTGCTGCTGTTGCCTGCAATCATCGTGATTGCCGCAGTTGTGTTGATCCCACTGATCTTCTCGCTCTATTCGAGTTTCACGCCTTACAAGCTGACGCGGCCTTCGACGCTGTGGAAGTGGGTCGGAACCTATAACTACGAAAAAATCCTGACGGACGCCAAATTCTGGGCCGCCTTTGGGCGCACAGTTCTGTTCCTGACCATTGCGCTGAACCTTGAAATGCTACTGGGTCTTGGCATCGCGTTGATGGTGAACAAGGTGACATGGGGCCAGCGCACACTGCGCACAATCGTGATGTTCCCGATGATGTTCTCGCCCATTCTGGTCGGTTTTCAGTTCAAGTTCATCTTTAACGACAACATCGGTCTGGTGAACAACGCCCTGCAATCCATGGGGTTCAATGTGGCGCTGCCCTGGCTGGTGGACGGCAAACTGGCGCTGTTCTCGATCGCCTTTGCCGAGATCTGGATGAGCACATCGGTGTTCGCCATCCTGATCCTCGCTGGCTTGTTCGCCATTCCACGGGATCCGCTAGAGGCGGCCAAGGTGGATGGATGCACCCCGTTTCAGTCATTCCGCCATATCACCCTGCCGTTCCTGATGCCGTTTATCTACATCGCCATGACCATCCGGTCGCTGGATGTGGCACGGGCCTATGACATTGTGCAGATCATGACCGGCGGTGGCCCGGCCCGGCGGACCGAGCTGCTGTGGACCCTGATGAGCCGCACCGGTTACGTCGATGCCCGCATGGGGCTGGCCAATGCGATGGGATATGTCTCGATCATCCTGTCGGTGGTGTTCACCATCTATTTCTTCCGTAAACTCACCGCCGCGCGGGCTCAAATTGGCATGGAGGGGTAAGTCAGATGGATCGCAACCAATCCTACCGCAATCACAAGCGCCTCATGAAGGCGCTGCATTTTTCGGGCCTGTTCATCACCATGGCCATCATCTGCATTCCGGGCCTGTGGATCGTGCTGAACTCGTTCCGCCCCACGGTCGAGATCATGGCCAAGCCGCCGGTCTGGATCCCAACCTTCACCCTCGACCACTACCGCGCCATGTTTGGCGGCGCAGGCGAGGGCGGGGTGCCGGTGTTCAGCTATTTCCGCAACTCGATGATTGTGTCCGTGGTCTCAACCGCGATTGCCATTCTGATCGGTATGTCCGGCGGCTATGCCTTTGCCCGCTACAGGTTCAAAGGCAAAACTGGCTATTTTGTCGGGTTGATGCTGTTTCGCGCGGTGCCCGGCGTGGCGCTGTCATTGCCGCTGTTCATCGTGTTTGCCCGTGTTGGCATCATCGACACTCATCTCGGCCTGATCCTGGCCTATGTGGCGATGAACGTGCCATTCACGGTCTGGCTGACCGATGGCTTTTTCCGCCAGATCCCCAAGGAGTTGCACGAGGCGGCTGAAATCGATGGCTGCACCCGCTGGCAGGCCTTTTGGCAGGTCGAGTTCCCGGTCGCCAAATCAGGCGTTGCCTCGGCCGCGATATTTGCTTTCCTGACCTCGTGGAACGAATTTGCACTGGCCTCGCAGTTGACCCGTTCAGTTGGCTCCAAGACGATGCCGGTTGGCCTGCTTGATTTCACCGCAGAATTCACCATCAATTGGGGCGGCATGTGTGCGCTGGCGGTTCTGATGATCGTTCCAGCCCTGATCCTCACCTTCCTCGTCCAGAAACACCTGATTGCCGGCCTCACGTTCGGCGGCGTCAAAGGATAACACCATGACCGAAGTAACCCTTTCCAATGTTGTCAAATTCTACGGCAAACATCAGGCCTTGCATGGCATCAATCTGGATATTTCCGATGGCGAGTTTGTGGTGCTGGTCGGCCCTTCGGGCTGTGGGAAATCCACCACCCTGCGGATGATTGCCGGGCTTGAAGATATCTCGGGTGGTGAGATTGCCATCGGCGGTCGGGTGGTCAATGACCTGCCGCCGCGCGACCGAAACATCTCGATGGTGTTTCAGAACTACGCTTTGTACCCGCATATGACAGTGCGCGAAAACCTCGGGTTTTCGTTGAAGATTGCCAAAAAGGATGAGGCCGCGATCACCAAGGCTGTGGATGAGGCTGCGGGCATCCTGGGGCTGGCTGAGCTGATGGACCGCAAGCCGGCCGCGCTCTCGGGCGGCCAGCGTCAGCGGGTTGCCATGGGCCGCGCGATTGTGCGTCGTCCGGATGTTTTCCTGTTTGATGAACCGCTGTCCAATCTGGATGCCAAACTGCGCACCCAGATGCGGGTCGAGATCAAGAAGCTGCATCAAAAAGTAGGCAATACGATCATCTATGTGACCCATGATCAGGTTGAAGCAATGACACTGGCGGACCGTATTGTGTTGATGCAAGACGGTTATATCGTGCAGGTCGGAACCCCGCTTGAGCTGTTCAACACGCCGGTCAACACCTTTGTTGCGACCTTTATCGGATCGCCGCCAATGAACCTGATTGACGGGGTGGTGTCGGACAGCAACACCATCCAGCTTGCCGGTGGGTTAAGCGTGCCGGTGCCCGCCAGCGCACGCGGGCAGGTCCACAGCGGGCAGCAGGTGAAATTCGGCTTTCGCGCCGATAACCTGATGCCCTATGGACATGCGGTCGAGGAAGACGGCGACCGTGCAGACCTGGATCTGACAGTAACCCTGACCGAACCGCTGGGCACCGAGACGATCCTGTTCACCGATATTGCAGGCACCGAGGTGCAGGGGAAAATGTTGAACCCACGGCCAGTGCGTCCGGGTGAAGTGCTGAAATTCCGTCTGATGCTGGACAAATGCCACGTTTTTGATGCCACCAGCACAGTTGCGATCCGGGGGTAAGTCATGGCGCATGTTACTCGAATAGAATTGCAGATGATCGACCTTATCCCAAAGGTAAAGCGGGTCGATGCCATTCAGTCTTTTGTCTCGCAAGAGACCCCCATGGTGACTGTTTATGACAGTGATGGGGCTAGCGGCACCGGCTATTCCTATACCATCGGCACCGGTGGCCCGTCGGTCATGGCGCTGTTGGAGCACACATTGGCGCCGGCGCTGATTGGCAAAGACCCGGACCGGATCGAGGGCATCTGGCGTGAGCTGCTGTTCCTGACCCATGCCACCTCGGTTGGGGCGATCACCTCGCTGGCGCTGGCGGCGATTGATACCGCGCTTTGGGATTTGAAGTGCAAGAAAGCAGGCCTGCCACTGTGGAAGGCCGCAGGCGGCAGCCGTGACCGCATTCCGCTGTATAGCACCGAGGGCGGCTGGCTGCATCTGGAGCCGCAGGCGCTGGTTGATGACGCGCTGGCAATGCAGGCAAAGGGGTTCAAAGGCTCAAAGATCAAGATTGGCAGCGAACATATCAGCCAGGATGCGGCGCGCCTGTCCGCAGTGCGCTCGGCGGTTGGGGACAGCTATGAAATCATGACCGACGGCAATCAGGGGTTCACCCTGTCCGAGGCCATTCGGCGCGCCCGTCTGCTTGAAGAGTATAATATCGGCTGGTTTGAGGAACCTCTGCCTGCGGATGATGTGGCCGGGCATATTGAACTGGCCCGCCGGACCTCGGTGCCGATTGCGGTTGGCGAAAGCATGTATTCGATCAGCCAGTTCAAAGACTATTTGCAGATGGGCGCGGCCAGTATTGTGCAGGTGGATGTGGCCCGTATTGGCGGCATCACCCCCTGGCTGAAGGTGGCGCATCTGGCCGAGGCCTTCAACGTCATGGTTTGCCCGCACTTCCTGATGGAATTGCACCTGCCGCTGGTCTGTGCTGTACCCAATGCCAAATGGCTGGAATACATCCCGCAATTGGACAGCGTCACAACCGCACCGATGCTGGTGGAAGGTGGCTTGGCCATCCCATCACAGGCGCCGGGGCTGGGCATTGAGTGGGATTGGCAGGCGATCACTGCCATGTCGTTGATCTCAAAAACCATAACCGGAGGGTCCTGATGCAGCGCATGGGAATGGTGATCGGGATCAAGCCCGACAGGATCGACGACTACAAACGTCTGCACGCCGCAGTCTGGCCGGATGTTCTGGCGCAGATTGCAGGCAGCAACATCCGCAACTATAGTATTTTCCTGCGTGAGCCGGAAAACCTGCTGTTCGGCTATTGGGAATATCACGGCACCGATTTGGACGCCGATCTGGCGAAAATGGCCGAAGACCCCAAAACCCGCGAATGGTGGACACAGACTGACCCTTGCCAGTCGCCCTTAGCCAGTCGCGCCAGCGGCGAGCAATGGGCGATGATGGAACATGTTTTTTACACGGATTGATACTATGACCCAAAACACAGGCCGGTTGGCCGGCAAAACAACATTCATCACAGCGGCGGGGCAGGGCATTGGCCGCTCAACAGCTGAACTCTACGCGTCCCAGGGCGCAACAGTTTATGCCAGCGACATCAACGAGGCGTCTTTGGCTGAGCTGGATGGGATTGATGGCATATCTGCGATCAAACTGGACGTGACCGACGCCGCAGCTGTTGCGGCTTGCGTGGGTGATATTGGCCCGCTGGACGTGCTGTTCAACTGCGCAGGTTATGTCGCCAACGGCTCGATCCTGGACACCGATGACAAGGACTGGGACTTCAGCTTTGATCTCAATGTCACTGCCATGTACCGGATGATCAAGCTGACGCTGCCTGCGATGCTGGCAAATGGCGGCGGCTCGATCATCAACATGTCCTCGGTGGCCTCCTCCATCAAAGGGGTGCCAAACCGCTTTGCCTATTGTGCCTCCAAGGCGGCGGTCATCGGCATGACCAAATCCATCGCCGCCGATTATGTGACCCAGGGTATTCGCTGTAATGCGATCTGCCCCGGCACCGTGGACAGCCCGTCCATGCACGGTCGCCTGCGCGCCACCGGCAACTACGATCAGGCCCTGGCCGCTTTTATCAGCCGTCAGCCGATGGGCCGCATTGGCTCCGCTGATGAAATCGCCGCGCTGGCGCTCTACCTCGCCAGCGATGACAGCGCCTTTACTACCGGCCAAACCCACGCCATCGACGGCGGCTGGTCCATTTGACGTCCAAGGAGATAACACCATGAAACTATTGCGTTTTGGCCCCGAGGGCGCTGAGAAACCCGGTCTTTTGGATGCCGCTGGCAAGATCCGTGACCTGTCTGCCCTGATCCCGGATGTGGCCGGCGCGGCGCTGAGCGATGCCGCACTGGACAAAATCCGCGCGATTGATCCCTCAACCCTGCCGCTGGTTGAGGGCAACCCGCGCCTTGGCGCCTGTGTCGGTCAGGTGGGCAAATTCATTTGCATCGGCTTGAACTATGCCGACCATGCTGCCGAAGCTGGTATGGCGCTGCCAGAGGAGCCGATTATCTTCTTCAAGGCGACCTCGGCCATCTGCGGCCCGAATGACGCCGTCGAAATCCCGCGCACCTCGGTCAAGACCGACTGGGAGGTCGAGCTGGGAGTGGTGATTGGCAAGCCCGCGAAATACGTCTCGGTCGAAGATGCGCTGGACCATGTGGCTGGCTATTGCGTGGTCAATGACCTGTCCGAGCGTGACTTTCAGCTGCACCGGTCCGGCCAGTGGGTCAAAGGCAAGTCCTGCGACACCTTTGGTCCCATCGGTCCGTGGCTGGTCACCCGCGACGAGGTGGCAGACCCGCAGGTGCTGGACATGTATCTAGAGGTCAACGGTCACCGCTATCAGGACGGCTCTACCCGGACGATGCATTTTGACGTTGCCACGGTGATCTCGCACCTGTCGCAGTTCATGAGCCTGCAGCCCGGCGATGTGATCTCCACCGGGACACCTCCGGGCGTGGGCATGGGGCAGACGCCAGAAACCTATCTGAAACCCGGCGACAAGATCGAGCTGGGGATCGCTGGGCTGGGTGTGCAAAAGCAGAGCGTGGTCGCCAGCGAATGACCCGTATCACCGGGCTAACGACCCACGACCTGCGCTTTCCGACATCCGATGCACTGGATGGCTCGGACGCGATGAACCCGGATCCGGACTATTCCGCCGCCTATGTCGTGCTGGAAACGGATGGCGACCATCAGGGCCACGGGCTGACCTTTACCATTGGCCGCGGCACCGAGATCTGTGTTGCCGCGATCAATGCCATGCGGCACCTTCTGATCGGGCTGGATCTGGATTGGGTGCGCGAGGATATGGGGCGGTTCTGGCGTCATATCACTGGCGACAGTCAATTGCGCTGGATCGGCCCCGACAAGGGCGCCATCCACCTGGCCACCGGCGCGGTGGTCAATGCCATGTGGGATTTGCTGGCCAAAGAGGCGGGCAAGCCGGTCTGGCTGCTGGTGGGCGAGATGTCGCCCGAGGAGATCATTCAGTTGATCGATTTCCGCTACATGAGTGATGTGTTGACCAAAGATGAGGCGCTCGAGATCCTGCGGGCGGCCGCGCCGGGCAAAGCCGAACGGATCGCCACGCTCAAGGCCGAAGGCTATCCCTGCTATACCACCTCGGCGGGTTGGCTGGGCTATTCCGACGACAAATTGCGTCGGTTATGCCGCGAGGCACGCGAGGCCGGGTTCACCCATACCAAGTTCAAAGTGGGTCGCAATCTTGACGACGACATTCGCCGCCTGACCATCGCCCGCGAAGAACTGGGCGAGGACATGAATATCATGATCGACGCCAATCAGGTCTGGGAAGTGGATCAGGCCATTGAATGGGTCAATGCCCTGTCCTTTGCGCGGCCGCTGTTCATCGAGGAGCCAACCAGCCCGGATGATGTCATGGGCCACCGCAAGATCCGCGAAGGGGTTGCACCGATCAAGGTTGCCACCGGCGAGATGTGCCAGAACCGCATCCTGTTCAAACAGTTCATCGCCAACGGGGCGATAGATTTTGTGCAGATCGACAGCTGTCGCCTTGGCGGCTTGAACGAGGTGCTGGCGGTGCAACTGATGGCCGCCAAGTTTGGCCTGCCGGTCTGGCCGCATGCCGGTGGCGTTGGTCTGTGCGAATATGTGCAGCATCTGTCGATGATCGACTATGTGGCCATCACCGGCGAAAAGGACAGCAAGCGGATCGAGTTTGTCGATCATCTGCACGAACATTTTGTTGATCCCTGCATTGTCGAAAACGGCGCCTACCTGGCGCCAGACATGCCTGGATTTTCGATTCAGATGAAGCCGCAAACACTGTGCGATTTCCGCTTTGATCCGTCGCTTGCCGCAAAGTGACACGCAACTGGCCTGACCCGGCCACTCCAAATAGGCGGGCCCACCTTCAACAGAGGCTGGGCCCCCACCAGCAGCCAGTCCGGTAGCCTGTCGACCAGCCAGTCCAGCAGGTGACCGGCTGGCAGGCTGTCCAGATAGTGCTCGAAATCCTCACAATCATGCGTTTTTTCAATGACTTCCGCGGGAGGTTTAAAAAAAATGCAAAGACATCGAAATTGCCCTTGTAGTACTGTCACTTGCGCGGATATACCGATCAACGGAGACGTGGCCGAGTGGTCGAAGGCGCTCCCCTGCTAAGGGAGTAACGTGCAAGCGTTCGAGGGTTCGAATCCCTTCGTCTCCGCCACCTTAACTCGTAAGGCGGTGTTTTTGTTGAAGAGTTTCCAGACACTCTTGGTGAGGCCCACATTTAGGCCCACAATGAAAGATCGCTGCCATTGATGGGGGCATAATTTGCCCATCTATGCGAAGTTGAAAAACCCTCTCATAGCCGCCGAGTTATCAGCTCCCGATCACGTGTCAGCAAAAAAGAATTCTTTTTCACCCAGTGAGGGGCAAGGGGAAAATTGGATAGCGTGGCGGGTGGATTACATGATTGGTCGCACATTTTTTCAAAAAATTTCAAAGTAGAATTTCGGTGCCCGACGCACCTCCCTTCAAACCCTACGCCCCTACGTTCCAGCCATGGTTCTTGGATCGGGCGGCGGAGCAATGGAGGAGCTCAAGCTCCTGCGAAATGAACTTAAAGAACTACAAAATCAGCTTGGAAGCCTTAAACAAAGAGTTGAATTATCGGCGAGTGCAAAACCTCAACAAGCAAACGAAGTCCAGATGTCTCCTATCCCTGAGGAAATACCAAAAACTGACGAATCCGCTCAGATACAGTTACCAGCGACTTCGAACAGGGAAATATTGCCTGAATTTGGAGGAGAGAGTGGCCCCACGGAAGAAAAAGCGTTTCAGTTAGACAATAGCTCGACACATTAAAAGCAAGCGGCAGTTTAGGCCTCTTTGAGGCGAGTCTGGAGTTCGGAGATATATAGCGGGAACTCTCAAAATGTGGTAGAAAACCGGCGACGGGCCGATTTGATTTTTGAGCATAAGTCCCCGATTGGCTGATGGTCTGGGCGTGCGATACTCCATTCTGGCTGCCCGACCGGTCGCAAGTTCGGTTGTCGGTCCCCTAAGCTTCAACTCATTATTTTAATGCACTAATGACAGTGCAGCCGGGGGTTGAATGTTTTTGTTCTGCTGTTAGCTTTGTACGCGTAGGGATTCTGTTACGTGCAAGCTTTGTGAGCGAATACTTCGCTGCAAAACCGGGGTCTTGCCAATTGTGGCCAGTACATGGCCTCGGAAAGTAGTGAGGTTGTACAGGTGACGACAAGTTATCCGACATGGATCCTTGAACGTTCGTTCGGTGGAGCAGAAGTTGCAGCCACGCCAGTGCAGCGCCAAACAGAACAGCATTGGCCGGAAGGGCCAGTTTCACAGTTTGCTTCGAGAGCATGTGACGACCTCGTGTCTAACTGTCTGGGACACGTAGAAGATCGTTCATGCATGGTTTTTCTTGTGGGGGGAGCGGGAAATGGAAAATCGTACCTTGCTGCACGTGTAGTCCGCGATTCCGAAGCGAGAAAACGAGGCGCTGTCACTCGTTTTGCACAGCGCACGTATATGTACAGCACCCCGGCGGGTAGCTCGCTCAGGGTGGTAAATGACGCCACTATCCCAGCCGATGGAGAGTCCAGAATTGCTCTTTTCGATGACATTCGAACTGTCATCAAGACCGAGGAAAACTTGCTCGTTTGCGCAAACCGGGGTGTCTTGGTGGGTGAGCTCCGCGAACTGGCAGCGCTCGAGCTGGACGCGACTGGGAATGTAGCACACGGGTTGATCTCGTTGCTCTTTGAGTTGAATTTCGACAGTGAGAAGCTGTTCGAAGGCTGGAGATTGGAACCAGATGACATTGTTTCAAGTGATTACAAATCGTTCCGAATGCGCGCACCGACCGGTCGAGAAATCGATGTCCACATCGTTTTCATGGACCATGTTTCACTTCTAGAGCCATTGCCCAAATCAAGTTCGCCTGACTGTGACCAGGAACAGCCTCCCGTTGCGTCGATCCTCCAAGACAATGGCTCCTACAAACCCAGGAATGCAGCTTTCGAACTTCCATTGAAAGAAGTCGCGGAGAAGTTTCTTGAGGACAGTGGGTCAAACTGGCCCGGTGGCGACTTGGATCCGATACGAGCAAATGCGGAAATGCTTTCGAGAGAGGAAGTCGTCGATAGTTGGTGTCGATGCGTCCGTGGCGCCGAGATCGTTGGCGGGTTCAATTTCTCTTACCGAGACCTTTGGGGACTTGCTTCGCTCGCGCTCATTGGACCGTCGCCTGATGGTGGAACTGCCCAGTTAGCTGAGTTGCTGAGAAGGCACAGCGAAGATGTAGAGCAGGCAAGGAACAAGAAAGAGAAGTGCAAAGCCCTTGTTGAGCTCGCCAATTATCGTTGCCATGTCAACCTATTCGGTGGCCTCAAAGCGGCATTGCCGCTTGGGGTGGCGTCTCAGCCATTGGTTTATGTACAAAATGACGCGATGTCAGCCATGGCGTCTGCGGATCCTCTACAGGATGTTTCGCGCGCTGCATCCTGTGATCTCGCGGGCGTAATGGTACAGGTAATTGACGGCCATTCATCTGCGGACGAATTCACCAAGGTTCATCCAAGGCTGCTTGCGGCCTGGAGCCCTCTTGATGATGCTCTAGATAGCGCGGTCAGCAAGCTGGTTGATCCGATGAATAGTGATCACGTCGAAATCGACCGGATAGGTTTGCTCTCCTGGTATTCGCAGTATCTTCTTCGATTTTATGGCTTGGCCCTCGGAAAACCGGCATTTTTGGGAGTGCTGGGTGAATATCAACGTTGCTTGAAGCGAGGCCTTCGCAACGAGAATTTGGCAAAGAACATTAGTGATGCACTTTTAAGGGTTTTCTTACCACCGTCTGGCGAAGATGCCCGTGGTACAGCACGTCTGCCGGTCATGAAGCCTAGGGTAACGACTCCTGCGTCTGGCGATGCACATATAGCGATCGAGGTCGATCCTTTGGATTTCAAGATCGGACTGTCCGTAGTGGGTGGGCGAATGTTACTAAAAATTCACCGTCGTGACAGCGGCGATGCTGCAGAAACGACCCTTGATTTCCATTTGATGAGGGAAGCGCTGTCACGCGTAGATGGAGCTGGTTTTACCGACTCCTTGCGTCACGTTGAGCCCCGTCTGGAGCGCCTGCGAGCCCGGGTGCTTTCTCTGGAGTCCAAGGCCAACCCACGGCTTGGCGGAAACACCATTTTCGTATGCACCGATGGCCATGTCATCCGACCACGATGAGGAATTGATGAGCGAAAATCAGGAACACAATGTGGGTGGACCATTTCTACGGTTGAACCGGCCGCAATTTGCGAACATGCCCGAACTGCTCGTCTCGTCGATCGTTTGGGGACTAGTCGAGCGTAGCGAAAATCATGCGCCACTCGCGGTGGATTCCGAGGATGAAATTCACGATGCGGTTGCGTTTGATCGCTACGATAGTTCACACTCGAATAGTCTGGATATTGGGTACACTCGTGCAAAGCGCGGCTCGGCGCGCTGGACTAAGTTGGTGGAAAGCCTGCAAGAAGATCTGGACGTGTCTCGAGCAGAAGCCGCGACCGCGGCCGAGATACTCCTTGATGAAATTCGAGCACTTCGTCCTGCCAAGTCCAAAACTTACGCGGCGATCCCGATAAATTTAGGAACTGCCCTCATGCAGGATCGTCGTGGCTTGCTGCGTGCTCCCGGTCCCGCTAATTACGCGTCAATTCTGGAGAGAATGTATGTCTTAGGCGGGGGCAATGATTCAGCTGCGAAGAAACTCGTCCTAGCTCTTGGAAGCTCAGAGGGTGGGAACGCTACTTGGCTTGAAACCGCGCTGCAGGCTGGTGCTCCTCTTTATCTGCAGAAGGCGGAGGACATCGTTCGTTCAACGGTAAAAGGCCCAGTGAATCCCCAAGTGGGTGAACAACCGCTGTGGCTGAAGGGCGTAGACACACCTTTTTCTTGGTTTGTGGCTGCATGGGACGCGCTTTGCGAGGATGGTTGGATCGAGCGCATGCCACGACGACGTTGGGTCGACTGGACATCATGTGTCCTAAGGAATGCCTTGGGCATCGGATTTCTATTCGAAATGAATCTCTTACGAACTCTGGTACTTGGTGTCGTGTCGAGTGATCGTCCGGATGAAGTATCCAGAGCTGCTCTCTCGAAGAACCGTGCTTTGCTGCGGTGGAACGATGAGGCGCGGGTCTCCGAGCGTAGCGTAAGGGAACAAATCCTGACCACGGTGCAGCAAGGCACGGCTGCATTGATCCTCCTGCGCCAATGGGTCGAAGAAGGTTGCAGTGACCCGGCAGAATTCGACCATGACCCTGACGGCCTCACATCCTGGGTCAAGGCAGCGCGAGACTGGTCGAAAGCGAAAGGTCCGTTGCAGATCGAGACCGCCATTTCTCAGGCGTTCGAGGCAGCAAGGGACTCACGGTCTGCGAACAATGTGGATGAAACCATAATGTATGCGCTTCGCGAGCGGTCCGACGCTCCGGGAGCAACGGATCTTTATGGCCTTCTAAAGCGACGAGGGAGATATTACTTCGTTGATCCAGGTCAGGAATGGCTGGTTGTCATGAGCAGTTTGAGCGCGGTGAGGGGACAGGGGATTACACGTGTTGCAGATGTGGATCGGGCACTTCGTTCTCTCTGTCTCAGGCCAGGGTATCTCTCGATCGTAAGGCGACTCGAGGCATCCGGTCTCGCGCGCGGCAGCCACGATGCAGACGAGGCAATCGAAGTACAGGTTGCATTTTGAGAATTGAAAAAATGACTCCAGAAAAAGAGATACTCGCCCTTGCCATTGGAAGATCTGTGGCCCAGATTCCCGGACTCTCGCGATTAAGTTTGCCAGCCGGAATGGACACGGCGAAACTCCAAGTTATCGCCGAGGAGGCAGGTGGTAGACGAGGGGACCTGGATTTCGCCCACGTGGTCAGATCAGAGCCCGGTCCGGACGAGATTTCCCCGGAGACCGCGATCGGAATGCGGAGCCGAGACGATGGAAGCGAATCCGCCGCACTTCTGGTGCACCATCAAGGCGAATTCAAGCAGCTTAAATCACTCGAGGCATTCAGGGTGTTGAACCCTGATAGCTTACCATCGGGGGTTGGCGGAGTGGTGAACTCCATGCTCACGATTGGAGGGTTGCTCGCGGAGGTGCCAGAAATTCTTCAGGAGGCAGGTGCGAAGGTTCTAAGTGGTGAACGAATCACCGTTGTGCTGGAAGGTATATGCGCATTCCTTGCGTCAGCTTACGAGCAGAGCGGAAACGATGAATTGAACTGGTCCGATGCTTGGTGGGTCCATGTCGATAAGGGATTGTCGTATCTGCCCGCAGTAATCCGCGAGCTGCACGCATCGGTTGGCAGTTCCTACGATGTCCTAGCTTGCTACACGGCCTTCGGTCTTCCAATCCCGGACAATCTGGTTAAGGGCGCATACGCCGACCGACACGATGGACGGAAATATGCAACAGTAATCAAGAACCGCTGGAGCGCAGTGGAGGACATCGAGCTTGCCATCTTCGAAATTCGAGACGAGGAGAGGCGCTCGCAAAGGCTCGGTGAAGATGAGCAGCACGGCCTGTCGCAACTTCATTGGCAAAACATCGAGGTTACTAGGTCGGCCCTCGGGCACCGGATGCTCGCGGTTTGTTTCCTTGGCGCACCAAGTATAGACAGTTTGCAAGCTTGGTCGACGACTCAGGAGACGTCTTTTTTTGCGCCAGCGAAAGAAACGGAAGAAAAACTCAACCTATTCCGAGTGACAGGTGGGGTCGTGAGCTGCTTGCCCATCGTGCCTGATTTAGCTTTACCGGTCCACGTGGCGTCCATAGAGGGGGTCGAGGTTGAAACGGGAGGGAATGTCAGCTTGGGCAGGTTTGCCTTACCCCTCGGAACCGCCGAAACTGACGGGCTCGCTATCGAAGTTAACAGCATGTCCTCTGCGCTTAAGGCGATTGAGCAGAACATCATCGTTATTGACCGCGAAGCGTTCCTGACATTTGATCTCACGATAAAACTATCCAAGGGCAATTGGCAGCAAAAACCTTACCAATTGACGGTAAACCCGTTGAGCAACGAGGCAAAGGACTTGCTTCGGGGAGCGCAGGTCGTCGAGCTACTCCTGCCATGCCCAGGAACAGGTTCAGCGTTGGTGCTCGAGAAAAAAAGATCGAGGGGATTATCTTACAAGATATGTGTCCATTCCCCCCGAAAATACTCCGTTGTGGATGGACAAGTTCAGATTGCGCCAATTGATAAGGACTCGCTGCCTGTCTTCAAGCTCGCGAAGTCGACGACTGAGGTACGGTTTCTCCTAATAAACTCGGGCGGCCACGTTGGCCTCGATGTGAACGGCAGGACAACCGCGCTAGTAACTGAAAATCTGGAGAATGAAGAAATTGAACTCGCCATCAGCGAGGACATGCCTGCAGCGGCAAATACCGTTCTGGAGATGATCGACCTACGTGCGGCGATACTCATCCCCGAACAAAAGCTCACGCACATTTCGCCGTTCACAGCATGCGCGTGGGGTGACCCAGTTACTGACGAAATTGATGGCAATCTAGAGAGTGAAGTTCGGCGTGATCCGAGGGCCTCGATAGAGACGTGGCTTGGGGCAAGCTGCGTGGCCGGTGCAATAGGCGAGGATTTCCGAAGATCACTCGGGATTTCGGCCGTGAAGATGGGTGATGCACATTCCTTCCGCGAGCCCAGCTTCGACCCAAACCTCGGCTATTTTGTATGGGGTAACAATGCTAGCTCTATTGCATTTGAAGGCGACCAAAGTGGGCAGGACGCTGTGGACGATTTTTGGCAGGCCTTTGATGAGCTCAAGCTCGGGAGGTTTGCTAACCTAGATGGTGGGCTCGGTGCATGGCCAAGCCGCCTAGATCTTCGAACGTTGGATGTTTCCAGTCTTCAAAGATACTTGGGTGCCTATCAAGCGTTGCTCGAGTACAGTACACCGCATGAGCCCAGTGGCCTGGTTGCCTTTCCATTTTCCGTGATGTTGACCGATGCTGTGGGGCGCTTGGAGGGTATACTACTTTCCCCGCTTCACCCGTTGCGCATGGGATGGTCCTGGTCCGTGCAGAACGCCGCGGGCGAAGCGCTCAGAAGTCGTCGATCGGAAGAGGTAATTGACCTAATGCGATTTTGCGATGGGCTGGGTTTTCCGCAGCTTGCACCCTCGCCCTGGGACACTGATTACCTTCTGGCTATGCCACTTGATACAGGCAAGGATGGTCTTTTCTCGGGTTGGTCATTCATAGGGTCACCAGCTGTGACCAAGTATGGAACTGCTCGCCTTGGGACTATTCTTGGCCAACGGTTTCCAGTTGGCGCCGCATCAGGTTTGGATGGCGGAGGAATAGCCGCCGCCCTTCGAGATTTTCTACGGGTGCATCCGTTGTCGACACAGGTTAATGTGGGAATACATGCAACATCAGAAGTTCAGCGCTCAAGGGAGCTCGACTTCGCACTTATCGATGCATCTGCTGCTGAGGTTTTCCGGGCTTCAGAAAGGCTCCCAGGTGGGGTTCGGGTTTTTGATAGTCCGTTTCGCAAGGGGCCGATTCCTGAACCCGAGTATGTATTTTCCGCTTTCGAGAAAGCAGCGAACGCTGGTGGAAAGAAAGTAACTGCTAACAATGTCCAAGTTCATTTTCAGTGGAAAGTCGAGGAAGACTCTCAAATTGATCTGAAGTTCCTTGAAACGCCTCTGGTTGAACCGAGTGTCGCGGCGGGAAAGTCTTCCGAAATTGGCGGATCGGCACCTGACCTCCCCGTGAACCGGTATGTAACTTGGACGAGAGCAGCGGCCGGAGCCCAGAGATCAGCGTATTGCCCGATATTGCCTGACAATGGGTTCAAGGGCCTTCCCGGGTATGCGCGCTGCCTAAATCTCGTGGAGTCTCCACGAGGTGACGGTATGCATCCAGAGATCGCGTGCCGCTTGCTGGGAGGAGAATTGTTGCGATCGCCCGCGAAATGGACTGTTGCAGGAAACGCCCACATGGACCCGGCTACCCTTTCGAAAGAAATATCGAACCTAGGTTCAAATCTCGTGCTTTGGGAATGGCGCCCCGCATTTCTGGCGCGGTCAAAAACAGATGCAGGTTCGAATGTTGCGACTGCCCGGCCATACACAACTATTTCCAGAATGGAACCACTCTTCAAAGACCAACTCGAGAGTGACTGCGTCGAGTCGTTTGGGCAAATCGACACCTCCGGTGGCGACTTGGTCTTGCGCGAGCTTGGTTCGCGCGGCATCGGGCTTTCTTCTCTCCTTTCAATAGGTCACACTCAAACGACTGGAGCGATCGGTTTCTTCCTTTCGTTTTCAGCCTTGAGATCTTGGGAAAACGATGGACCGGAAGGTGAAATTCGTTGTCTTCTTCCCATGGATGCGGTCAATCCGCTGCTCGAGGCAATCGCAGGTGAGACATCACCGCAACGCGATCGTCGCCGCGCGGACATTCTTGCGCTGCGTGCGATCCCAATAGGTGAAGGTGCGTTCCAGGTGGTAATGCACCCTGTTGAGGTCAAAATGCGCCGTGGAGAAGGTACTTTCCCCGGTTCTCACGATAATGAAGTTCGAGAGGCACTTGGTCAGCTTGAAAGTTCAAACGGGTTACTCGATCAGCTGTGCGCGCGTGTAAATGGCCAGAGCGATGTCCTGCTCCTTAACGCCGTGACTTCGCTTGTTGAAGCCGCATTAGCATTGAGGGCAGACGGCGACGTAGTCGCCTCTAACCGGATATTGGCGAACGAACGGAATTTTCTGCAGGCCATTTCTTGCGGGCACGCTCGTTTCCAGGCGTCGAGTGGCACGCTCTTTTGGTTTCAATCAGGGGGGAGCACGCAAAACGGTCAACCTATTGAAACAAGGGGGACGTCGATTGACGCGCCATGGCAGGTATTGGTTAATCCACTTCAGCTGGGGCGAGCGATTGTCTCGGATACACCCACTGATATTCAGATCAAGTTTATCGAGGCGATTTCCCGCGACGTTGTTGAGTTTATTGGAGATCAGGAGAACGTCGGGCCTGTTCAAGATGATATCCCTGTGATCACTCGTGACGATGATCGCGGTGCGGGCACGGTTCCGATGCCAGCTCACGGAGCTGACGGCAGCCCGAATGAGCAACGTGTGCAATCCGACGATCTGTCCGGTATCGAATTGGAAGACACGCCCTCAGTCGGAAATGCAGGAAAACAACGGAACGAAGAATCTTCCCGCGATGGCCGGTTCACCGGTTTGAATATCGAAGTTGGCCGGTGGCGAAAAGGACTGCAGGGCGAAAAGCTCATTTTCGATCCCAGCGATACACGTGTTAACCAGTTAAACATGGGTGTCGTCGGAGATCTGGGTACAGGTAAAACGCAATTTTTGCAGTCGTTAGTCTACCAGCTGTCGCAATCTGCGACAGGCAACGGTGGTGTTGCACCTAAAACTTTCATTTTTGACTACAAACAGGACTATGTTGAGGATTCGTTTGTCCAGAATATCAATGGAAAGCTCCTTTCACCCGGTGAGGAGCCAATCCCACTGAACTTCTTTTCGATACCGTCAGGTTCCAACAAAAAAGCCCATATTCGCAGGGCAATGTTTTTTGCGGACGTGGTGAGCAAGGTCAATCGCATTGGACCTGTGCAGAGGAACAAGCTCGAGCAGTCCGTTATCGAAGCGTACAATCGCTTCCGTGGTAGGGGCTTCCCATTAATCGAGGACGTTCTTGAAATTTACGGTGAAGCAGTTCCAAACGGAGACAGCGTTACGGCGGCGCTTAGGTCCCTGGTAAATCTTGAAATATTTGAATCGAACCGGGAGAAAATTTCGAGCTTTGAGGAGCTCTTTGACCGGTCGGTCGTGTTGGATCTCAAGGGCATTAACGCAGGAAGTCAGATACAGGACGTTCTGGTCACACTCTTTCTGGATCTCATCTACAACGAGTATATGCCTTCTCGAAAGCGGCCGGATTTCCAAGTTGACGGGAACGGAATTCAGCGGCGATTCATTGATTCCTTCGTGCTGGTCGACGAGGCCCATCATATCATGGTGCACGGTTTCGAAGTCCTTCAGAAACTGCTACTGGAAGGGCGTCAATTCGGCATGGGAGTTATTCTATCTTCGCAGTATCTCTCGCATTTCAAGTTGGGCGGAGTGAACTGGGCGCAACCCTTGCGTACCTGGTGTATCCACAAGGTGCCGGATATCACTTTCCAGGACCTCTCGAGACTAGGGTTCGGTGATGGTGCGGCGGAAATGGCGGCGCATGTTCCCGAGCTCGAGAATCTCCACTCGCTGTTCAAATGCGATCCAGATCACGCCAAGGGGATTTTCATACGAGACAAAACGTACTTCAGTTTCTTTGAGCACGACGAAGACTAGTCTAGCCATATGGCAAACATCCAGCAGACTGCGTTTGAAGTGCTGGGTGTTTGCATGGCGAAACTGGCTCGTTGGTCGGCAAGGGAACACTTCTACTTCTTGCTCCGGTAATTGGTTTCGCAAAAAGGGGCGGATCGAACTCAAGCGACCGCAATACTCTCTTCCGTAGTTTCCACTTCGCGAGTGGCGGTGCGCAATACGGCGTGCAGTCTGTCTCCGAGTGCTTTCGCTAGTCTAGGCGGTACAGCGTTCCCTACCTGAGTGTATTGGGGAACTTCCAAACGCCGCCTATGAGCCCCGGTCGTTTCCTTCGAGCGAAACTTGAAGGCATCAGGGAACGATTGGAACCGAGCCAGTTCGCGCACGGTTGGAATACGCGGTTCGGACGGATGCACGTAATCATCGGGGAGACTCACGACCGTCGGTGAGGGATCGCGCCACTTCAGGGCACGCTGGCTATGCTTCTTGGTGGCAAGCTTGTTCAATAGCCGCATCATAGCGCGTTGATCCTTTGCCAGAATAGTGCCGTCTCTATTCGAGACAGGGTACTCGACCCCCGAGATAGCCTCGAGCATCATCTTGCGACGCGCGTATGCGGAAATGTCTGCTTTTTTTGGGATCGAGAGCACGCCCGAGTGAATACTTGCCCGAGAAAAAAATTGGTACAGCCTGAACCGTTCTTTGACATGCTCGGAATGTCGGCGCCTGACGTGACTTGTCGGTTCGTTGTTATCGAGGCCTCCGTCGAAAGCTGCTTTTAGGAATCTGGTGTCGGAGCGCATTTCTCTGGCGTATTCGGACACTGGCCCTTCTTCGTTGTAGCTGTGATCGAGCAGGTCCGAGATAGCATCTCTCACCGTGAGATGCTGGGGTTCCCCAACCAGGTCGAAGTGTGTTCTCTTCGGTGCTAGGAAGGGCCGTTTGCCGAGCACGGTTACGTCCGGGGAATCCAGTGCGGAGTTCCAAGTATTGCCGTATGGGTCTACAAATTTTTCGGCGACGAGGTCGTTCCTCACTGCAACAAGGAATACCCGTTGCCGATTCTGCGGCGCACCGAAATGCATGGCGTTCAGGAGCATCGGCTGAACTGCGTAACCAGACCCTGTCTCTGAGAGCGCGATTCTCAGCTCATCGAAGGGCGACACTGCTCCATGCTTTCGGAAAGCGTGCCGCATCCCGGAGACGTTTTCAATGATGACCGCTTTTGGACGGATTTTCTCGACGAAGGTGAGAAACTGCCACGGCAGCTGGTTGCGAACGTCGTTAGGGTTCCGGCGCCCGGCGAGGGAAAACCCCTGACAGGGCGGTCCTCCCGCCACGAGGTCAATCTCGGACTCTCGTAGCCACGAGAGGATCTCATCGGACGCAAGCACGTCGGCCAACTCGCGGATGACGAGTCCAGACTTGGCCTGAGTTTCGGCGGAAAGTTCCTCGTGGTGGAGGCGCCATTCCTCTGGGTCGTGGATGGGCTGGATGAAATTGTGGTAGTAAGTCTCGCCGGCCATCGGCGACTTCTCGACAGCGAGTTTCACCTCGAATCCGGCTTGTTTGAGGCCGAGTGAAAGCCCTCCGCACCCAGAAAACAAGTCAACACAAGTATAGGGCGAATTCATCTTCATATCTTGGCCAATAATTCCTACTCAAACGCCTGACTTTTCAAAGCGCAGAGCGTTGCTTGTAGTCGACTATGAGACGACAGCCAAGGCAAATGAAATTCTCCAACCATTCACAGAATGTGGTGTGTACCATGGTTGACCAACACATATGTCCCCTCGGATTGACGTTTTGCATCGTCCAACCGAGCAGGATGTCTAACCGCAATTTAGCCAGAAACGGTTTCTCGCGGTATGATGATGCGGGGTTGAAACTTTGCTTTGAACCTATATGTCACCAGACCGGCTGACGAGGGGCGGAAATCTCAGATAATCACCGTTCTGAAGAAGCTGTTGACTTGGTTCGTGGTACATGCACACCTTCCCTTGATGACGGCATAACGCTGACGAGAATGAGCATTTGCATCGAGGTTTGCTTCCGCGCACCTGTGCGCAGACTGTGGCAAAGGTCTACAGTTCGTTCTTCAAAAGGTATCAAGACTGGTTGACTTTCGCCGACGCACTGATCGATTAGCTTCAGGAAGCGCTGAAGCCGATTGGGCTGCAGTCTTGCTTCAATCCACCGCCCGGCACGATCATGTGGATAAGCGGATGATGGGTCAGTGTGCAACGACAGATCTACCCTCCCAATCGATGGCGAGGGGCGACCGATCTTGTTCACGTACCGGGCGCGCGGGGCAGGGTCCCAAGATATCAGGTATTGAAGAAGCCAGCCATTGGCATCGCGGTTGGACACAAGCTCAAATCCCAGACTGACCAGCTCACTGCGTAATTGCTCCCCGATCCAATAAGGTCGCAGGTATTGCCCAGCAGTGCCGCGTGCCATCCCGGTCCACAATTTCGAGTAACCGGTCCCATACTTCGCCATCGTAGTTTCGGGGCAACGCTAAAACGTGCAGTTAAGTCTGAAACCAGAACCCCAGCGGCCATCAGCGGCCATCAGCGGCCATCCGGCAGGCGGTCTGTGGGTTAGACTGATACCCTTCAGCGAGGTCGTGCCGGTATCTGGGGCGGCCAGTGAGAGCCTGCTGCGTTCGATTGGGTGCGGTCCAAAACCCATGTTGCCGCTTTCAATTTGCCCTGTGACTGTTGCTGTTCGATTAAGGCAAGAGTTTTGCAGAGCAAGCCTTCTATTTTGCGGTTGTAGCGTCGGTCTCGGATTGGACCTGTCACGGTATTGTTCCGCCCCTTTGAGAGCATATTCTGCCCCAAAGGAGATACACCATGGCACCACGACCATCCGAAGAATTCAAACGCGACGCAGTGCGGATCGCACTGACCAGCGGGCTGACCCGCCGACAGGCGTCCTCCGATCTTGGGGTTGGTATGTCCACCCTGTGCAAGTGGATCAGAACCTATCGTGACGCGGACGTTGTTTCGAAAGAGGATCAGGAACTGGCCAATGAGAACGAGCGCCTTCGCCGGGAAAACCGCCTTCTACGTGAGGAGAGGGAGCTGCTAAAAAAAGCAACAATCTTCTTTGCGGACCAAAGCAAATGAGGTTTTCATTTGTTGAAAAGCACCGCAATAGCATTCCCACAGAGCGACTTTGCCGGATTGTGGATGTCACCCCACGTGGCTACCGAGCCTGGCGCAAACGCCCTGCCTGCCAGCGTCAACGTGGGGATATGGTTCTGTTGGCCCACATCCGGGAGCAGCACCGCCTGAGTTTGCAGAGCTACGGCCGACCGAGAATGGTCGAAGAACTGAAAGAGCTTGGTCTGGATATTGGTCACCGCCGTGTCGGCCGATTGATGCGCCAGAACGGCATATCTGTTGTCAGAACCCGTAAGTACAAGGCCACAACGGACAGCAATCACAAGTTCAACATCACGCCAAACCTGCTGAACCGGAACTTCTCAGCAGATCGACCCAATCAAAAATGGGTTGTTGATATCAGCTACATCTGGACCCGCGAGGGCTGGCTCTATCTGGCCGTGGTTCTGGACCTGTACTCCAGGCGCGTGGTCGGTTGGGCTGTCAGCAACCGGATGAAGCGCGATCTGGCCATACGGGCGCTGAACATGGCCATAACCCTGCGCAGGCCGCCCAAAGGATGCATCCATCATTCTGATAGGGGCAGCCAATATTGCTCGCAGGATTACCAGAAAATCCTGCGCCGGTATGGCTTCAAGGGGCTCTGTTGCACAACTCAGCCTGAGGTCGGACTTCCCCTTACGCCAGGCGGACTTATCCTACGGCCTCTGTCTGGGGTATGCCAAGAGCTGTGAAGCCATTGAGGATCGCGGCGCGGATTTGGATCTCAGCAACCTGGCGCTCGAAGTCTCTTGCGGAGAGGCGCTGACCTAAAAGTTTCATACAATGCATCTTCGTTTCGACGCGGCTACGGCGGTGGTATCCGGCCAGTTGCCTCCACAACGCGCGACCCAAATACTTTGAGCACCGGACCGCTTCGTTTCGTGCTTGTGCCCCAGGCGTGTCGGACTTCCATAACTTGGCATTCTTGCGCGGTGGGATCACAGCATGGGCATTGCGAGCAGCAATTGCGTCGTGGCATTTGCGCGTATCATATGCCCCGTCTGCTGTGACGCTGCCGATCTCCTGACCTGGCGGGATCTGATCGAGGAGTTCGGGTAGAATGGGTGCGTCACCGACGCCGTTGCTGGTCACTTCGATTGCACGTATTTCCATGGTATTGTCGTCAATCCCAATGTGGATCTTGCGCCAGATACGGCGCTTCGTGCCACCATGTTTGCGCGCATTCCACTCACCTTCTCCCTCGGCTTTGATGCCGGTGCTGTCCACAAGAAGGTGCAGCGGCCCTGCTGAACCCCGGTAAGGAATGGTAACTGACAGGGCTTTTTGCCGCCTGCTAAGCGTACTGAAATCCGGCACCTCCCAGTCGAGATCAATCAGCTTCAGCAAGCTTTCAACAAACCCAGTTGCCTGCCTCAAGGGCAGCCCGAACAGCACTTTCAGCGTTAAACAAGCTTGGATCGCAGCGTCGCTATAGGCTTGCTGCCGCCCCGGCTTGCCTGAAGGCTTGGCCTCCCAATCCATTCCAGCGTCAAACCAGATCGATAGCGAACCGCGTCGCTTCAAGGAAAGGTTATAGTGCGACCAGTTCTTGGTCTTGTATCTCGTCGGTGCCCAGCTGCTCATGGCAACCAGCTACCATGCTGGATTCACAACATGAATCCCTAAACTGAGTTGTGCAACAAAGCCACGCTGGATGGAAAAAACCCCTTTTATATCCAGGACCGGGTCGGTAAAAATGGTCGCCACTATAAGATGTGGAAACTCCGCAGCATGGTGATCAATGCAGATTCCCTTCTTGAAACCTATCTCGCAGAGAACAGCGCGGCGTTGGAAGAATGGAACACCTATCAAAAGCTCGCCCAAGACCCCCGGACAACCCCGGTTGGGCGCTTCATTCGCAAGACATCTCTGGATGAGCTGCCGCAGCTTTGGAATGTGCTTCTCGGCGAGATGAGCCTTGTTGGGCCGCGTCCGATGATACCAAGTCAAAAAACTCTGTATCCGGGGCAGGATTACTACGATCTACATCCTGGAATTACCGGCATGTGGCAGGTTTCGCTGCGAAATAAGTCAACGTTTTCGGATCGAGCTGAATTCGACACCAAATATAATCGCACCCTCTCGCTTCGGACTGACTTGGGGATTCTTTTGAAAACAGTTCAGGTTGTGCTGAAGGGAACAGGATGTTGAGGCTATCTGTCACATCCCGGATCGTAGTGCGGCTGTAGTCTGAACAGGCCAAGCTTGAATTTGTGCCCGTCGTTCATGGCTTGCAAGGGCATTTCACCGCTCAATGCTGATTACTGCCAGTCCAACTAACCCCCATCGAAACAGCGCGCTAGGCAATCCCCCCTGGCGGGTTGCCACCCCGGACAGGTCCACTAGCGACACTCTGGAGACGGCCACGCCGGGCACCTTGTCGTTGACTATGCCGGGGGCGCCCAGTCCCATCCAATGTAGAAACAGCTGCTCGACGATAAACCAGCCAGTCTCGGAGAATTTGGCCGCCAGCGCCCCACCGATCCGCAGGTTGCAGTTGATTTCCGCATCCATCACTGCGGGCGTGCAGGGCGAAATCCCAAAACAGGATCTCCGGTTTCAGGCTCAAAGGTCACATCCGCATAGACCTCAACGCCGTTGATTTCATAGGTCATCGTGTCAGCTCCTGCACTAGATCATCGCCGGAAGCACCAAGGATTAGGCCGAATTTAGCCACCGTGATGATGCCGAGGGGTGCGATCTCAATAGGCTGGCCCACCAGATCAGGTAGTGCTGTGGGCGTCAGGTCGGTGGCTAAAACCGTTCCACCATGTGCTCCGCCGATAGACGTGTTTGTGTGATAGGATGCGATATTGAACGGAACGTTGTTGCCGGGGGTGAAGGCGGTTGTGGATGATAGGGATTGTTCTGTTATGCCGCCCGCTGATTGTGTAAACGCCATCTGGCCGGTGAAGGTGTTGCGTGTATCAAGGTCAACCACAATGCGTTCTGCTGCCGACAACTGATACTTGTACGGGGTGTTTACAAACGCATCTTCATCCGCATAGGTCATCAGCCCTTCCATGAAGATGGTCAGGTCTTGGATGACCCCCTCACCCGCCTCGATGCGCGTCGGCATGGTGACTTCGCGGATGGTGGTAGATCCTAACTCTACGAAGTTGCCCACTATAGTAGTCGAATTGATGGCGCCGACATACATTGTCGTCTGGGTTGCCGTGAAAAATCCATCGAAGTGCTCCCCGTCAGAAAGGATTTGCTCCAGCCTCACAGTGGCACCAGATAGCTCCTCAGTTTCAGAAACCCTAAGTCTGCACGTGCCGGTCGGACCTTGGTAAAGAGTGGAGCCAAGAAGGTAAGTTTGGCCTACAGTGAGTCCGGTCAGTTCTTGTGTAAATCGGGCACTACTGCTGCTGGCAGTCAGTGTTCCCCTAATGCGGCCAGACACGTTGGAGAGAGTTGTATTCGCACCCGCGATCCATCCGATGGTCCCATTTGACCCGTCACCATTAACCACCAACTCAGGCGCACGGTTATGCTTCACCAGCAGCTTGGCGAGGGTCAGGGCTGAGAGTTCAAGGACATCCTTGGCGCGCGACAGCGGGGTTCCAGACGTGAGGATGCGAGAGGATGCAACGCTGCCCGGTTCGACCTGCCAAGCGGCAATCTCGGCAGTGCCAGAGGCATCGGGCAGACTGTCACTGCGCAGCGGGTAGAACCACAGGCTTGTGCAGCCTGCCGGGGCTGTGACGGTCGTGGTGATCAGAACTGTTCCATCACCAAATTCCTCACGACCTGTCATGTCTATGTCCGCAGGGTCATGACCAGGCACCCAACCATTAGCCGTGTCGTCATAGACCCCAGCACGCGGCTTTGTGATTGTTCCAAGGTTAAGCAGGTAGGAAAACGTGTAGGTCTCGCCGGGTGTCACTGCGACCGACCAATACCAAATCGCTGCCTGCACACCATTGGAATTAAACTCAGCAAAATCGACGCCGTTCTTGATCGACGAACTGAGGGTTACGGTTGCACCACCACTCACGTTTCCGCCATGTGGATTGGTCCCAGTGTTGTCATTTAGCACGTTACTACCAGCAGGCTCCAACAGCAGCCCAACTGGCATCCACTGCCCCTTTGCCGAGTCCCATTTGTGATGGCCGCTGCGCGGCTCATTGGGACCGGCCGTCACCAAATGACCCAGCGCGTTGATATAGGACCGGTTCCCCGCCGCGACAAAATCAAACAGATCAAGGAGGCCAGGCCCCACGCCGCCGCGATAGCGATCCTTGGTGAAATCCGCGATGATCTGGGCCACCGGGCGGATGCGCTGGCCGCCCATGGTAATGCCGAGGCCGACGCCGATCATCAATAAAGCCCCACGATGCCAGTTGCATCTGTGCCGGTCACCAGAACGCGGGCGACCCGCACCGGGTAAATCACCCCCGGTGACAGCTCCGGCAGGGTCACTGTGCCGCCCCCCTTGAACACCACAGTGACGTCGCCACCGACAGCCACCATTAGGCCACGGGTAACTTTGGTCAGGTCGGTGCCATCGTCAGGCGTGATGTCGAACCCGTCGATTATCGGACTGGTCAGGCTGGCGGCGTAGACTTCGAAATTATCTTCTGCAGGCATGGTTTTCTCCAGCTGTAGTGGTGTAGGAAAAGGGGCGGTCAGGCCGATCAGCGCGGCCCGGTGGGGTTCAGAATTTCGGCAATCGCTTCGATGTGCCCATTGGCGTAATCACGGCCTCTCACCTCTGCCAGCCAAGTCTCTGAAAGCTGGCCTTCATTTTGGGGTAATGTCCCTGTACAGCCTATACATTTCATCAACAGACCGCCCGGCACACTGTGGGGAACCGCAACGGATTGATTTTCACCGGGACCGGTACAACCACTCAGCCGTAGCGCGCAGCAAAGGAAACAAGGGCGCATCGCGGCCCTCCATTTCCTGCAAGCACGACAAATTTTTCGACGTGGTATTTTTTGTAGTATGATTTCCTATGGCACTATTTTGACGAAGCAATTTCAATTGGGTAACGTAAAAGAAGCGGACTTCATTTCCGCTATTCCATCTTAAATTATGACGTTATTTCAGGTGGTTAAGGCGCTTCATGTGCTTTTCGTCCTGCATTGCATCCGCCATATTGTAATTGAGTACGGCACCAATCTAGCGATATCCAACCTCCCCAAGAAATCTTAGGGCCTCCTCTGCGCTCAGCAGATGAGTGTGCTTTCGAATGAAAGCCATGTTCGCTTGGTCCTCGCACCACCCAATCTCAAACCGCTTGCCTTGGTGGCGGGCCGACTCCGAACCCTTATGCTCGAACATGCGCCGGTGCCTTCCCATTTCCATTTGCACCTGAGATGTTGAACCACATATGCGCTCTGATACGGTCCGCCAAAACGCCCTCACCGTTTTTGTACATGACCCCGAGGTTAGCCTGGGCTTCGGCGAGGCCTTGGTCGGCGAGTGGCAATAGTTCTTTTAGGGCAGTTTAATAGTCACCACCTTGATAGGCTTCAAAGCCTTTATCCAAATTCTGACCAATAGCGCCGTTGCTTGCAAAGCTCACAATGACGGCCAGAGGTGGTCCTACTTTTTCGACCAGTTTGCAGCCTTGTTAAGATGGATCGGGGTTTCATTTCAGGCTGCTGATCTGGCTGGACAAGGAGATGACCTGGCATACGCCGCATGAGGACCGGCCAAGTGGGCCTGAAGTCTTCTGAGATGCCGCCAGCCAAGCGCCCGCTGAGCTTTTTGAGTGTTGACACCCGGACCTGTGCGCAGCTCTTAGGTGCGGTTGGCCTTGCGCACAACCGCCGCGATATGTGTGAGCTGAGCCGACAATGGGTTGGTCTTTCGCCAAACCATGCCGATTGTCCTTGAGGGGCGGGGAGGGGGCAAGCGGACAACAGAGACAGAGGCGGAGCCTGTGTCGATCGGAACGGCCATTTCCGGGATCAGAGTCACCCCAATCCCCGCGCCAACCATCTGGACCAGCGTCGACAAGGAACTTCCTTCAATCAAGTCACGGGGCATGGTCGAAGATATCTTGCAAAATGAGAGTGCCTGATCGCGAAAGCAATGGCCCTCTTCCAGCAAAAGCAACCTCATTTCACGCAGCATTATTGAGTTTGGCACCGGCTTTTTGGCATCTTCAATAGGGCGAACGAGGACAAATTCCTCGTCAAAGAGAGCCTCCTCGTGCAGGGAGGGCTCCGAAACCGGCAACGCCACGATTGCAGTGTCAAGACGCCCCCCCAAGAGCTCTTCGATAAGCTTCTGCGTTACCGCTTCGCGTGGTCGCAGGTCCAATCCCGGATTGAGCTTGGTAAGATCCTTGATGAAGCTTGACAAGAAATACGGTGCGACGGTTGGGATGATCCCAAATCGAAGCCGACCAAGCAGCGGGTTGTGGGACGCCCGCGCCAGGTCGCCAAGCTCGTCCATAGACCGAAGAATATCGCGTGCACGGATCACAAATGCCTCGCCGAGGCTGGTCAGCCGTATCGGTTTGCCGCCGCGCTCAATCAGCGATGCACCTAGCATGTCCTCCAGATCCCGCATCTGCACAGAAAGCGCCGGTTGTGAAATTGCACAGTCCTCGGCGGCGCGGCCAAAATGGCCGTGTCGGGCAAGGGCCTCAAAATACTTCAGTTGTTTGATGGAAATATCAATCATATGTTTTAGTTATCATTCCCATTAGAAAATGCAAATTTATCTGATGGGTGGGTTGGTGTAAGACTTAGCGCATAGGGACCTGTCACTGGCAAAACCCATTCTGATTTTGGCAAGGATCCAGGCCAAAATGGACGGCGAGCAGGCGACCATATCCCTTTATTGCAGCGCGTAGAGCCACGATTGGAGATCAACATGGGTGGAAATGAATTGAAGGGCGCCGGCAAATGCCCGGTCATGCACGGTGGCAACACCGCCAGCGGACAGTCGGTCATGGATTGGTGGCCAAACGCGCTCAACCTCGACATCCTGCATCAGCATGACAGCAAGACCAACCCGCTGGGTGCGGATTTTGATTATCGCGATGAGCTGACGAAACTCGATATCGAGGCGCTGAAGACAGACGTGCATGCGCTGATGACCGACAGCCAGGACTGGTGGCCTGCTGACTGGGGTCACTATGGCGGCTTGATGATCCGCATGGCCTGGCACTCGGCTGGATCCTACCGGCTGGCAGATGGCCGTGGTGGTGGTGGCGCCGGGAACATACGTTTTGCACCGCTGAACTCCTGGCCAGACAACGTCAGCCTGGATAAGGCACGCCGCCTGCTGTGGCCGGTCAAAAAGAAATACGGCAACAAGATCAGCTGGGCTGACCTGATCATCCTCGCCGGCACGATTGCCTATGAGTCCATGGGCCTAAAGACCTTTGGCTTTGCCTTTGGCCGCGAGGACATCTGGCATCCTGAGATCGACACCTACTGGGGGGCTGAGAAAGAGTGGCTTGCGGATAGCGATGGCCGCTATGAGGATCTTGAGAACCCGGCAACAATGGAAAACCCATTGGCCGCAGTGCAGATGGGCCTGATCTACGTCAACCCCGAAGGCGTGAACGGAACACCGGACCCACTGAGAACAGCCCTGCATGTGCGCGAAACCTTTGCCCGGATGGCGATGAACGACGAGGAAACCGTCGCGCTGACTGCAGGCGGTCACACCGTTGGTAAGGCCCACGGCAATGGCGATGCAAGCGTTCTTGGCGCCGCACCTGAGGCCGCAGATGTTGAGCAGCAAGGCTTTGGCTGGAGCAACCCCAACGGCAAGGGCGTCGGGCGCGAAACCGTTAGCAGCGGTATCGAAGGCGCTTGGACAACGCATCCCACCAAATGGGACAACGGCTATTTCTATCTGCTCTTCACTTATGATTGGGAGCTGAAGAAAAGCCCGGCCGGTGCCCAGCAGTGGGAGCCGATCAACATCAAGGAAGAAGACAAGCCTGTCGATGTGGAAGACCCGTCCATCCGCTACAATCCGATCATGACCGATGCTGACATGGCCATGAAGATGGACCCGATCTATCGCGAGATCAGCGAGAGGTTCATGGCTGACCCGGCTTACTTCTCGGACACTTTCGCCCGCGCCTGGTTCAAGCTGACCCACCGCGATATGGGCCCCAAAGCCCGCTACATCGGCCCTGATGCCCCGCGTGAAGATCTGATCTGGCAGGATCCTGTCCCCGTCGGCAGCACCGGTTATGATGTCGATGCTGTCAAGGCACGCATCGCGGCAAGCGGCCTGACCCTGAGCGAGACGGTCTCGACAGCCTGGGACAGTGCCCGAACCTATCGTGGCTCTGACATGCGGGGCGGTGCCAACGGCGCGCGCATTC
The DNA here is from genome assembly GCF_030285785.1 of Parasedimentitalea psychrophila. Taxonomy (NCBI): domain Bacteria; kingdom Pseudomonadati; phylum Pseudomonadota; class Alphaproteobacteria; order Rhodobacterales; family Paracoccaceae; genus Parasedimentitalea; species Parasedimentitalea psychrophila. The sequence goes on along the minus strand of NZ_CP127247.1, from coordinate 707,393 downwards.
GCCTGGCCCCGCAGAAAGGCTGGGACGGTAATGAGCCAACACGTTTGGCAAAGGTTCTAAGCGTGCTGGAGGGCATTGCCGACGCGACCGGCGCCAGCCTTGCTGACGTGATTGTTCTGGCGGGCAACTGCGGTATCGAGCAGGCTGCCAAGGCGGCGGGCTTTGAGGTGACAGTTCCATTTGCAGCGGGCCGTGGTGACGCCAGTGACGAGACAACGGATGCCGAGACGTTCGATGTGCTCGAACCGCGTGCCGATGGCTATCGCAACTGGTTGAAGAAAGACTACGCTGTCAGCCCCGAAGAGCTGATGCTGGACCGCAGCCAGCTGATGGGCCTGACCGCCAGCGAAATGACGGTTCTGGTTGGCGGCATGCGTGTCATGGGAACCAATCATGGCGGCACAATGCACGGCGTGTTCACGGATCAGATCGGCGCATTGACGACCGACTTCTTCGTGAATTTGACGGACATGGGCAATTCCTGGCACCCCGTTGATGGCGGCACCTATGAGATCCGTGATCGCAGATCGGGCACTGTGAAATGGACCGCGACGCGCATGGATCTGGTGTTCGGCTCCAACTCGATCCTGCGGTCTTATGCCGAGGTCTATGCCCAAGACGATAATACTGAAAAGTTTGTGACCGACTTTGTGGCCGCATGGGTGAAAGTCATGAACGCAGATCGGTTCGATCTGGTGTAAATGCAACCGACCTCTCCGCGCTGCCAATCATGGTGGCGCGGTGATGACCAAGCAGAGAACCAAGCCCCGGCACGCCTATTTGGCCATTTTCGAGCAAGCATAGGAGGCTACAAATGCTGCGGTAGTTCTTTCTGAATAGCCCCAAGCTTCTTAGACATCTTGCAGGTGAAATACCTCAACAATATCATCGAGCAGGACCATCGCTTCATCAAGAAGATCAGCTGGCTCCTTGGTGGCGAAAGGTGTTTTGAACATCCCTCAATTTGGCGGCGAGGTCAGTTCTTTGGCGTGTATTCCCATCAGCAAGAGGCAGGGCCAAAGCAGATAGACCTCAATTTCAATGTTCTCGCCAAAGGACAGCAACAAGAATACCAGCATGATGCCAAGCGGGAGCCTGCCTCGGTCGGATCGCACTGTGTCGGAGGCGGCCAGCCAGAACTGCCAGATAAAGGGCAGCAACAGGGCGAGAAAACCCGCGACACCTTTGACGAACAGCAGGCCGTACCAGGTGTGATGGCTGCCGATTGGCATATACTCCACGATGTGAGAGCCAGGGGCGACCCGTCCGTGGCCAAACCAAAAGGCCTCCCCCTGCCAGCGCTCGGTTGCAATACGTTGCAAAGTGGCGCGCACGCGGGTGCTGTCAGAGCGGGCGGATTTGAAGGCATGGATGCTGGATTGGGCCGAGGTGATCAGACCATCGGCGATCATTGACGCTACAACCAGGCATCCAGCCAGCCCTTGCCAGGCCCAGGATTTCGCGGAGAGGCGCAGCAGACGTGGGATCGCGGGGCATACGACCACCCCGACCAGACCCATACGGGATTTTGAGGCCAGGATCAGAATGACTCCGGCCAGCAGCCCGATGGTTTTCCAGCGCCGATTGCCGTCTTCCAGCGCAAACAGCACCATGATCACCCCGAGGAGCGCCGCGAAGGGCGACCACGGCGCGTAGAACTGCCAGCGAGGGGCGCCGCTGCTGGGGTCAAAGGTAAATAGGAAAACGGTGAAATACTCGGGACCAGGCCCGCCGACCGCCTTGAGGGGCGACACAAAGATACGTTCGGGGAGGCCAATATAGGGCGCTGCCAGCATCAGCGGCGCCAGGATGAGGATCCACAGCCCGACAACACATTGCCCCCGCACCAAAATAGCGCGTCGGATTGGCAAAACGGCGCCAGCCAGAGGAAAAAGCGCCATCAGAGCCCAGCCTTTGGCCCAGCCGATGGTGGATCTGATGATCGGTTTTGTCCCGAAGTCAAAATTAAGGAGCCCGATCCAGAGAATGATCAGCATGGCCAACATGCCAATCATCCAAGCCCAGACAACCGGCGGGATAGCCGTGGTTGCGCGCAGATCTTTCCTTGCTGCGGGGCCAATATAGGCCACCAGAATGGCCAGGGCTCCAAGCATCCATCCCAGCACAGGACCAACGATATACAGCGCGCCGATGGCGTAGAAGGGCCAGGTCCAGACCAGCGCCTTGTAGGCGATCTTTTCGGCCGGGTTTTGTGGGCTGATATCACTCATGCGCGGCGCTGTTCGCGGCGGGCGATCAGCCAGTTGATCATGCCAAAACGGGCCCAGCCCAGAGTGAGTGATATGATAACGCAGAGCGTTGCAGCAACGCCCGCAGCAATGGTGAGCAGCCGTCTGGGGGAGGAGGGTTTAAGCGGCAGCGAGGGGAGCTCGAGCACCTGAACCAGGGGATAAGACGCGTAGACATCAACCTTGGAGGACTGGCCGCGTGCAATGGCCGAAGTGAACACCGCCTCGGACACCCGAAAGTCGCGCTGCAGGTCTTCGAGCTGGGCGGCCATCGGCGCCATATTCTCCAGTTTGCGACGTTCGTCCTGGCATCGCTTGTTCAGGGTTTCGTATTCGGCGCTGGCCCCTTGCCGGGCGGCCTCGCTGCGCATCAGATCGGCCAACATATCTGTACGGTTGCCCTTTTGCGACATCTCCAGGTTTGCGATTTCGGCGTGGCTGAGCCCGGTGCGCATCACTGCAATTGAGACCAGTGAGTCATGTGCTCGTTTGTACTGGGCCAGCGCCTCCACCACGCGCGGGTGTTGGGTGCCATATTGCGAGCGCATTTCCGCCAGCAGCGCCGCCTTGGTCGAGGCATCTTTGGAAAATGTGAGATAGCTGTTGTCGGAATAGAGGTTCAGAACCCTGGCGGCGGTCTTTGTGGGCAGGCCCAGCGTCGCCTCCAATGCAGTGACATAGGCGGTTTTTTCAATCAATCGGGCCTGTGCGTTTTTGGTCAGCACAAGCAGGGCATCATTGTCGCGCACTTGGGCCGAAAACTGATCCTTGGACAGAAACCCTGTTTCCTGCTGCAAACGGTCGATGTCGGCCCGGGTGGCGGCGACGGATATCCGGTAGTCCTCGATGGCCGAAACTGCGCTTTGCTCACGCATGCTGAGCTCATCATTTCTCAGTAGGGTCAATTCGCTTTGAAAGGCATGAAGTATGGCCGCAGCCCGCAATTGTGCTTCTGTGGCGCTATGGCCTGTCATTTGCACCCGGATCAACCCGGTTTGATCAACCAGATCGATTGAGGGCATCGGCAGATCTACCACGGCCAGGCCCAAATTCTGTGCCGCTGCCAGCCGGATTCTATTAGACGTAATAAGCCGTTTATATGTCTGCGTCGGGCTGACGGAGTCGGAGGCAAAGGCTGAGGATGCATAGGAGGACGCCTGACCAATGCTTTCCAGGTTGACCGATGCCGAGGCTCCGGATCCCGGCAAAATCAGCGCCATGTGAGAGGTGTATTTCGGCGGTGTTGTCGTCAGGTAGGTGAAAATCGGCATCCAAATGCCAGCACACCAAATGAGGAAAACCGTTGAATACCTGCTGCAGCGCCAAAAGAAATTGCGCGGCTTGCGCGGTAGAAATTGCGCGTTTGGGTAGCCGTTGTTGACCGGTTTGGCAGGTTCAAGCGGCGCCCTAGTCGCGACATTTTTTTCGGATTTTTTCTGAATGCAGCCAGAAACACCATAACCTCATCTCTCTGAATACTCTTTCAGATGGAGGATACGGGGCGGAGCAAGAAGATCATTGACCCCTTCGGCATGAGCCGCGTCGCAGGCGGGTGCGTCCCTACCCGAAGGGATAGCTGCGGATCAGAAGAGGCCGAGATCCCGGGCAACCAGCGCCGCCTGGGTCCGGTTCGAAACGTCCAGCTTACGATAGAGCGTTTTGACATGCAGCTTGATCGTCGGCTCGGACAGCTCCATGTCACGGGCGATTTCCTTGTTGGATTTCCCCTCGGACAATCCATGCAGCACCTGGCGTTCGCGGTTGGTCAGTTTGTCCAGGATCGGGTGGCTGATCTCTTCTACTTCTGCCGTCATGAAATCAAGCGGCGCATATTGTTCGCCCATCGCCATGAATTTGATCGCATTGACCAAGGATTTTGCTGGCAGGGTTTTGGGGATAAATCCAATTGCGCCCATCTCGAGCGCCTGTTCGGCAATCTGGCGATTGGCCTCACCCGACATCAATGCAACACGATGAACGCCATTGATTTCATTTGCTTTTGCAATGCCCTCCAGTCCGTTCATGCCCGGCATATTGTAGTCCAGGAGAACAAGATCATAGGTCCATTCCCCCCTCAACAGGGCGCATGCCTCAGGGAAATCTGCTGCGGTGTGCAATTCTATGCCATCCTCGCTCTGCATAAAGGCGCTCAGGGCATCCCGCAGGAGTTCATGATCATCGGCAATTAAAATTCGCACCACTAAACCTCCTCAAATAGACAGGACACTGCCAGTCTAGGGGCAAATGGCGAGCACCGTGAGAGACTTTAGGCCAGATTTATATCCAAATGGATAATTTCCCCATGCTGATGGGGGATTGGACCGCCGATCATGCCGATTGGGCACTTTCGTTTCGGCTTCGATACCGATGCCCAGAACCGGCAATCCCATTGATCATGCAGGTTAATAGTGAACCCAGCGACAAGGAGTCACGTTATGCAACATCGGTCCAGCGGCTTTGACAATTTTTTTGCGCAGGGGGCCACACCTGTATATCCAAAACTGGACCTGTGCTCGGTGATGAATGTTGATCTGGTCGACGCGTCTCCTCAGGCGGCGATCAATAGTCTTTTGCAGCCGGGACGGCGCACGGTGTTTTTCCTCAATGCCCATTGTGCAAACATAAGGGCAGTCCAATCGGACTATGCCACAGCCTTGGCGCGCGCGGATCTGCTGCTGCCCGATGGCATTGGTATTGAGCTGGCGGCACGGATGCAGGGCGACAGGCTGACGGTCAATCTGAACGGCACCGATCTTTTGCCACCGCTGCTGAAAGCCGCCGCTCGGCAGGGCAAAAGCCTTTTCCTGTTTGGCGGCAGTCCGGGCACCGCAGAAAAAGCCGCTCGCCAGCTTGGGTCAATGATCCCGGGGCTGCGCATTGCCGGAACCCTTGATGGCTATGGCGGCGCGACGGATGCTGAGGCCGCCATCAACACAATCAATGGGTCAGGTGCCGACATTCTGTTGGTCGCCATGGGGGTGCCATTGCAAGAGCTCTGGCTGGACCGATTTGGCCACAGACTGCTTCCAGAGCTGAAGATGGCGGTTGGCGGGTTGTTCGATTTCTGGGCCGGCAATGTCAAACGCGCACCGCTGTGGCTGCGCAAGGTGAAAAGCGAATGGATCTGGCGTCTGGCGATGGAGCCAAAACGGCTGGCACAGCGCTATATCCTGGGCAATTTCACCTTTATGTGGCGCGCTGCGCGACATGCAATGCGCAACAGTTCCAGATATGCCATTCACAAGAGACTGCTGGATGTCGGGCTCAGCGCGGGCGCATTGATCGTGCTGGCTCCGCTGCTCGTGCTGATCTGCGCCGCCATTCGCATCGATAGCCCCGGTGCTCCGATTTTCAGCCAAAAACGGGTGGGCCGCAATGGGGAACACTTCACTCTGTACAAGTTCCGCTCGATGTATCTGGATGCCGAGGAACGTCGCAAAGAGCTGCTTGCGATGTCTGATCGCCAGGGCGTTTGTTTCAAGGCGCGCAATGATCCGAGGGTGACCAGGATTGGGCGAATTCTGCGGCGGTTCTCGCTGGATGAGCTGCCTCAGATTGTCAATATCCTGTCTGGCAAGATGTCGATTGTCGGACCTCGCCCGGCGCTCCCCGAGGAGGTCGAAGCCTATTCTCAGCGGGCGCTTCGCCGCCTCAGTGTCAAACCGGGGCTGACCGGCATCTGGCAAGTCTCTGGCCGGGCGGATGTCGACTTTGATCGCATGGTGGATATGGACATCGCCTATGCCCGCTCCCGCTCAATCCTGTTGGACCTGGCGCTGATCTCTGTGACCTTTCAGGCGGTGTTCAAAGGCCACGGAGCCTACTGAAACCTTACGGGTCGCAGGATTGCCCTGCGACCAATCCCTGTTCCAATCAACGATCCAGGACTCCTATCCATTCGGATAGGTCCTAATACATGAGAGAGGCAGAAAACCCCCTGGGTCATGTGTGAAACTGATCGTGAAAACACAAAGGTGCACCATGACAATCACCATGACAATCAACGGTATTTTTTCCTTCTCCCGAGCCTTGTTTCTGGCTGCTATTGTCGCAACTCAGGGTGCCGCGGGCACGGCAGATGATAGCTCGACACCCGTGCTTGAAGTCACCGGCGATCAGGTCTCGGATCAATCCTTCTCGCTCAGCGTTCAGGATCTTCGCAACATTGCGGTTCAAAACATTGTCACATCGACAATCTGGACCCAGGGTGTGCACGAGTTTTCCGGGGTGCCACTGTACAGTCTGCTGCAACATCTCGAGGTAACAGGAACCACTATTCAGGCGATTGCCCTCAACGATTATGCGGTGGCGATCCCGATCAGCGATGCGCGGCCCGGAGGGCCCATTGTTGCCTTTGCCATTGACGGGCAGCCCATCCCCAGACGCGAGAAGGGTCCGCTGTGGATTATCTATCCCTTTGATCAGTCGCCAGAATACCGCACAGAAACCATCTATTCACGCAGTATATGGCAACTTAATCGACTAAATATTGTTGAGTGATATGGTGGTGTAAATGCCGCCAATAGAAAGGGTCGCGAAGTGTCCGGTCGCCCCAGATTATTTCTGTTTCTCAAGAATTGGCTATTTCTGCCTCTGGTCGCTCTGTGCCTGCCACTGTTGGTCCTGTTCGGACAAGAGGTTTTCAGGGATCTGAAACTATTGCGATCGGCCGATACCGATACCGTCCAATGGACGCTGTCTCAGGTCGAGATTGAGTATCTCGACTTTTTACTGACCCTTGAACGGGCCCGCTCAAGCGGGACGCCTGATCTTTCGGCTGTCCGCAAGGACTTTGATATCCTGTACAGCCGGGTTGGAATACTATACAAGGGCAGGCTGTTTGCGCCAACGCGCGAGATCGACAAGTTTCTGATTTCCGTTACGGAGGTGAGGGATTTCCTGGATCGCTCAACCACCGTTATAGATGGCCCTGATGCCATTCTGCAGGCCGCCATTCCTGACTTGCTGACCCAGGCAAATGCGCTGCGACCGCAGATCCGAAGCCTGTTTATTCAGGGCCTGGGGCATTTCGCCCGTCAATCCGATGAGCAACGGTCACGGGTTTTTGCAACATTGACAGAACTTGCGATTATCTCGGTGACCATCCTGGTCGCCCTGGGCGCCTTGTCTTTCTATTCCATGTTCGCCAACGCCCAAACACAGGAGCGGGGCCGGGCGCTGGCGCGGACCAATGCCCATATGCAGACCATTTTATCAACAACTCGGGAAGCTATCATTGTTGCCGATGCCAAGGGCAAAGTGGTGGATCTGAACACCGCTTCCGAAACCACCTTTGGCTACACCCTAGAGGCGGTGAAGGGCCAGAGCATCGGTGATCTGATTGTCCCACCTGAACTGAGGGATGTCCATCGGGCCGGGCTGGCCCGGTTGTTGCGGCCTGGCAAAAACCGACTGGCCGGGACCGAGCGGGTGCGGCGCGAAGCGATCCGTGCCGACGGGGAGCGCATCCCAATTGAACTGGCCTTGCAGCCAGCCAAGGGGGAAGACGACGATCTGATCATTGTCTTCGCCCGCGATATTTCACATCAGCTGGACGCCGAAACCCAGTTGCGCAAGGCCCGCGATCAGGCGCTGGCCGGAGAGAAAGCCAAAGCGAATTTTCTGGCGGTGATGAGCCATGAAATTCGCACGCCTCTGAATGGGCTGTTGGGCAATCTGACTTTGGTCAGCAAAACCCGGTTGGACGCGGACCAGAGGGTCTTCATCCAAAACATGGAAATATCGGGGCGACAGTTGATGCATCACGTCAACTCGATCCTGGATATTGCAAAATTCGAATCCGGTAAAACGGCGGTGGCGCATTCCATCTTTCATCTGGGCCAATTCCTGCAAGAAATTGTCGACAGCCAAAGCGGCCACGCGGGGCATAATCAAACCACCATCGAATGGGAGTGGCTGGGGCCGGGGCTGGCCTGGGTCAAGGCAGACCGGACCATTTTGGAACAGGTCCTGCTCAACCTTGTGGGGAATGCGATCAAGTTCACCCATGCCGGCCGGATCAGAATCGAGGTAGAGCGGCTTACTCCGAACGATGGCGACTGCACCGTTGAATTGCGGATCATCGACAGCGGCATCGGCATTTCGCAAGCGGATCAGGCCCGGATATTTGAGGATTTTGAAACCTGTGATTCAACCTTCACGCGCGACAGCAGCGGCACCGGGCTGGGGCTGGGCATTGCCAGACGCATGGTGCAGCGTCTTGGTGGCAAGATCGGTGTTGAAAGCACGCCCGGCGAAGGCAGTGTCTTTTGGCTCCGCCTGCCTTTCCTTTCGGTCGTGGAACCGCCGGACACATACAAGGAAGAAAAGGTCAAAGCCGCAGAGCGATCGCTTTCAATCCTGGTTGCGGAGGACGTCGAGACCAATGCGTTTGTGGCCCGCAAGCTGCTGGAGCGGGATGGCCACAAAGTGACCATAACCGCAGACGGATTGTCCACCGTCGCCAGAGCGAGGGTGGAGCTGTTTGATGTCATTCTGATGGATATCAGCATGCCCGGAATGGATGGTCTTCAGGCGACTCAGGAAATTCGAAAAGCTCCGGCGCCGTTCTGTGATGTTCCAATTCTGGCCTTTTCTGCCAACGTGCTGCCGCAGCAAACCGATCATTTCCGCGCCAGTGGCATGGATGGATTTATTGGCAAGCCGCTGCAATTGCCGGAACTGCGCCGGGCGCTGCAGGCGGTGCTTGATAAATCGCTGCCGGTCAACGCCGGCAAGGCAGAGAGCCCGCTGGATGACAGTCCGCCAATGGCACAGGATATTTTGGATCAGCCAGAATATGACAGCTTCCTGGGCCGCTTCCTTGCCGAAGGCGATGCTTTGTTGGACGAACTGGCAACCGATCCTCTGGTGACGATGGGGTTTGACTCAATCGCATCGAAATGCCACCGGATACGCAGCACCGCCAGCCTGTTTGGCGCCGCCGATTTTGCTGCCAAGCTAGGAAAGCTTGAGATCGCTGCCAGAAATTCAGATGCGGCGGCCAGCGTGATGGAAATCGCCAAACTCTCCGAAGTCTGGACCTCAATCCGGGCGACACTTGACCCAAACCGCATAGCGGCATCTGTCGCCGAATAGCGTCTTACTCGCTCAGCAACAGGCCCACCGCGATCAGGCCCAACACGCGGGCAACCTCGGCGACATTGGTCAATGTGCTGTCATAGCAGGCAAGCGCATCCCCCGGCAGAATGAAGGGGTCGTAGTCATCCCGGTCGGCACGGCGCAGCATATCCTCAATATCGCGTTCGATGGCGATTGAGACGTCTGTGACGGGATTGCGCGACAGCAAAAGCCCCGACCGATGGGCACTGGTGGCGCGCGGGCCGCCGACGCAGTTCAGATCCACAATGGCCTGCAAATACCGCGATCCATAAGGCATTTCGCGAACATCTCGGCCAACAGCCGAGGTTGCGTTGCTGGAGGCTGGTTGGGTCAGATTCGACATAAAGACACTCACCCCCGGAGGGCTGATCGGGCTGGGGCGCATCAGGTCATCCTGGAAACACTGCCGCGAGGGGACAAAGATCTGATCGCCGGTCAGCAACATGACATCGACCATGTTGTGGCCCTCAAAGACACCGCGCAGATCCAGTTTGTAGAGCCTGCCGTTGCGGCGCAGCTCTATTGCAGACAGATCGGCATCCGGGCGCACGCCACCGGTCGCACGCAGCGCCGCAGACAGATTGCGGGCTTCTGTCGAGGCGCCCAGAGCCTCTTGCCGGCCGGTATCAAGCTGATCACCTGCCACACCGCCCAATTCGACCTGATGTGGCTCGAACACAGCACCGGACACCCCGACCAGCGCCGAGGCAACATCCTTGATCCGCACCGAAACAGAGGGGGAGCTGTCGTACATTTCCTCCTCGATAAGCGTATTTTTCAAGTCGCGTTCAACATCGGTGGTGCTGCGACCCTGCGCCCGAATGGGCGGCAGAAACGGCATTTTCAGAGTGCCATCGCGGGAGATCACATAAGTGCCGCTGAGATCTTCGTCGCTGCCAATCCGGACCTCGATCAGATCATTGCGCGACAGCTTTTCGCCCAGCAGGCTATTGGCGACCCCACTGATTTTAGTGCCATAGGCTCCGCCCCGATAGGGAAGGCAGGTTTCCGAGTTGAGCCTGGCCGATTTGAGAAAACCAGCATCTGCACGGCTGACCTCGATGTCTCGATACTGGGCCTGATAGCCATAGTCACCGGATTGGGTTTCCATGTTGTCAGGGTGGCCCGTTGCGGCACAGCTGGCAAGCAGCACAAAAGAAAGCGTGCTGAGACGTCTCATCCACTGGTCAACCAAAACATGCCCTACCTTGTTATTTTTTCGCTCAGTCAAACCATAGACCAGCCCCAAGTCTAGTTCGCCTTATGCAGGTGGATCGTTTTCCTATCCCAATGGGTCAAATGCGCACCAGAATTGATCTGGCCGCTCCGAATGCGGGGCCGCCACCGATGAGCGACAAGGGCTAGGTTGGAGGAAACAACATATGAGTTTCACATGTTCCGCTCCCTTTTCTCCACGCCTTCATTTCTAACAAACCTGATGGCATTTGGCGCGTCGGAAATCTCTGGCAAGGCGACCCGCCTTTTGGTTGTTGTGGCTATTTCGCGGAGCTTGAGCGCTGAAAATGTCGGCTATGCCGCCGCCGCGCTGGCTGTAGGTGAAGTACTGAAGTCTTTGACCGAAAACGGCATTGGGCAACGTATCATCGCCGCTCACCAAGAGGATCTTGAGGCGGTGTGCCACGCGGCCCATCGGCTGTTCTGGGGCTATTGTGTTGGGCTGACACTGGTTCAGGCGACTTTGGGGCTGGGGCTATATTTCGCCGGCCAGACCACCGTCGGGGCCCTGATCGGGCTGATGGCCATCGAATATCTGTTTATGCCTGCAGGTCTGGTGCAGGTGGCGCTGGCGATGCGTGAGAACCGCCTGAAGCGGGTTGCGATGATTTCTGCGGCTCAGGTTTCCGGGGCAAATCTGATCACTGTTGCGCTGGCGTTCATCTGGGCCTCCCCCTTGGTGTTGATCCTGCCGCGGGTGCTGACCGCACCGGTCTGGCTGCTGGCGGTGCGTCACTTGCGTCCCTGGCAGCGCAAAAGCGAGACGCCACAGGCTGCGCTGCGGCCCTTCCTGACCTATGGGGTGCCGGTGACCGGGATCGAGCTGGTCAAAGCGCTGCGGCTGCATGCGGACAAGATTGTGGTTGGCGCATTGTTGGGGCCCAAGGCGCTGGGGATCTACTTTCTGGCCTTCAACGCCGGGCTGAGCCTGGCCACATCCTTTTGCGCCGCCTTGGGTATCGTGCTGTTTCCACATCTTTGCCAAGAGGCGGACCAGCACGCAGCCCTGCGGCGCACCGTGACGCTGTCTCTGGCCTGCATCCTGCCATTTGTGCTGCTGCAATCCCTGTTTGCACCGGTCTATGTGCCGCTGCTGCTGGGCGCCAAATGGGCCCATATCGCACCGACCGTTTCGGTGCTGTGTTTTGCCGCCCTGCCACTGACAATCTGGACCTCAGTTGCGGCCAGCCTGCGGGTCAGTGGGCGCCCCAGGATCGAGTTCACCGTGACCCTGATGCTGGCAACCGCCCTGGTTATCTCGGCAATCCTGACCGCCCCATACGGATTGACCACCATGGCGACGGCCTATGTGACCACCACCACCATCATACTGCTCGCAGCGGCTCTGCCGCATCTGATGAAACCCTCGCTACAGGAACTGAGAAAGGTCTGAGCCATGCCCGAATTTACAATCATCATGCCGTGTTTCAACGCCGCAAAAACACTGAATGAATCCATTGGATCGCTGTTGTCTCAAACGATCAGGGACTGGGAGCTGATCTGTATTGATGATGGATCAACGGATGAAACAGCCAAGCTGCTAAAGGGCTGGGAAGCGGCGGACCCACGTATCAAAATGCTGCGCAATGACGGCAAGGGCCCCAGCTCTGCCCGCAATATGGGGGCGCATTACGCTGCCGGAGACATTCTCTGTTTCTGTGATGCCGATGATCTTTGGGTGCCAAAGAAACTGGAATATCTGCACCGGGAGTTCAAGGTCAAGCGGGTAGATGGCATCTTTGGCCGGGTTGCCTTTTTCCGCAAGCGCGGCAAGGCAGATGCTCATTCCCGGATGCCCAATGCCCGCCTCTCGGTGCCACTGCTGATGGGGGAAAACCCGGTGTGCACCACCTCGAATATATCCATACGCCGCAAGACCTTTTTGCTAAGCGGCGGGTTTGACGTCGATATGGTCCACAATGAGGATCTTGAATGGCTGATCCGCCTTGTGGGCAGCGGCGCAACCCTCAACGGTGTTGCCGATCTGCACGTGTGGTACCGCACCAGCCCGCAAGGATTGTCGTCTGACCTGACCGCCATGTCCCAATCGCGTCAGAAAGTCCTGGCAACGGCCCGCAGCTTTGGGTTCCAGCCCGACCGGCGCGCCGAGGCCATCTATATGCGCTACTTGGCGCGCCGGGCGCTCAGGTTGGGCCACTACGGGTCGTCAGCCATGTACCTGACGTTTTCGGGCCTGCGGCAAAGCCCACGCGCATTTTTGTTTCCGCTGCGCAGTGGGTTGCCAACCGCGATCTGCGCGATCTGTGCGCCCCTCTTGCCCAAATCACTGTGCCGTTCGCTGTTCTCCCGTTGAAATCAAAGGTGAATCCGATGCCCAAAGCAAGTATCATTGTCCCCGCCTTCAATGCCACTGAAACCCTGTCCGAGACGTTGAAATCGATGCAAAATCAAAGCTATCAGGACTTTGAGGTTGTGGTGGTGAATGATGGGTCCACCGACCGCACGGCTGACGTCATCCAGCCGTTTTTAAAAGATCCCCGGTTTCATGTGGTTGAGCAGCCAAACCGGGGGTTGGCGGGGGCCCGAAATACCGGGATTGCCAATGCGGTGGGCGCCTATATTGGCTTTTGTGACGCGGATGATCTTTGGCTGCCAGACAAACTGGCCCGTCATGTCCGGCATCTTGATCGGTCACCGGACGTGGGGCTCAGCTACGCGGGGTCGATACTGATTGATGAGGAAAGCCAGCCGCTGGGCCTGAAACAGACCCCTCGGCTGCATGCGATCACTGCCGCCGAGGTGTTCAAGAGAAACCCGGTGGGCAATGGTTCGGTGGCGGTGTTTCGCCGCGCGGCGCTGATGGACATTGCCTATAGGCCGCAACAGCATCACCCGCGGCAATGGTTCTTTGACGAAACATTTCGCCAGTCCGAAGATATCGAATGCTGGCTGCGCCTGGCGCTGACCACCGACTGGGAAATCGAAGGCATTGCGGGCCATCTGACCAAATACCGGATTGCCGGCCAAGGTCTGTCAGCCAACACCAACAAGCAGTTTGCGTCCTGGGCACGCATGGTTGACAAGTTGCGGCCGTTGAACCCCAGCTTCTTTGCCAGCCATGAGCCCGCCGCGCGGGCCTACCAGCTGCGCTATCTCGCCCGTCGCGCGATCAGCGCCGGGGATGGGGGCAAGGCGAGCAAATATGCGCATGAATTCCTCCGGGCGTCGCTAAGGCCGCTTTTTGAGGAGCCGTTGAAAACACTGACCACGCTGGCCGCCGCCGAATTTCTGGCCCGCACCGGATATGACCCGATGCGGCTTGCAGAGGCTCTGCGGCACTGAGATGAGACCATGCTCCAACGGCAACAACATAGGGAGGCTCTCATGAGCAATGCTTCAATCTTGCACCTCACGGATGACACCACACCGGGCGGTGTCATGCGGGTGATCGACACTATTTTGGGTTCAAAATACCTGGCTAAAACCGCCAAGCATCGGATGGCCGTGGTGGAAAACAACAGGTTGACCCTGCCCGAAGGCGGCGTCGATGTCATTGTCTCTCATCTGGCGTTGAACTGGCGGAATTTCGCAGCGCGTACGCGGTTTCGGGCGATGCACCCCAATATTCCGATGATCCATGTGGAGCACAGCTACACCCAAGGTTTTGTGGCGCAGAAGGTTCTGAACAAGACCCGGTTTTTTGCGATGCTGCGCAGTGCATTCTGCCTATACGACCGGGTTATTGCGGTCAGCAATGCGCAAAAGGACTGGCTGATCCGGCGCGATCTGATCGACGAGGACCGGTTGTCGGTCATTCGATCCTCGGTTGAACTGACCGGGTTTGAAGCGCTGCCCAGCCCCCCCAAACAAGTGCGGGTCTTTGGGCTGGTCGGACGCCTGCACGAGCAGAAAGGGTTTGATATTGCCATTCAGGCCTTTCGCGAGTGTAGCGGGTCGGACCTGCGGCTAAAAGTCTACGGCGATGGTCCGTTGCGGGCTGAGCTCGAGCAACTGGCCTATTGCGATCCCAGGATCACTTTTTATGGCCATTGCGATGATCCACTGGAACCAATGCGGTCGATCGATGCGCTGCTGATGCCGTCGCGATGGGAGGCCTATGGGCTGGTGGCGCGCGAAGCCATGTCTGCTGGGCGCAAAGTGATTGTTGCAACCACCGATGGCTTGCAGGATCACATCAGATCCGGTGCGATAGAGGTGCATGACCATAGTATTTCTGCCTGGGCCCAGGCCATCACAAATGCGGTCCAGACGCTGGACAAACCCTGCGACGTTGAGCCTGACAAAAAGCCAGATTATGCCCAGACAGCAAGCTGTTTCGAATATGATTGGGAAAAATGTTTGCAGAACATTTAGCCCTGACGCATTGCCCTCTTGTCGCGACAGAGCTTGTTTGTTGGTGGCGGTCTCATTGAATTTCTGCGGCGACGGAGGTGGGAAAATCACTGTTCGGCAACTGCCTTTTTTCCGACAATATTAAGCGATCGTTATTGTGGTTCGGCGATACTATCCCAGAAGCATAGGGCGTGGTTCCTAGACCTCAGCCACCCACGGCAAGCGGCTAGCTTGTTGGCACGCAAAGGATGAAGATAGACATGGCGGACAGTGAATTCAAAAGACCCTTCGGATTTGAAGGCGTGCAGACCGACCCGGAAGAAAGCTATCGTGCCGGTTATCAGCATGGCACCCGTGAGATGCTGCGCTTTCTGGAAACCAGCAATACCCCGGGGCTGGAGCGGGTAAAGGCTTGGATCAACAGCGATCTGGCCACTTGGCGCCATGATACTCAGGCTGAACCGAACCCTCCGAAATTATAACGCATCGTCTGTCCAGAACTGTTCACCAGTGCCAGAGCCAAGCGCCAAAACCCGACAAGTCGGCATGGCGCATGGCCGCTTGGCTGGGGGCTCACGGCAACAAGGACAATCTCTTGAAGAACAGGGATTTCACGGCATCCGACTGCACGTGGATGCAAACATCGACCGGGCTGCGCTGGCTGTCTGAAGCGGCCAATGTCGCGCCCACGGTTTCGCCCTCGCAGGAGACCGTTAGTGGCACTGGCTGGGTCTCAAACAGCTCGGGGTGGGTGCAGGCGATCACCGCCGCCGGATCATGCAGGGAGCAGCCGTCAAATTTGCCGATGGTCTCGTAGAACTTCAGGTAGAACACCGACATTTCTTGCAGCATGCCCCCCAGTTCGGGGGCCTGCGCCGCGATGGCGGTGAAATCGGTCGGCGTACATAAGATGCGGTGGGTCACATCCAGGCCCACCATCACCACCTTGGCGCCCGATGCAAACACCACATCGGCAGCGTGGGGGTCATGGTAGATATTGGCTTCGGCATGCGGGGTGATATTGCCACCCTCGTTCAGCGAACCGCCCATGATCACGATGCGGGCGACATTCTGGGCAAACTCCGGGTCGCGCTGGATTGCGATAGCTATATTTGTAAGGGGGCCGATCGGGCAAAGCACCAGCTCTCCCTTATGCTCGCGGGCCATGCGGCACAGGAAATCAGCGGCGTCTTCATCGATGGCGCGGCCCTTGGGCTGGGCTGGCGGAATATCACCGAAACCCTCGACGCCGTGAACCTGGGCTGATGGGGCAAAGGGCGGCAGCACCAGCGGTGCATCAGCACCATGGGCCACAGGCAGATCTAGCCCGGCGGCTTCGAGCAGCCGCAGGGCGTTGCGGGTGGCAATGTCGGTTGTGACATTGCCAAACACCGTGGTCAGCCCCAGCAGATCAATATCAGACGCTGCTGCGGCGTAGAATATCGCCATGGCGTCGTCGATCCCCGGATCGGTGTCGATGATCATTTTGACGGCCATGGCGGGTCTCCGAGATCAGTTGTTAAACAGGAAATGCATGACGTCGCCGTCCTGCACTATATATGTCTTACCCTCGGCGCGCATCTTGCCGGCCTCTTTGGCACCCTGTTCGCCATTGCTGGCGATGAAATCATCATAGGCGATGGTTTCGGCGCGGATGAAGCCCTTTTCAAAGTCACCGTGGATGACGCCGGCCGCCTGTGGGGCGCTGGTGCCATTGCGGATGGTCCAGGCGCGGGCCTCTTTGGGGCCAACGGTGAAATAGGTCTCCAGATGCAACAGCTCATATCCGGCGCGGATCAACCGGTCCAGACCGGCCTCGGCCAGGCCCATTTCGCCGAGGAACATCTCTGCCTCTTCCGGGTCCAGCTGCGAGATTTCTTCCTCGATCTGGGCCGAGATGATGACGTGGCTGTTGCCCTCGGCGGCGGCCATTTCGGCGACCTTGGCGGACAAGGCGTTGCCCTCGACAGATTCGTCCTCGCCGACGTTGCAGACGTAAAGTACCGGTTTGCTGGTCAGCAGTTGCAGCAGTTTCCAGGCC
This sequence comes from Parasedimentitalea psychrophila, assembly GCF_030285785.1. NCBI lineage: Bacteria > Pseudomonadati > Pseudomonadota > Alphaproteobacteria > Rhodobacterales > Paracoccaceae > Parasedimentitalea > Parasedimentitalea psychrophila. The sequence continues at coordinate 690,431 of NZ_CP127247.1, read as the reverse complement.
TTGAGATCGTCGTCGTCCACTTTGACCAGCCGTGCAGGCTTGCCGTCTTCCAGCAGGGCCTGAGCGGCGGCCAGCAGGCGTTCCTGCTGTTGCGCCTCTTTGTCGTTGCCCTTCAGCTTGCGCACCAGATTTGCGCGGCGCTTTTCGACGCTTTCCAGATCGGCCAGCATCAGTTCGGTCTCGATGGTGGCGGCATCGGCCACTGGATCCACGTGGCCCTCGACATGGGTCACATCGCCGTCTTCAAAACAGCGCAGCACATGGGCAATCGAATCCGTCTCGCGGATGTTGGCGAGAAACTTGTTGCCGAGGCCTTCGCCTTGCGAGGCGCCTTTGACCAGGCCGGCAATATCGACAAAGGTCATCCGGGTGGGGATGATCTGTTTTGAGCCGGCAATCGCCGCCAGCTTATCCAGCCGCGCGTCGGGCACACCGACCTCGCCCACATTGGGCTCGATGGTGCAGAAAGGAAAGTTGGCCGCCTGCGCCGCAGCGGTTTTGGTCAATGCGTTGAACAATGTGGACTTGCCGACGTTCGGCATCCCCACAATTCCCATTTTAAAGCCCATAACGGCCTCCTGATAAAGTGTTGCGCTGCTCATAGCCGCCCGCAGGCAAAATGGCCATAGTCTGACGTGTTTCCGCCAAACCAGAGCGGCCTAAGGGGGCTCGACTGCGCGGGCGGGATTGATTTTCCTCTCAGATTTGGGCACATCCAACGGGTACAAAGGAAAAGGCCCGACCATGACCCGCATTGATGCCAAATTTGCCGAACTCTCGGCTGCCGGAAAAAAAGCCTTTGTGGCCTATGTGATGGCCGGGGATCCTGATTTCGACACCTCGTTGGAGATCGTCAAAGGTCTGCCCGACGCTGGCGTCGATATTATCGAACTGGGAGTGCCGTTTACCGACCCTATGGCGGACGGTCCAACAATTCAGCTGGCTGGTCAACGGGCACTGGACGGCGGCATGACGCTGCAAAAGACGCTGGATCTGGCGACAGAGTTCCGTAAGACCGACAACACCACCCCGATTGTGATGATGGGCTATTATAATCCGATCTATTCGCGCGGCGTCGACAAATTCCTGGTCGATGCCAAGGCGGCTGGCGTTGATGGGCTGATCATTGTGGATCTCCCCCCCGAAGAAGACGCCGAACTGTGCATCCCGGCGCAGCAGGCGGGGCTGAACTTTATCCGTCTGGCCACCCCCACCACCGATGATGCGCGGCTGCCGCGGGTGCTGCAAAATACTTCGGGCTTTGTCTATTACGTCTCGATCACCGGCATCACCGGTGCCGCCGAGGCCGAGGCTGGCGATGTCGGCCCCGAGGTCGCCCGCATCAAGGCGGCCACCGATCTGCCGGTCATTGTTGGCTTTGGCATCAACACACCCGATCGCGCGCAGACCATCGCGTCCATCTCGGACGGCGCCGTTGTTGGCAGCGCCATCGTCAGCCAGATCGGCGCGGGCAAGCCGGTGGCCGAGGTACTGGCCTTTGTGAAAACGCTATCAGACGGCGCCCACCGCGCCTAGGTCGACACCTAATACTAAACCCGCGCCCGCCGATGGCGGACGCGTGCCATTCACCAAGACCTGCCGGGAACATGGGCGAAACTTAGGGCACGGCAGTGTGAACCCTAGGTATGACGTCTCGTTTTGTTGCGCCATTGCGCTTGCCTTGATGAATTGGTAAATAATTTTTACCAAGTTGAAACGGAGGCCTGCCAAGTGCCAGTCATTACCAATGTCGACGACCTCAAACGCATTTATCAGCGCCGGGTTCCTCGGATGTTTTATGATTATTGCGAAAGCGGCAGCTGGACCGAGCAGACCTTTCGCGAGAACACCAGTGATTTTGACCAGATCCGCCTGCGTCAGCGGGTGGCGTTGGACATGACCGGGCGCTCGACCGCGGGTCAGATGATTGGTCAGGATGTTGCGATGCCGGTGGCGCTGGCCCCTGTGGGCCTGACCGGCATGCAGCACGCCGATGGAGAGATCAAGGCGGCTAGGGCGGCGGAGAGCTTCGGGGTGCCGTTCACCCTGTCCACCATGTCGATCTGTTCGATCGAGGATGTGGCCGAGAACACCAGCAAGCCGTTCTGGATGCAGGTCTACACCCTGAAAGACGATGACTTCATGCAGCGGCTGTTTGATCGCGCTAAGGACGCCAAGTGTTCGGCGGCGGTGATCACGGTGGATCTGCAATTGCTGGGTCAACGTCACAAGGATCTGAAGAACGGCTTGTCGGCACCACCAAAGCTGACGGTGAAATCCATCGCCGACATGATGACCAAGGTGCAGTGGGGTCTGGGCATGCTGGGCACCAAACGGCGGTTCTTTGGCAATATCGTTGGTCATGCCAAGGGGGTGAAGGATCCGTCGTCGCTGGGCACCTGGACCGCCGAGGCCTTTGATCAGGCGCTGGACTGGGACCGGATTCGCCAGTTCCGCAAAATGTGGGACGGACCGCTGATCATCAAGGGTATCCTGGATGCCGAAGACGCCAAGCAGGCGCTGAACGTCGGCGCTGATGCCATCATCGTTTCCAACCACGGTGGCCGCCAGCTGGACGGAGCGCTGAGCGCCATCAAATCGCTGCCTGCGATTATGGATGCGGTTGGTGACAAGATCGAGGTGCACCTCGACAGCGGCATCCGCTCGGGTCAGGACGTGCTCAAGGCGCTGTCGATGGGGGCCAAGGGCACCTATATCGGCCGCGCCTATATCTATGGGCTGGGAGCCATGGGCGAGGCGGGGGTGACCAAATCGCTGGAGCTTATCCAGAAAGAGTTGGAAACCACCATGGGCCTGTGTGGGGTCACGTCGGTTGATACCCTCAGCCGCGATAACCTACTTGTTCCGCAAGGGTTTGAAGGCAACTGGCAAGACTAAGACGCTTGCCTTGGGGCGGGGCTCGACCTTTTTGGGGAAGGCGCCGCCGCAGTTATCGGGCTGCGCTGTCTCCGTTGGGGTCGCGGCAAATGCGGCAGTCCTCCCAAGGCCTCTTTCCATCCTTCCGGCTTTCCTCTATATGCGCCTCTTCACGCGGGGATACAGCCTTGGAGGATTCCCGCCCTAACATTTGGAGTATTATCATGGCTGGAGAGATTCCTGATCTCGTAGCTCTGGAACGGACGGGGACAGGCAAGGGCGCCGCTCGTCAGACACGCCGCGACGGCATGGTCCCAGGTATCGTTTACGGTGGCGACACCGATCCACTGGCAATCAAGATCCCCTTCAAAGTTCTTTTGAAGAAGCTGAAAGCTGGCCGGTTCAAGTCGACCCTGTTCAACCTCAAGGTTGAAGGCCACGACGATGTTCGGGTGATCTGCCGCCACGTGCAGCGTGATGTGGTCAAAGATCTGCCGACTCACCTGGACCTGATGCGCCTGCGTCGCACTTCGGAAATCGCCCTGTTCATTCCGGTCGAATTCATCAACGAAGAAGAAGCCCCCGGCCTGAAGCGTGGCGGTGTTCTGACCGTTGTGCGTCCTGAGGTCGAGCTGGTTGTGACTGCGGGTGACATCCCTGAGAAGCTGGTTGTGGACCTGACTGGCATGGACGTTGGTGAAACCATCACCATCTCCTCGATCACCCTGCCTGCCGGCGTCCGCGCCACCATCGACCGTGAGTTCGTTATTGCCAACATCTCGGCCCCATCCGGGCTGCGTTCGGCAGACAATGAGGACGAAGCCGAGGGCGAAGAAGCCCCAGCCGAAGCCTAAGATTTTTGCCATTGGCAAATTTGAAACGGGGTCCTTCGGGGCCCCGTTTTTTTGATGTTTGGCAAATGCCGCATTTCAGGGCAAAACACTTAGTATCGTTATTCGCAAGGAACACCCCGGCATGAAACTTTTCGTCGGCCTCGGCAATCCGGGCGGCAAATATGCCCGCAACCGCCACAATATCGGCTTTATGGCTCTGGATCAGATTGCCTCGGATCACGGGTTTTCACCGTGGAAAAGTAAATTTCAGGCGCAGCTCTGCGAGGGCATGCTAGGCGGTGCCAAAGTGCTGCTGCTGAAACCGCAGACCTTCATGAATCTGTCTGGCCAATCGGTCGGCGAGGCGATGCGGTTTTATAAGCTGACCGTCGATGATGTGATGGTGCTGCATGACGAGCTGGATCTGGCGCCGGGCAAATGCCGGGTCAAGCAGGGCGGCGGCCATGCCGGGCACAATGGGCTGCGCTCGATCCATTCGCATATCGGGGCGGACTATGGCCGGGTGCGTCTGGGCATTGGCCATCCGGGACACAAAGACGCGGTGGCGGGATATGTGCTGCGGGATTTCCCCAAGGCGGACGAGGTCTGGCTGGATGATCTGATGCGTGGCATCTCGGATGGCGCTGCGTCGCTGGCGGCCGGCGATGGCGGCCGGTTCATGAATGCAGTGGCCCTGCGCATTGCACCGCCGCGCAGTTCGACCAGCAAACCAAAGGTACAGGCGCCGCAGGCGGCCAAGCCGGAAGGTGTTGCAGACCAGCCCGATCAACAATCACCGCTACAAAAACTGCTCGGAAAATTCAAATAACGCAGCTTCCGTAGCGTCCGGGTTGCCCTAATGGCCTTCACAGGCTTGGCTGGGCAAAACGGGAGGTAGGCAAATGCGTAGGGCGTTCAAGATCATTGTTCGATTAGTGCTGGTACTGGCTGTTGTCAGCGTGGCGCTTGGCCTGTGGAAGCGCGAAGAGATCTTTCGCTTGCTGGCGGTAAACTCGCTGTTCTCAGAAGAGAAAATCGTTGGCAACTTCTCCAATATGGAGGGTGCCTTTGTGACCACTCCGCTGGCGCGCGGCGCCGGTGCGATCAGCCCGCTGCCGCAAGGCGATGACATGACCCTGCCTGCGGGCGCAGATCAATGGATCAACGACCGGGCGGTGACCTCGCTGCTGGTGCTGCACAATGGCCAGATTCGTCACGAAAGCTATTATCTTGGCACCAGTTCCAGCGACCGGCGGGTGTCCTGGTCGGTGGCCAAAAGCTATCTGTCTGCCCTGTTCGGAGTGCTGATGGAGGAGGGTGCGATTGCCTCGCTTGATGACCCGGTCACCAAATATGCGCCCTTGCTGGAGGGCAGCGCCTATGACGGTGCCAGCATCAGGAACGTGCTGAACATGGCCAGCGGAGTGAGCTTTGACGAGGATTACCTGGAGTACAGCTCCGACATCAACCGCATGGGCCGGGTCATTGCGCTGGGCGGTACTCTGGATCAGTTCACTGCAGATCTGAAGGACAGTTTTGCCACCCCCGGCGACACCTGGCAGTATGTCTCGATCGACACCCATGTGATCGGCATGGTGATCCGTGGCGCCACCGGCCGCGATATGCCCTCTCTGCTGAGCGAGAAAATCCTGATGCCACTGGGGCTGGAGCGGGATGGCTATTACATCACCGACGGTGCCGGAGTGGCCTTTGTGCTGGGAGGGCTGAATTTTACCAGCCGCGACTATGCCCGCTTTGGCCTGATGATCGCGCAGAACGGCGCCTACGGCGGCCAACAGATTGTACCGGCTATGTGGATCGCCGAGTCGACACAGGCCTCGGCTCCGACGGCGCCCGGTGATATCGGCTATGGCTACCAGTGGTGGATCCCTGTCGGCGCCCAAGACGGAGAGTTCATGGCCCGCGGTGTCTATGGGCAATACATCTATATCGACCAGGTGCGTGACGTGGTGATCGTGACCACCGGCGCCGATCGCAAGTTCCGCGAAAAAGGCGTGAACAACAGTAACATTGGAATGTTCCGCAAACTGGCACAGATATTGTAACTTCGGGAAAGGGGCAGCGCGGCGGTTGCCCTCTCCCGGTACTGCGGACAGTGCTGCGTATTTTGGATCAAGAGGAAATAGAGATGAAAAATTGGTTGAAAACATACGATGACTGCGTTCCGGCCGAGATCAATCCAGATCGCTACCCCTCGATTGTGGCGCTGTTTGAGGAGGCGGCGCAGACCTACGGCGACAGCGCCGCATATGAATGTTTCGGCCAGACCATGAGCTACGCCGAGGTGGAGGCGAAATCGCGTGCGGTGGCGGCCTATCTGCAGGTGAAAATGGCGGTCAAACGCGGTGATCGTATTGCCCTGATGTGCCCCAATATCTTTGCCTTTCCCATTGCCATGCTCGGCATTCTGCGCGCTGGGGCGGTGCAGGTTAACGTCAATCCGCTATATACATCGCGCGAGCTAGAGCACCAGTTGGTTGATGCCGATGTGGACAAGATCCTGATCTTTGGCGGCTCGACGCCGGTGCTGGCCGAAATTATCGACAATACACCGGTGAAGACCGTCATCACCATTGATCTGGGCGATGGCATTGGCCTGCCGATCCCGACGCCGGCCGTGGATCCGCGCCTTGGCGACGCCCTCAAGTTTGCCGATATGCTGCAACAGGGGGCAGGGCTGGCCCATACCCCCGTTGCACTGACAGGTCAGGACAATATTTTTTTCCAGTACACTGGCGGCACAACGGGCCCGTCCAAGGGGGCCGTTCTCAGTCATCGCAATGTGGTGGCCAATCTGGAGCAGTACAAGGCGCTGCTACACGAGGCCTCAAAGCCGGGCGAGGAGGTGATGGTCTGTGCGCTGCCGCTGTATCACATCTTTGGCCTGACCCTGTCGCTGGCCAATCTGTCAATCGGAGCCCGCATCATCCTGATCCCCAACCCGCGTGACATGGATGCCTTTCTGGCCGCGATCAAAGACGCAGGCATCACTGTCTTTCCAGCGGTCAATACGCTGTTTGCCGGCATGGCGATGCACCCCGGTGCTGGGGATGTGGACTTTTCCCGGCTCAAAGTGGCGATTGGTGGCGGCGCCGCCGTCATCGAAACCACCTCGCAGAACTGGAAGGCGCTGACTGGCTCGCATATCACCGAAGGCTACGGCATGTCCGAGGCATCGCCGGTGCTGACGCTGGTGCCGATTGGGGTGTCTGAGTTCACCGGGTCCTGTGGCCTGCCGGTGCCCTCCACCGATATCATTCTGCTCGGCGATGACGACAGACCCGTCGCCCTGGGGGAGCGTGGCGAGATCTGCGCCAAGGGACCGCAGGTCATGGCAGGCTACTGGAACAGGCCCGCCGCCAACGCCGAGGCCTTTACCGCAGATGGCTATTTCCGCACCGGTGATATCGGGGTGTTTGACGAGGCCGGCTTCCTGCGCATTGTCGATCGCAAGAAGGACATGATCATTGTCTCGGGGTTCAATGTCTTTCCCAATGAAATCGAAGCGGTTGTCACCGCCTGTGCCGGAGTCGCCGAATGTGCCTGTATCGGGGTGCCGGATGACAAGACCGGTGAGGCCGTAAGCGTCTTTGTCGTCAAAACCCCCGGAGCTGAGCTGAGTGACCAGGCAATCATTGCCCACTGTCGCGAGAACCTGACCGGCTATAAAGTACCGCGCCAGATTACCTATCTGGAAGAACTGCCCAAATCCAATGTCGGCAAAATCCTGCGCCGCGCGCTACGCGCGGTCTGATGGGCTGCGATTCTGGGTGATTTCCTCTGTGAGACTCTGCAGGCCTGTGGGTATCTCTGCGGGTTGCGCTATATGGTTGATCCGGGGGCTGTGGTTTGGCGGTTCTGCTGGTTTTGTGCTGGGATAATGGGGCAGGGGGGTGGCTTTATCTTGGTGTAAGGCGTTGTTTTTGCGAGGTTTGTCCGCTTTCTTCAAGGAAACTTTCGATTTGTGTAATTTAGCTGTTGCGGGCTGGGTGCGATAACCCTAGAACCCCCCTACCGGCGGCGCAGATGTGCTACCGGGGACGCTTCGGAGAGACGGGGGATGGAGATTGGGGTTGAAGCGGGCGTGCTGAGAGATTGGCGCATCGGTTTGATTTTGGTCTCTGGGGCTTACGAGCCTAGGACCTTTGGTCTGCTGCTCTTTGAAAATTTATATATCTGAAGAGATATGTGGGCGGTTTGGTTCATTCGATGGATCAACCTGTGCATATATCAACGCTGGTAGGGTCGTATATGCATACGAACCGATGACCAGTGTCAGCTTCACTGTTTGGAGGGTTTCGGTTTCTTTTGAAACTGAAGCACAACCAAACGGTTAAACTGTCCCATTTGAACAATGGGACGATATGTGCAGAGGTTCGACGTCAAGGACACGATCGCAAGATCGTTTCAACTTGAGAGTTTGATCCTGGCTCAGAACGAACGCTGGCGGCAGGCCTAACACATGCAAGTCGAGCGCAATCCTTCGGGATCGAGCGGCGGACGGGTTAGTAACGCGTGGGAATGTACCCTTCTCTACGGAATAGCCTCGGGAAACTGAGAGTAATACCGTATACGCCCTTTTGGGGAAAGATTTATCGGAGAAGGATCAGCCCGCGTAAGATTAGATAGTTGGTGGGGTAATGGCCTACCAAGTCTACGATCTTTAGCTGGTTTTAGAGGATGATCAGCAACACTGGGACTGAGACACGGCCCAGACTCCTACGGGAGGCAGCAGTGGGGAATCTTGGACAATGGGCGCAAGCCTGATCCAGCCATGCCGCGTGTGTGATGAAGGCCTTAGGGTCGTAAAGCACTTTCGCTAGAGATGATAATGACAGTATCTAGTAAAGAAGTCCCGGCTAACTCCGTGCCAGCAGCCGCGGTAATACGGAGGGGACTAGCGTTGTTCGGAATTACTGGGCGTAAAGCGTACGTAGGCGGATCAGAAAGTATGGGGTGAAATCCCAGGGCTCAACCCTGGAACTGCCTCATAAACTCCTGGTCTAGAGTTCGAGAGAGGTGAGTGGAATTCCGAGTGTAGAGGTGAAATTCGTAGATATTCGGAGGAACACCAGTGGCGAAGGCGGCTCACTGGCTCGATACTGACGCTGAGGTACGAAAGTGTGGGGAGCAAACAGGATTAGATACCCTGGTAGTCCACACCGTAAACGATGAATGCCAGTCGTCGGGTAGCATGCTATTCGGTGACACACCTAACGGATTAAGCATTCCGCCTGGGGAGTACGGTCGCAAGATTAAAACTCAAAGGAATTGACGGGGGCCCGCACAAGCGGTGGAGCATGTGGTTTAATTCGAAGCAACGCGCAGAACCTTACCAACCCTTGACATCCTATGACAACTCCAGAGATGGAGCCTTCCTTCGGGACATAGTGACAGGTGCTGCATGGCTGTCGTCAGCTCGTGTCGTGAGATGTTCGGTTAAGTCCGGCAACGAGCGCAACCCACATCTTTAGTTGCCAGCAGGTTAAGCTGGGCACTCTAGAGAAACTGCCCGTGATAAGCGGGAGGAAGGTGTGGATGACGTCAAGTCCTCATGGCCCTTACGGGTTGGGCTACACACGTGCTACAATGGCAGTGACAATGGGTTAATCCCAAAAAACTGTCTCAGTTCGGATTGGGGTCTGCAACTCGACCCCATGAAGTCGGAATCGCTAGTAATCGCGTAACAGCATGACGCGGTGAATACGTTCCCGGGCCTTGTACACACCGCCCGTCACACCATGGGAGTTGGGTCTACCCGAAGGCCGTGCGCCAACCTGGCAACAGGAGGCAGCGGACCACGGTGGGTTCAGCGACTGGGGTGAAGTCGTAACAAGGTAGCCGTAGGGGAACCTGCGGCTGGATCACCTCCTTTCTAAGGATGTTTCTAGCCAGATCAGCTTGCTGATCTCGTGAAACACTTAGCAGATCTCCGCTTCTCACGAAGCGGCGCCCGAAATGGGTGTATGATCATAGAGACGCAAGTCTCAGTTTGGGATCGCAAGATCTCAGACAGAGCCAGGCCGTCCTCATATCTCTTCAGAAACACGCGGCAGCAGCCGTTATCGGCAGCTGTTCGGTGACATAACCACTGAGTGCTGCTCGCACACTGGTTTTGTTTTGCTTATGCAGAATGAAAATCGGGTCGGTAGCTCAGGTGGTTAGAGCGCACGCCTGATAAGCGTGAGGTCGGAGGTTCAAGTCCTCCTCGACCCACCACCCCACTTTCCGCTTCGCGGACAAGTGGGAATAACAGGTCCTCTTGGTGACAAGCGACAAGGTAGTCTACGCAGTGGACTGTCCCGACAGCGGGTCTCAGGATTACACCCTGCCTCGCAGAACATGACTGAGTGCTTCTCGCAGACTTTCCCTGAAAGTCGGCTGCCAGCACGCCCAGTCAATTTGCGGCGCAAATTAACTGGGGCCTTAGCTCAGCTGGGAGAGCGCCTGATTTGCATTCAGGAGGTCAGGAGTTCGATCCTCCTAGGCTCCACCAATTTACTTTGATTAGATCTTCAAGCATTCCTTTGAATGTTTGAACGTCCAATCGGACGTGGCTTCGCAAGAAGCCTTGACATCGTTTAGAGAGATATAATCAACAATACTGTTGGTCGCCCGAGTAAGGGAGAGACCTCAGATTGGTGCTGATCTTCCCTTCGGGGGCGTGATGCAAGCCTGTACGACATCTGTTTCCTCGGATGTTTATGGGTATGCCGGACTGAAACGACGGTGTTGTCCAAGTCAAGTAAACTAACCCGAGTACGTTCTTCAGTCACCTCCCGCACGGATGGTGATTGCATACGGGACGTGCTCAAATTGTTCGCATCATTACTATGGTGCGAGCGGGAAAGTATGCTTTTGATATCAGAGATATATGGGAACAGTTTCTTACCAGCTTCTGTTCTCTGATCGATCGGATTGTTCTACATTCCAACGCTGGTTGGGAGCGGTCAAACGCCCTCAAGTAGCCGCTAGGCGGTAGGGCAAATATCAAGTCTTTCTATTTCTGGATCAAATCAAGCGCGAAAAGGGCGTTTGGTGAATGCCTTGGCAGTAAGAGGCGATGAAAGACGTGATACTCTGCGATAAGTCATGGGGAGCTGAGAATAAGCTTTGATCCATGAATTTCTGAATGGGGCAACCCACCTGATACTTTCTTATTTATACTACTTTGTTGAGACTACGAAAGGGTTCGCCCTCAAGTAGCGCTCCGCGCGGTAGGGCAAAATAAGTTGGTAAACCAGGTATTTTTAACCTGAATACATAGGGTTAAAAAGGCAAACCCGGGGAACTGAAACATCTAAGTACCCGGAGGAAAGGAAATCAATATGATACTCCCCTAGTAGCGGCGAGCGAACGGGGACCAGCCGAGCCAGATGAGTGAGAAGAACATGTTGGGAAGCATGACCATAGCGGGTGATAGTCCCGTATTCTAAGCTCTGATGGACGTATTAAGTAGGGCGGAACACGTGAAATTCTGTCTGAAGATCGGAGGACCACCTTCGAAGGCTAAGTACTCCTTACTGACCGATAGTGAACCAGTACCGTGAGGGAAAGGTGAAAAGCACCCCGACGAGGGGAGTGAAACAGTACCTGAAACCGAACGCCTACAATCAGTTGGAGGGCCCCAATGATCTTCGGATCCGGAGGCCTGACAGCGTACCTTTTGTATAATGGGTCATCGACTTGGTCTCACAAGCAAGCTTAAGCCGTTAGGTGTAGGCGCAGCGAAAGCGAGTCTTAATAGGGCGCATGAGTTTGTGGGATCAGACCCGAAACCGAGTGATCTTGGCATGGCCAGGTTGAAGGTGCAGTAACATGCACTGGAGGACCGAACCCACATCTGTTGAAAAAGATCGGGATGAGCTGTGCCAAGGGGTGAAAGGCCAATCAAACTCGGAGATAGCTGGTTCTCTGCGAAATCTATTTAGGTAGAGCGTCATCCGAATACCCTCGGGGGTAGAGCACTGGATGGGCAATGGGGGCATACAGCCTTACTGACCCTAACCAAACTCCGAATACCGAGGAGTACTAGATGGCAGACACACTGCGGATGCTAACGTCCGTAGTGAAGAGGGAAACAACCCTGACCTCCGGCTAAGGCCCCTAATTCATGGCTAAGTGGGAAAGCAGGTGGGACGACCAAAACAACCAGGAGGTTGGCTTAGAAGCAGCCATCCTTTAAAGATAGCGTAACAGCTCACTGGTCTAAATAAGTTGTCCTGCGGCGAAGATGTAACGGGGCTCAAGCCATGAGCCGAAGCCGAGGATGCACGTAAGTGCATGGTAGCAGAGCGTAGTGTGACATAGATCCTATCCTCTTTAGTGTCCTTCGGGGCATTTTGGAGGACCGGATCTTTCGATGAAGCCGGGGCGTAAGCCATCCGGTGGAGAGATCACTAGTGAGAATGATGACATGAGTAGCGACAAAGAGTGTGAGAGACACTCTCGCCGAAAATCCAAGGGTTCCTGCTTAAAGCTAATCTGAGCAGGGTAAGCCGACCCCTAAGGCGAGGCCGAAAGGCGTAGTCGATGGGAACCAGGTTAATATTCCTGGGCCAGGAAGTGGTGACGGATCTCAGAGGTAGTTCATCCTTATCGGATTGAATGGGCTGCTGAGAGGTCCCTGGAAATAGCCCTTCCATGAGATCGTACCCTAAACCGACACAGGTGGATAGGTAGAGAATACCAAGGCGCTTGAGAGAACTATGTTGAAGGAACTCGGCAAAATACCTCCGTAAGTTCGCGAGAAGGAGGCCCGGTTTCTACGCAAGTGGAAGCTGGGGGCACAAACCAGGGGGTGGCGACTGTTTATTAAAAACACAGGGCTCTGCGAAGTCGTAAGACGACGTATAGGGTCTGACGCCTGCCCGGTGCCTGAAGGTTAAAAGGAGGGGTGAGAGCTCTGAATTGAAGCCCAGGTAAACGGCGGCCGTAACTATAACGGTCCTAAGGTAGCGAAATTCCTTGTCGGGTAAGTTCCGACCTGCACGAATGGCGTAACGACTTCCCCGCTGTCTCCAACATAGACTCAGCGAAATTGAATTGCCTGTCAAGATGCAGGCTTCCCGCGGTTAGACGGAAAGACCCCGTGCACCTTTACTACAGCTTCACATTGGCATTAGGCCGAGCATGTGCAGGATAGGTGGTGGGCTTCGAAACCAAAACGCTAGTTTTGGTGGAGCCTCCCTTGAGATACCACCCTTGCTCTGCTTGATGTCTAACCGCGGTCCGTTATCCGGATCCGGGACCCTGTGTGGCGGGTAGTTTGACTGGGGCGGTCGCCTCCTAAAGCGTAACGGAGGCGCGCGAAGGTTGGCTCAGACCGGTCGGAAATCGGTCGTTGAGTGCAATGGCAGAAGCCAGCCTGACTGCGAGACTGACAAGTCGAGCAGAGACGAAAGTCGGTCATAGTGATCCGGTGGTCCCGAGTGGAAGGGCCATCGCTCAACGGATAAAAGGTACGCCGGGGATAACAGGCTGATACTGCCCAAGAGTCCATATCGACGGCAGTGTTTGGCACCTCGATGTCGGCTCATCTCATCCTGGGGCTGGAGCAGGTCCCAAGGGTACGGCTGTTCGCCGTTTAAAGAGGTACGTGAGCTGGGTTTAGAACGTCGTGAGACAGTTCGGTCCCTATCTGCCGTGGGTGTAGGATACTTGAGAGGAGTTGCCCCTAGTACGAGAGGACCGGGGTGAACGAACCACTGGTGGACCAGTTGTCGTGCCAACGGCAGTGCTGGGTAGCTATGTTCGGACAGGATAACCGCTGAAGGCATCTAAGCGGGAAGCCCCCCTCAAAACAAGGTATCCCTGAGGGCCGAGGTAGACCACCTCGTCGATAGGCCAGAGATGTAAGCGTGGTAACACGTTCAGTTGACTGGTACTAATTGCCCGATAGGCTTGATTTGATCCAGTAATAGACAGACTGTTAGCAATAACAAAAACTCTGTGAACGACAATCAAAGCATACATTCCAACCGTGTCTTAAGGTCGCCATAACTGGCGGCAAGACACGTATCAGACTATACAAGACTTGGACAAAACGGAGTGACTTGCCGTCGGCAAACACTCCGGAGTTGATGCAGGAACGCGCCTTTGCTTCGCAAAGACACTGTCTCCTGCTCGGCGCGCTTGCTCTGCAAGCTCGCCGTATATCTCTCCAAAGCGGGGATTTTCCTCGGTTTGGTGGTCATAGCGCAAGTGAAACACCCGGTCCCATCCCGAACCCGGAAGTTAAGCACTGTTGCGCCGATGGTACTGCATCTTAAGGTGTGGGAGAGTAGGGCACCGCCAAACCTAGAAAAATCCCCAACGATAACAAACAATACCTTCAGAACAAACCATCGTCCTGAAGCACCACAGTCTCGCCGCACATCGCAAGAGAGACTGACCTGGGCTCAAGCAGCGTAAGCGGTAGCCCAAACAAAACTGTCGCGGGATGGAGCAGCCCGGTAGCTCGTCAGGCTCATAACCTGAAGGTCGTAGGTTCAAATCCTACTCCCGCAACCATAAAATTCTACAACAAACACAGACGCTTACAGCCACCTTCGGGTGGCCGTCTGCGTTTGTGCAATCCCCTTCGGTGCTACACTGGTGCTACGGCAGAGAGCAAAGTTCAGTAACGTGGAGACAGGTCACATCGCGCCGATTGCGGACCTTCGCGGCATTGACCACGGGCGACCAGGTTGCTGACTTTGCCGCGTTCAATGTTGTCCGCCCAACTGGCGCGAACGGCCCTTTGCCGCCAATTGGTGCGCTTAGCGTCAAGTGACCACTCTCAGTGGCGGTTTCAACTGATCGACGTAACACACGATTGGAAACGCTCTGTGGGAGTTTCGTATCCCATCGTCTTGCGAGGCCGCTTATTGAGATATCTTGCCCCGACGCTTGCACCCCCCGCCTGGCTTCCCGTACTGTTTCACCAGAACCAAATGATTTGTTAAGGAAATTATTGGATGCCCCATACTGTGAGTTTCGTTAGGCCACACATTTCAATCCAAGAACTCGAAACAATCGTACTTCCAGATTTCGCGGTTTTGACGGGCATCAATGGCTCAGGTAAATCCCATTTTCTGGACGGGCTAAGCAAGGGGGCATTTTCTTCCGATAGCGTTCAGGATCACCAAAGTGAAATTTTATCCTTTGATGGGAGCCAGATTGCCCCAGTAAATTCGACGGAATTCAGTTCGGCACTACGACAACAGGAGAAGGATCAAAGATTTGAACAAATTAACCAGCAAAGAAAGCAATTCAAAAAATCCATTCAAAAACTTGTAACGCAACTGGGATTTCCACCCGCTACCGTAATTTCCACCGACTTTCTGCTGCACGTGCAGAACACCCCGAATCTTCGAGAAATCCACGCCAATTTAGACACTCAACAAATAGGTCATGGCAAATTCGTGTCTCAACTTTCCATTTTTGCAAGGCAGCTTGGGGCCATAGTTGACCAAACTCTACCTATGAATGCGTCGGCCGCGAGGAAAGCTACATTCGAACAGAATATGTTCGACATTATCTTCATGAGTGATGCAGAAGTTTTAGAGGTTTCTTCATGGAATTGGGGGAGAACTGAGCCATTCAAGCAGTCTTTCGCTCAACTTTTCGGCACGTATCGTGACTTATATGGCGTGAACCTGAGAAGGGTTGGAGCCGCAGCCAGTGGCCACAGCGATGCCAATCCACTGAGTAATGAAGAATTTGAGACTATGCATCGGCGTCCACCGTGGGACATCGTCAATGAGTTACTCACGGCAGCAAACTTGGACTTTCAGATCAGTTGTCCTAGTCTCTACGACGACCACGCTTTCACTCCCCAGTTAACTAAAGTCTCGACGGGTGCAAACGTATCATTTGAAACTCTGTCGTCTGGCGAAAAAGTGCTGATGTCGTTTGCAATCTGCTTGTTTAATGGCAGCGATGATAGGCAAGAAACAACTTTTCCAAAACTGCTCCTCCTTGACGAAGTCGACGCCCCTCTACACCCATCAATGGTGCGTGGACTTCTCAAAACGATCAAGGAAGTTATCGTTCAAAAGCATCATGTTAAAGTTATTATGACGACGCACAATCCGACAACCGTTGCCCTTGCAGATGAAGAGAGTCTCTTCGAAATTGCGACACCTCGGGTTAACAAAATCAGTAAAGACAGAGCACTCGCGATCCTCACAGACGGCGTACCAACTGTGGCCGTTTCTTACGGTGGTCGACGGCAAGTTTTCGTAGAGAGCGATACTGACGCAAAGCTTTTTTCGTATTTATACGAAAAGTACAGGCACAAACTTGACTCGGAGCTCTCTCTCAGTTTCATCCCGGTCGGAATTAAAAAGGACAGTGGGGAGGAAATTAATTCCGGCTGTGATCAAGTAAGGAAATATGTGGGTGAGCTTACCAACGCCGGTGTCAGAAGCATATTTGGACTGATCGATTGGGACGGAAAGAATTCCAGTGAAGGTCCCCTGAGAGTCCTATGCGAAGACGTTAGGTACAGTATCGAAAACCTGTTGCTGGATCCTGTTCTTTTAATTCCTGCGCTGGCATCATCCAATGAAGCGGATGTGATGGATAAATTGGACCTTGAAGGCGATTTGTCGTTTTTAGGGATATCAAGTTGGTCACAAGAAACTTGGCAAGTGAATGTCGACAAACTGACTGCGTTCATTCTGGGCGTACAATCTGAGGGCGATGACACCGTCAAAGTTGAATATTTGAATGGAATGTCTCTAAAAGTACCTCAAAAAGTACTGACTATGCGAGGGCACGATTTGGAAAGCCTACTTGTCGAAAAGTTCAAGTTTCTGATTCCTTACAACCGAAATGGGAAAAAGCTTACGGATTTCGTTTGCAAAACGACCCTCCGCCAACTTTCTAACTTAGCGCCAATGGAAATCATAAGCACTTTCAGAATGCTCCTTTCGAAGCGGTAAATCGCCCTTTTAGCGTCGGAGCTTGTCGAAATTCACAAAATCGCTGCAAAGGACGACTTCTTTCAACTTTGCAAGGTCCGGTTACTCAGCAGCGCAGCCATTGGCAGCGATCGCAGCGAAGGTCAGCCAGGGTCGTATCATAGCAGTAACCCAAATTTTATCGTCAGCATCGTCAGCATCGTCAGCCGACTGAGATTGTGTGCTTGGCTGACGATACTGACGATGCTGACGATAAACTATATGGTTGTGATCTGGATAAGCCGTTCGCCTGACTTCCCACGACGTTCAAAGCTGAGAGCAATGCCGCGTCTACGAAGCGGTGGTTGCACACGTCGAAGCGCGGCGCTGAGTTTGTTTTCCTGCCGTGGAAAGCTGTATGGATCATCTGTGAGCGCCGGAAAGCGCTGGCGGAGGGTTTGCTTGAGGTCGGTCGCGGTGCCTTCCCAGTGCTTCTGAGCCCCCATGAGGCGCAAGATTGCCAATGCTACCGGGTTGTTTTCGATTGCGGATTGGTCGCTGGTCTCTCTGTTTGCCGCGTAGGAGTCCAGAAACGCCCCCTCAGGCCACCCTAAGGCTGGCGCTGCGGCTACGACCCATTTTGCAAAGTCCGCCATTCTGGGGGCCTCTGAGAGGCTCACAGAATCAATTCGGGAAAGAGCGGTTGAAACCGCATCTAGAAGAGCCCCCAGAATGAAGGGGGCCGCTTTGGCGAAGTCTCGATTAAAACTACCAAGTGTGCGGCGTTCACGTGATGAGATCACCGGCAGGGTGACGCCAATAGAGCGGTCGGCCAGATCGGGGCGTGCAGCCAGATCCGGTATGCCGTTCAACAGACAGGGACGGGTCGCGTTGAACAATACCTCGTCTGTGTCTGTGTGCAGCTTCCTGGTGCCAAAGCCGCCGCCAGTGGCAATCCGGCAAAAAGCATCAGCCATCATTGGGCGGATGTTGGACAGATTGTCGAAAGACAGGACATGGTTGTGCTTGGCTGCAATCACCAAATCCTGTTCTGTTGAGGGTGTGCTGCGGGTGCTGGGATTGGCTGGATCAACCAGGCTGCGCAAAATCTGCGCTGTCGTGCTTTTGGCGCTGCCCTGTTCACCTGACAGGATCAGGATGGGGTAGGGACCTTTGGGATGGAAGCAGCCGACGACCCAGGCGACAAGCATCCGGAAGTCATCGTCATCTTTGACGTTGAGGAAGGGGCGCAGAAGCTCGATGCCGTCGCTGTGCCGTTCTGGAACGGGCAACGCATCCGTAGATGGCGACCGACGGAACCGGGTCATAGGATGGGTGACCACCTGCCAACCCTCGGCGGTAATTGCGACCGCCTGCCAGCTTGCATCCCCAAGGTCGAGATAGATGGTTCGACCAATAGAGGCGATCCGCGAGAAGACGGGATGGGTTTCGCCTCCAAACAGCGCTTCTCCCTCCAGCATTCGCCGCCGATCTTCGAGGGCCGTTGCCGATGGAACCTTTCCCTCGGTCTGAAAGTGAGCGTAGGCCAAGTGTCTTTGAAAGGTCCTGGATGCAGTCGGCCAATGTTCAAAATGGCCGTCCCTTCGCAGAGTTGCATAAGTCTCATCCTGGGGTGTTCTCCAAAGTTCCATCCCGTCGAGGACATTCGGAGAGTCAGATGTCGATTTCTGCGATGGGGAGTTTCTTGTGTCTCCCTTGCCGAGCACGGCTTCATCGCCAATGTCTTTGGGCGCTGCCATTTCCAGAAGGGCGTCTATTTCTGTCCGCCCAAAACCCAGGTCCAAGAAATCGGCTACGTCCCAACCTTTCACCAGGTCGATCTGTGTCCCCGTGATCTCGTGTAGGGTAGAAGCCGAGATCGGGATTAGGCGTGCTTCGGATTTCCCTACCCTACCCGGCGTAGGGGTAGGGGAAGGTCCCAGGGTACGGGTCAGATCAAGGACGTATTTCTGACCCGCGTCGTCTTGGTCTCCCCACGCGTATACGCGGCGCCCGTGTAGCGGGGAGAGGTCCGCTTTCTTCCAGCCGTTGCTGCCGCCGAACGTGGTTGTTGCCAGGTATCCAAGCGCGGTCAGTGCGTCCGCGCATTTCTCGCCTTCAACCAGGATGATCGGGGTTGAAGGGTCCGCGCTCACAACTTTGTCCAGGTTGTAGATTGGACGCAGGTCCAGCGCCTTCCATTTCCCCTGCGCCACATCGTAGGGGAGGAAGTATTTCCCCCCGTCGGGCAGATTGTACCTGTTCGCGACAAGTACCGGATTACCTGCCACATCTCGGTAGACGAACTGTTGGGACGCAACGCCCTTGGTCGGATGCGCTAGGGAGAAAAATTCGTGTTTCATGCGCTCATTCCCAATTGCCGCTTCAGTTCCAATGCCGCTTGCTTCTGTGAGAGGCCGTTGAGATAGGCGAACAAGCTGATCGGGTCGCCGCCTTTGTCAGGCGTCGCAAAGTCCGCCCAAAACCCGTTATCAACATTGATCCGGAAAGAGCCTGGGCGGCGATCGTTGCGGGTGGGATTGAGCGCGACCCATTCACGCCCTTCCAGCCTCCCTCCCGGTAACCACTTGGCGAGAAGGCTTTCCTGGCGCGCCAGGCAAATGGTGGACCTGTCACGGTATTGTTCCGCCCCTTTGAGAGCATATTCTGCCCCAAAGGAGATACACCATGGCACCACGACCATCCGAAGAATTCAAACGCGACGCAGTGCGGATCGCACTGACCAGCGGGCTGACCCGCCGACAGGCGTCCTCCGATCTTGGGGTTGGTATGTCCACCCTGTGCAAGTGGATCAGAACCTATCGTGACGCGGACGTTGTTTCGAAAGAGGATCAGGAACTGGCCAATGAGAACGAGCGCCTTCGCCGGGAAAACCGCCTTCTACGTGAGGAGAGGGAGCTGCTAAAAAAAGCAACAATCTTCTTTGCGGACCAAAGCAAATGAGGTTTTCATTTGTTGAAAAGCACCGCAATAGCATTCCCACAGAGCGACTTTGCCGGATTGTGGATGTCACCCCACGTGGCTACCGAGCCTGGCGCAAACGCCCTGCCTGCCAGCGTCAACGTGGGGATATGGTTCTGTTGGCCCACATCCGGGAGCAGCACCGCCTGAGTTTGCAGAGCTACGGCCGACCGAGAATGGTCGAAGAACTGAAAGAGCTTGGTCTGGATATTGGTCACCGCCGTGTCGGCCGATTGATGCGCCAGAACGGCATATCTGTTGTCAGAACCCGTAAGTACAAGGCCACAACGGACAGCAATCACAAGTTCAACATCACGCCAAACCTGCTGAACCGGAACTTCTCAGCAGATCGACCCAATCAAAAATGGGTTGTCGATATCAGCTACATCTGGGCCCGCGAGGGCTGGCTCTATCTGGCCGTGGTTCTGGACCTGTACTCCAGGCGCGTGGTCGGTTGGGCTGTCAGCAACCGGATGAAGCGTGATCTGGCCATACGGGCGCTGAACATGGCCATAGCCCTGCGCAGGCCGCCCAAAGGATGCATCCATCATTCTGATAGGGGCAGCCAATATTGCTCGCAGGATTACCAGAAAATCCTGCGCCAGTATGGCTTCAAGGTATCCATGAGCGGCAAGGGTAATTGCTATGATAACGCCGCAATGGAAACCTTCTTCAAAACCATCAAGGCGGAATTGATCTGGCGGCACTCTTGGCAAACCCGCAGGGCTGCTGAGATCGCCATCTTCGAGTACATTAATGGGTTCTATAATCCCCGCCGGAGACACTCGGCATTAGGCTGGAAAAGTCCCTTGGCTTTTGAAAAGATCGCCGCCTAAATGAGCACAAGGGGCGGAACGAAAGCGGGACAGGTCCAGTCCACTGCCCGGCAGGGTTATGCGCAGCATGATCCCGAGAAGGGGAATGGTGGATCAATCCGGGAACGGGGCCTCTGCGGCCCAGAGCCATCTTCAGGGCGTCGCAGCAGAGCTCCGCGCGCATATGGCCCTCCATCGCCCAACCGACAATTTCTCGCGTGGCCATATCTTTGATGCCAGCCAGATAAAGCCAGCCCTCGTCCGTGCCGAGATAGGTAATATCCGCCAACCAAACTGTGTTGGGCGTCTGGCAGTGGAAGTTTTGCTCTAACAAGTTTGGTGATGGTCTCAATTTATGGTTGCGGTCGGTTGTAACAGGCTTTCTACGCTTGCGCAGAAGCGGAGACACCTTGTTTTCTTTCATTATTATCGCCACACGCCGCTCAGAAGCGATCTCACCATCAGCCATTAGATCCTGATGAATGCGCTTGGACCCATAGCATTTCCCGCTGGCTTTGAAAAACGCCTTTATCTTTGGCAGCAACTCCAGATCTCGCGCTTCACGGATGACAAGCCGCTGATCGCGGGCGTCCCATTTGGTGCCCCTTTCATGGACAGGGGTAAAGTACCCCAGTGTCCGGGAACAAGGACGAGGTTCATTTGCGACGAGCCATTGAAACCGCACGGGCAAAATGCGCTTTCGCAACGGCCGCCTGAGTGCTATCCGTTTTTGCAAGGGTTGTGCATTGGTCCGGACCCCTTTCGAACCGGAACCAATAGCTGCCAGAGGTGCCGGAAATTAGACTTATTCTTCATTGTGGATGTCACAAAACTGGAACGACGGCCTTTCAAAATTTTTGCGCCTTAAACCGCTCCCGCCTTCATAGGTTTGGCATTCTCTACCCACAGCACGAGCATCCGACCCAGCACAGTAGTCTGATGTGGCGAATTCAGGCCGAAGGCGTTTCAATTCTTGGTGAATTCCTGCAAGATTGCCGCGCGAAAGCTGGCGAAGGCTGCGATACGGTGCTGTTGAGTGGGGAGGACTTCGAAAATGCAATTGTTGATCTCACACTGGCCTCCGAAATCGAGACATTGGCGCGCGATATTGGGTTCTCTGAAGTCATATGGGTTGTTGTCGATCGGGATAAGCACGATTATGCAGCTTCGATATATGCTGAAATGAGCAGACATGGCGTTGTATTACAGCGAAGCGTGGTCGCTGAAGCGTTAAAAAAGCGTGGCTGTCTTTATGTCTCCACGCATAATTTCAATTACATTTTCGCCCTCGATTTTGCGCGCTTCAAGGAACGATTTAGGGCATCACTAAACGGTGAGTTAGTGGAGTATTCGATGAACGATTTTGTGGCCGACCGACCCGGTAGCATCCTGTTGAAAAGGCTGATGACTCAATCGCGGTACGAAGAATTCATGGCGACGGCTGAGTTTAGTACTGAGGTCGCAAACCAACGGATTTCCAGTCGAAAAGTCGAGAAAAATTATCTCGCCACAGCATTGAACCTGACGGCGATACGCCGCCGTATATTCCCATGGAACCCTATAGTTGCACTTCTGGCCACGCTCAGAAGTTGAATGCATCCGATTTGGTTAGGTCGGGCTCGCTTCTGCCTCTCGCTGCGATCCAAATGAAGGCCAACTAAGCGTCGGCTCTCAATCAGGTGGCGATGGGCTAGATACATACGATTTGGATAAGCCGTTGGCCTGTTTTGCCGATACGTTCAAAACCGATTGCAGTGCAACTTCTATTCCCGGAGACTATCTTTACCGCTGTGTCGCCCTATTACTGACGACACCGCAAACGAGGCAAACCTTATACGTTTTGGCATCGACGGTTTCCTTGGCGATCAAGACTGAACTAGCCAAGACCACGCCGCAAGGCAGAAGTATTTCGAAGGCGACTTTACGGCACAATCTCACTAAAGTAAGCCAATTCATGATGTCATCTGTGCAAAATCATATTCCATGACCTCACTCGAGAGCCGCAGAAACCACGAGAGTTCTTGAAATGAACGGACTACAGAGAGCAATTAGGCGCCTAGGCTGGAAGACGCGCGAAAGCATCGTCTACATGGGCCTTACTGTACCTCTTGAAGGGGACCATATCACCAGGCCAATTTTTGATCAGTTGAGTTGGGTTGGATATGAGACACCGGAAATCGAAGCACTTCTGGCGCTCGTTCGTTCTGGAGATCGCATTTTGGAGGCAGGTGTAGGCCTTGGTGTGGTCTCGGCGTTGGCGGCAAAGCACTTCCCGGATGCGAAAATCCGTAGCTATGAAGCAAACCCTATGCTTATTGCTCCCATACAAGACTTGTACCGTAGAAATGGCCTCACCACTATCGATCTACGTAATGAAATTCTTGTACGTGGAGTAGCAGGCGACAGTCATCGTACTTTCTACATTCATGAGTCATTTGCTGAAAGTTCACTCCTGGAACCAGAAGGGGGAGCGGCGTCGGTTGTAAGCGTGCCGACTGAAAATTTCGAACATGTATTGTCTGAATTTGCGCCTGACGTCCTGGTCATCGATATTGAAGGCGGTGAGGAGGAACTTCTTTGCGCTGTCGATTTGACGGAAATTCGCGTTCTTGTCCTTGAGCTCCATCCAAAAGTAGTCTCGCGTCAGGGGATCAAAGAAATCTATGATTCCTGTGCTGCCGCCGGCTTATACCCTCGTTGCGATCTATCAACGGGAAACGTAGTCGCGTTTGAGAAGGTCACTTGAAACATCTCCAAATGTCTCGTCAAAATGCACTGGAATGGAGGATGGAAAGCGAAAATTTAGTTGACCGAATATTGCAGATATGCTGAATGAAAATCGTCTTCTCGTCATTCAAAATTGTACGGGTGACGCGAAAAATGTACCTTACCTTACCTCAGATTAGACCAGTGCCGCTGCCTTCAATTGCCTCGAACGCTTCAATAATCCGACTGCAAATCATTGAATCCACTCAAGAGATTAATAAGTTGAAATACGATACCAGTATGATCGTCCTGACTTTCAATCAGGAGGCTTACGTGCGTCAAGCAGTGGAAGCCGCTCTTGCGCAAACCGGAAAGCCAATTGAGATACTTATCTCTGACGATTGTTCAACAGACTCGACTTTCACAGTGATCAAAGAGGTTGTTGAGGGGTATCGTGGCCCCCACAAAGTTGTCGTAAACCGGAATGATGTAAATATAGGGCTAGTCGCGCACATAAACCAATCTGTTCTCCGGACAGAAGGTGAAATAATTGTCCCCGCATATGGTGATGACGTATCATTCCCAGAGCGGGCAACTTGCATACAAGCTGCGTTTAGCAAAGACTCCCCTCTATTAGTTCACTCACACGCAATGCCGATAGACAAAAATGGGCAGGAATGCAGCTCGGACTATAGAACCGCAGACGTGTTCAAGACCCATGACCCTTGGCCCTTGGCCCCGTCTTTGTGTCACTACCTCGGAGCTTCAGGAGGCTGGAGCCGCGAGCTATTCAGAAAGTACGGACCACTAAACCGATCCCAGGTGTTCGACGACCACATCCTGGGGTTTCGAGCCGCACTCGAAGGTCGAATTACCTTGATAAATGAACCGCTTCTTTATTATCGCGAAGGTGTGGGGATCTCTCACCTTGATTTCAAAGACCGACGTCGTAGTGCAATCTGTGTGCGACGGATCAGAATTCAGACGATCGGCAAGGCAGTCTATGCTGACCGCCTGGACGATGCTCGGATTTTTGGCCTCGCTCACGACGACCCGATCATCTCACTGCTCAAAACGAGACTCTTCCTCAGCCGCGCACGGCTATCATTCTACACGAATAGGTACGATTTTTTCCCGTTATTTTTGAAGAATCCGAAACTGACGCTGAAAGCCTATTCTAGCGAGCTATTTCACCTTTTAAAAAGACGCTGAAAATACCTTTTGCGACACAGGTTGTATTCTTGGTCGTGGTAGGTGCCTACAGCTCAGGGTGGCATCATGCCGCCCTTGATAAGCGCAAGCCCGACAGAACATCCTTCGGGCCAAGCAGAAATACGAAAAGCGGCCTGAACAGAAAGCCGACACATCTTAACTAAACCGCAAACCTATCCCGAAAAACAGACCACTGAGCGCCCCCCCCCCCCCCCGAAATTCGGACACTGGCGTAGGCTGCAATTTGTAGTCTGCTGATCCTCAATACGAAGGAGATCAGATATGACGAAGCGGAAGCAACTTCACCCAGAGTTTAAGGCCAAGGTCGCGCTGTAAGCGCTGAAACGCGCGGAGATGGTCAGCGAGCTGGCCAGCCGGTTCGGTGTTCACCCAACGAAGATCCATCAGTGGAAACGGGCTTTGCTGGAAGGCGCTTCAGACCTGTTTGAGCGCGGTGGCCGAAAACCCCCGGAAGTTGATGAAGAGCAGGTAAAAGCTGAGACTGAGATGAACCTCGATCTGATGCGGGTGATCGACCAGCCGGTGTTGGAAACCCCGTTTTATGGCGTTCGCCAGCCTGTCGGGACATTGCTGCGCAGGTGCCCTGTCGGTCGGCGGATGACAGGGCACCTGCGGAATGAAGAAAACCTGGTCAATGAGAAACGGATCAGACGTTTGATGCGGCTGCTGGGCCTCATGCCGATTGACCAAAAGCCGAACAGCCGTTGCCCGGCAATACATGCTTGCATGTGCGAGAGGGGGCAAACCCGCAAAGGGCCATAAGATTTAACCCTACTTGCTACGTGGCCTGCGGGTGGGTCGGCCCAATCAAGTTTGGTGTGCCGACATCACCTATCTACCCCCTCTCATGCATATAAACATGCTCTGCCGGGCAGTGGATGGACGGCAAAGGCGGGTTCCTCGGCAACATCTTCATGGAACGGCTCTGGCGGCCTCCTGAATACGAATGCGTCTATCTGCATGCCTGGGAGAGCAGATCCGAAGCGAAGGCGGGCGTCAGAAAATGGATCGAGTTCTACAATCACAAGCGCCCACACTCAGCCCTTGGCGGCCAACCACCCGCCGTGGTTTACTGGCAGAGAATTATAACAACCAACCCCGACCAGCAGGTGCAGAGAGTAGCTTAATTTACGCCAAAATCTGTCCAACTATTGGGGAGTAACTTACCAGAGGCGCATCTGGCGTTTTACGAAGCCCACAACGCAGAGGTGCGTGCGTTCTTCGCCGAGCTAGGCCGGACGGATCTTTTGCTGGAGGTGTGTTGGGAAAAGGGGCATGGCTGGAATGAGCTATGCGACTTCTTAGGTGAACCGGTGCCCGACGAGCCGATGCCAATGGCAAATGTCATGGCCACCCGTGCCAAATCAGGTCATGAGGCAGCCAACCGGACCCTTTTGTGGTTGACCTCAGTCAACCGGTGGCTGACTGGCCGACGCCCCGAGCGGCCTTACAACAGCTAATTCTGCCTGCCGCCCGCCGTGATTGGTGCCTCCGGCGGGGCAGCTTGGTTTTTATTTTGGTCTTGAACCATTTCGGGCATCGGTTTGCTCCAGTTGCGCTTCAATGTTTTGATTCTGGCTCGAATCAAAACAGTAAAAACAACAGTAAATCCCGCTGGAGTTTACTGTTGGGTGCTTTATTCAAGCCATTGAAAAGGCTGGAAAAATGCACGCGAATACCTTCGTTTCCGGGTTTTGCGTCCTCGGGATGTGTTTGGGGCTGGGTGTTGTGCAGGTGCGGCCTGACCAAATCAAAATGCGCCTTCGCCGACAGGCCAACGTTAATTTATCCAAGAGCGTTCAAGGCATCAAAGGCGGCCTTTGCCCGGGGAGGGTGCCGAAGTTACGCCGGGTCACTCCGTTGAAATAGTTGCCATATTCACGATCCGGCAACCTGCGGCCTCTAATGGTCAACGGAACGACTTCTGGTGCCTGACGGGCAAGGACCTATTTATGCAAAAAAGATCACTTATTCGGGCAGGGCTGCTGGCGATGGCCTGCATGGCTCCAACTGTTGGGTTGGGGTTTACCGCGGCGGACGCGGTCAGCGGAAGCATCAGGATTGATGCGACTAGTTGCGATATTGGCTGGAGTGTTGATGCAACCGGTTTTACAGCCGTCAGTATATGGATAAATGCCGTCTTAAGTGAAGAAGCCGGAGGGAGTTACTTTGCTTCAAGTGTATATAGTACTGTAAACGCTGACCCTATAACAATCAGCGGCCTGGCCCAGTGCCTCGGAACTCCATCGTCCAATATTTCTGGCCTGAGCCAAGATGGCGCAGACGGGTCATTTGCATCCGACACCTATATTGGATTTTCATTCACTC
The DNA here is from genome assembly GCF_030285785.1 of Parasedimentitalea psychrophila. Lineage (NCBI taxonomy): Bacteria > Pseudomonadati > Pseudomonadota > Alphaproteobacteria > Rhodobacterales > Paracoccaceae > Parasedimentitalea > Parasedimentitalea psychrophila. The sequence goes on along the minus strand of NZ_CP127247.1, from coordinate 663,749 downwards.
TGGGCACTGCCGTCGGATCACTCGGGGCTGGTCCTCACGAATTTTCCAGCGATGGCACTACGCCGGTGGTGCCGGATACTTCAGTTGAAGAGACCCAGAAGACCATCGCGCGCTTTTTGCATGGCCGCGCCAACCAGTTGATTTCCAATCAGCCGGATCTGACCGGATTTCTCAGCGGCACCGTCGGCGGGGAATTCGATGTGAATGTGACACGGGGCCTGGGCAATTTCAATCTGGCGGCAGGTGCCGAACAGCCCGTCTGGATCCAGCTCAGAGGTGCGTGGTCAAAGGATGACGGCGCCGACAGCCGCGCGGTCTTTGGCGCCCTTGGCAGCCATCGCAAAATCAGCGAGACCGTTCTGCTTGGCGCCATGCTGCAGTTTGACCACCAGTCACAGGACGAGGGTGATATGGCGATAGAGGGCACTGGTTGGCTTGCCGGGCCCTATGTTGTGGCCAAGATGGTCGATCAACCGCTGTTCCTTGAGGCGCGTATGCTCTATGGCCAATCTTCCAACACGGTGACGCCTTTTGGCACCCATAGCGATGATTTTGACACCTCACGCCTGCTGACGCAGATACAGGTGAGCGGTGATGTCTACCAGGGCCGCACCCGTTTCAGTCCCTTTCTGAATGCGGCCTATGCTGCGGAGGAACAAAAGACCTACCAGGACAGCCTGGGCAATCTTGTCCCCACGCAAAAGGTTGAGTTGATGCAGATGGCTTTGGGTTTGGACGCGACCCAGCCTGTGCCGTTGAAGGGAGGCGATCTGGAGCTGCGCGCCGGGGTCTCGGGGATCTGGTCGAACACTGGTGGCACTGAGGTCGCAGAGAGCATTCTGCCAGGCTATTCCGGCTGGCGGGGCAAGGTGAACCTTGGCCTGAATTATGTGAGCAACACCAGCGGAACCTTTGCGCTGTCGGCCTATCTGGATGGGCTGGGGGCACAGAGCTATGAAAGTTATGGTCTGCAGCTGGACTATAGCCTGGCGTTCTAGCAACGGCCACCCTCTGGCGCGCTCTGCGGCCTGTCCTAAACGGCGTCCGAAATCGGATGCCGACAGGCGCCGCCGTCACCGTCGCTACCGGCCCATAGGACGTCCCGCCGTTGATCTGAAACTCAGGCAAGACTCAGGCAAGACTAAAGAGAGATTTGACAAAAGGGTTGCTCATCTGAGCCTTCATGCAAAGCAATTGATCCGTATTGATCGCTGTCATATCGGTGATTGGTATAGCCGTCAGCCGCCCATCACAGGGCGCTTCATTTTCATAGGCAAATCCGATCCCCATACCTCGCTTTACCGCTTCTATCACGCCCTCGCGGCTGCTGACCTCCAGCTTGGGTTGTTCGAGCACTCCAAGATCCCGCAACGCCGCATTGACTTTTTGCTGAGTGCTGGACCCGGTTTCCCGAAAGATCAGATCATGACCGGCCAGTGTCGCCATGGTTAATTCCTGTTGTCCTGCCAGGCTGTGATCATGCCGCAGCAGGGCAACCATGCTTTGACGGCAGATGTCCTGCCGCATAACGCTGGCATCTGGCCGCGCTCCGGCCATGACCGCAGCATCGACGCGCAGTTGCTGCAGATTGTCCCAGGTCGTATCCGCATTGGCCAATCGCAATTCAACCCGCACATTGGGGTTCTGCTGCCGAAACTTTGCGACCAGGTCGAGCGCAACATGGGGCCCGTCGGCCCCCAGCACCAATGTGCCGGACATGCCGCCAGCGGCCGAGGTTAGGATGTCGTTGGCATCTCGCTGGGCGCGCAGCAATCGGCTGGTTGCCTCAAACAGCGCCTGCCCATTGGGACTAAGCCGCAACTCGTGTCCATTGCGGCGAAACAAATTCACCTTGCGGCCCTGCTCCAGCGCCTTGATCTGGATGGACACCGCCGGCTGGGTTAGCTTCAGAAGCTCCGCCGCTTTCTGGATCGAGCCTTCGGTGGCAACCGCATGGAACGCTTTCAGCTGGGCAAGTGTCATGAAAATTCTGCTTATGTTTTTTTATATTTTATAAATTGGACAGAATCCACGTCAAGTGGTTACTGACGGGCAATACTGCTTTCGGATAGGACCAGAAAAATGGATGCACCCACACCTAACTACATGTTCGACCCTTCGGAAAAACCGTCTCGGGATCTTTTCGAAGTGCCGCTCATCGTTGCCACTGACGAAAGTGTGAAGGGCTATGGATGCCTGGTCGACGATCCCGCCAAATTTGACATTGAAATTGTTCAATGGCCTGCGCAGGGCTGGCGCCCGATTGATGCCAACACCGGTGACGAGGCTGGCTATGTCGAAGGCACCTTCCGCTGTGACTGGAAGGGCGACATTCTTTATGGGGTGAATGAGGCGGTCAACGGCAACTATGTCCTGGGCTGGTCAACCGACCCGCAGACCGCCTCGGCAGAGGCCCAGACCGAGCCGCGCAACAAGGTGCTGTTGTGGCACATGAACTATCACCCGGACGGCGGCCAGTTGTTTTTCCCGCTGGATAACAAACCCTTTGTGGTGCCTGTGGCGCTGCCTGGCGACGACCTGAAACCAGAGAAAGTTGTGGCGTTCTGGGCGGATGGCTCCAAGGGTCTCTATATCCACCCCGGCATCTGGCACGAGGGAATATTCCCGGTCGAAGACCAGCAGCGTTTCCTGGACCGTCAGGGTAAGGTGCATGCCCGTGTCAGTTGCGACATCGGCGAAGAGTTTGGTGTCTATCTCTCTGTGCCGCTGCAGCTGACCTGATCGGGGGCGGCGAAACCTTGGGCTTTGTCAGTTGCTAGACTTCCCGGTCGGCGTGGGGTATCTGCTGGTCAAATTGCACCTGATTGGATCGCGATGGCCTCTCGGGCGTCGCGAACCCTCATAAGCCAAGGATGTTCGGCCCTTTGTTGCCCGCTGCTGACATATTCCGAATTATTTCCCCGGCTCTCTGACCTATGAGACGCCGGGCCAAGGTGTTTGAGACCTCGCACCGTACGCTTTTGATATTCCCGAACAGACCATCCAAAGGACGCCCCCATGAGCGCCGACACGCCCGAAGCCCCAGACTATAAATCCACGCTGAACCTGCCCAAGACCGATTTCCCCATGCGGGCCGGCCTGCCCAAGCGCGAGCCTATGTGGCTGGACCGCTGGGCCAAGATTGGCGTCTATGACCGGTTGCGCGAGAAAACAGACCGCGAACCGTTCACCCTGCATGACGGCCCGCCCTATGCCAACGGCCATCTGCACATCGGTCACGCGCTGAACAAGACCATCAAGGACATGATCGTGCGTAGCCACCAGATGATGGGCTTTGACGCGCGTTACGTTCCGGGCTGGGACTGCCACGGTCTGCCGATCGAGTGGAAGATCGAAGAGCAGTACCGCAAGAAGGGCAAGAACAAGGACGACGTCGATATCATCGACTTCCGTCAGGAATGCCGCAAATTTGCCGAGGGCTGGGTCGATATCCAGCGCGAAGAATTCAAGCGTCTGGGCATCACCGGCAACTGGGATGATCCATACCTGACCATGGCGTACCATGCGGAGGCGGTGATCGCAGCGGAATTCCAGAAGTTCCTGATGAACGGCACGCTCTACCAAGGCTCCAAGCCCGTGATGTGGTCGCCTGTCGAGAAAACCGCACTGGCCGAGGCCGAGGTCGAGTACCACGACAAAGAGAGCCACACCATCTGGGTGAAGTTCAAGGTGGCTAAGGCAGAACCAAAGACGTCAGGCTGGTCTGCGAGAGATCTTGATGGTGAGGATCTCAACGAGAACAACGTCGGGGAATTGTCGCGAAGGCTATCCGCAATTGAAGACGCATATGTTGTAATCTGGACCACTACACCTTGGACGATCCCTTCGAACAAGGCAGTCGTTTATGGGAAAGACATTGCATACGGGTTGTACGAAGTTACGGGCACCCCCGAAGAGTCTTGGGTCAATGTCGGCGAAAAGTACCTGCTGGCTGATAATCTCGCTGCCGACGTGATGAAGCGCGCGCGCTTAGCCGAAGATCAGTATTCCCGTTTGAGAGACGTAACGAACGAAGAATTGGAGAGCATTTCTCTTTCCCACCCCCTCGCAGGTGCCGAAGGCGGTAATGGCGAATGGGACGACATCCGCGACTTCCGCGCCGCGCCCTTTGTCACCGACACCGAAGGCACCGGCTTTGTGCACTGTGCGCCGAGCCACGGTATGGAGGAATTTGAGCTCTACCGTGATCTGGGCATGCTGGAGCAGGTCATCACCTATAACGTGCTGGACGACGGCGGCTTTCGCGCTGATCTGCCGTTCTTTGGTGGCAGCTACATCCTCAACCGCAAGGGCGGCGAGGGTGATGCCAATAAGAAAATCATCGACAAGCTGGTTGAGGTTGGCGGCCTGCTGGCGCGTGGCAAGATCAAGCACAGCTATCCGCATTCCTGGCGCTCCAAGGCGCCGATCATCTATCGCAATACGCCACAGTGGTTTGCCGCCGTGGATCGTGAAATCGGCGACGATCAGGACACCCACGGCAAGACCATCCGCGACCGGGCGCTGACCTCGATTGATGAGCTGGTCAAATGGACGCCGCAAAAGGGCCGCAACCGCCTGTTTTCGATGATCGAAAGCCGCCCCGACTGGGTGCTGTCACGCCAACGCGCCTGGGGCGTGCCGCTGACCTGTTTCGTGAAAAAGGGCCTGCTGCCCACCGATCCCGGCTTCCTGCTGCGTGACGACGCGGTGAATGCTCGCGTTGTCGCCGCGTTTGAGGTTGAGGGCGCTGATGCCTGGTACATGGACGGTGCCAAAGAGCGGTTCTTGGGCGATGACTATAACGCGGATGAGTGGGAGCAGGTGTTCGACGTGCTCGACGTTTGGTTCGATTCCGGCTCGACCCACGCCTTTGTGCTGCGCGACCGCGAAGATGGCACCAAGGACGGCATCGCCGATGTCTATATGGAGGGCACCGACCAGCACCGTGGTTGGTTCCACTCGTCGCTGTTGCAGGCCTGTGGCACCCTGGGCCGCGCGCCCTATCGCAATGTGGTGACCCATGGGTTCACGCTGGATGCCAAGGGCATGAAAATGTCCAAGTCGCTGGGCAATACCATCGTGCCGGAAACCGTGATTAAACAATACGGCGCCGATATCCTGCGGCTCTGGGTGGCGCAGACCGACTATACCGCCGACCAGCGGATCGGACCTGAAATCCTCAAAGGCGTGGCCGACAGCTATCGCCGGTTGCGCAATACCATGCGTTATATTCTGGGGTCTCTGGGGGAGTTCTCGGAAGATCAGCGGGTTGCGCCTGCGGATATGCCCGAGCTGGAGCAATGGGTGCTGCACCGCATGGCCGAGCTCGACCACAAGGTACGCAGCGGCTATCAGGCGTTTGACTTCCAGGGTGTGTTCTCGGCGGTGTTCAATTTTGCCACCGTGGATATGTCGGCCTTCTACTTCGATGTGCGCAAGGATGCGCTGTATTGTGATGGCGATACGCTGAATGCCCGTGCCGCCCGCACCGTGCTGGATCTGCTGTTCCACCGTCTCACCGCCTGGCTGGCCCCGATCCTGGTGTTCACCATGGAAGAGGTCTGGCTGGAGCGTTATCCCGGCGACGACAGCTCGATCCACCTGACCGATATGCCCGACACGCCGGCTGACTGGCTGAACGAACCGCTGGCGGCGAAATGGGCTGGCATCCGTCAGGCCCGCCGCGTGGTGACTGCGGCGCTGGAGATCCAGCGGACCGATAAGGTGATCGGTGCTTCGCTTGAGGCCTCACCTGTGGTGCATATCCGCGACGACGAAGCACGTGCTGCGCTGGCTTCGGTGAATTTTGCCGATATCTGCATCACCTCTGGGGTCGAGCTGACCGGCGATCCAGCCCCGGCCGAGGCCTTCCGTATGCCCGAAGTGGACGGTATTTCGGTGGTGTTTGAGAAGGCCGATGGCGAGAAATGCCAGCGCTGCTGGAAGATCCTGCCGGATGTGGGCCAGCACGGTCACGATGGTGTTTGCGGCCGTTGCAACGAGGCGCTTGGCTAACGATTAAGACACTGCAAGCACGTCAGTGCCTTGCGCGCCGCCCTTTCCCTCGATGGGAGAGGGCGGCGCATTTTGTTTCAGGGCTGCATATGCAGCGTTACATGAACAGCGCGGCGACGTCATATTCGGCTGTGGCAACCTGATCGGCAGCATCCGCAGTGCTGGCGGCCAGCCCCAGAATGATCGATTCCATGTCGGCCTCGCTGGGCGGGGGCAGGGTGGTTGCCGCGTCTTGAGATGTCTCGTCGACCACGCCCACGGCTTGGACTGCATCGGTGATTTCGGCAGGAACCGAAGGTTCCGTAGGGGCCACCGCTTGCGTCTCTTCCGCTGGGGCCGCCTGTTTGGCGCGCCAGCCCCAGGCCTTGGCATGGTCTGGCGGCCCGGGTTGTTTGTTAACTGTGGTTGAGTTGAGTGCCGTGCTGAGGCCACCAACAGCTGAGATAGAAGTCATAGTGTGTCTCCAAAGGATTTGGGAGCGGCGTGAGTGCTTCCATGATCCTAAGGACGATTTGTTAAAATGCGGCTGAAACATAATAAGGCCAGCGGCCCGGTACGCTTAGAATTTAAATTGTATTTTCAAAGCGCCGAAAGGAGGCCGGAAAATCACCATTTGGTGCGGACTGTCAGATGTTTAAAATCTTACCGGTCCGGCACTGTTCGCCATTGGTCCGCAACGCCTTACACTAGGATGTTCAGGATCTGGCGGTACTGCATCTGCGCGGTGATGGCGCTGACAGGGGTGGGGCCTGCGTGGTGGCCAGAGCGCAGATCCTGATAGTTGATCTGCAGGCCATTCGGGCGCTCATTTGTCAGCGCTGCCAAACGGGCAGTGGTCCGGGCTGGGCCTACATATTGGGTCTGCAGGTATTTCTGACGCGCATCTTCAACAGTCTTGGCGGCGGCAGCGACCCGGTCGAGCTCTTGGTTCTTTTCGACAGCGGCGATGGCATCGGCCTGAAGGATCGCGGCTTTGGCGGCCCGGTTGACGGGCTTGTAAATGCTAATGCTGGAAGCTGCCAAGATCATTTTGCTGCACCTTTGGTTTCAAATTCTTCACGTGTTTAGCTCGAATTTTAGCAAAAGTGAGAAGTATTCTTAATAAAGGTTAACGCGATCAGGGGCTGATGAGCAGGCGCTGATGGGGCGCACCTTGGGCGTGTTAGTGTTTGTATTAATGCGCATCGCACCCTTGCGCAGATTGTTGCAATGACTGAGGGTGCACCCCATGCCCATAGCCTCGCTTCAAACTCCAGTTGGTCTACTCTCGGTCCACGAGCGCGAGGGCGCTATTGTGCGGCTGGACTGGTCTGCGGCTGGCGGCGCACAAACGGCCCTGCTGGATGCGGCGCTGGATCAGTTGCGGGCCTATTTTGCCGGCGAATTGCAGGTCTTTGATTTGCCGCTTCAGGTGGAGGGGTCTGATTTTCAGCGCGCGGTCTGTGCCGCCATGTCAGCGATCCCATTTGGCGAGACCCGCAGTTATGGTGACATTGCCCGCGAATTGGGCGGCGCCGCGCAGCCGGTGGGCAATGCCTGTGGCGCCAATCCGATCCCGGTGATCATCCCCTGCCATAGGGTCTTGGCGGCCAATGGGCTGGGTGGGTTTTCCGGCGCGGGCGGGGTCGAGACCAAGGTGGCGCTGTTAAGGCACGAAGGTGCTGCCGGGTTGTTGATTTGAGGACCGCATGAGCGCGACACTGTTTCTGGCCGTCCTGTTTGCGGCCTTTCTTCACGCGGGCTGGAACGCGCTGGTCAAAACCGGTGGCGACAAGCTGCAGGCGATGTTCATCCTGTCCACCTCGCAGGGGGCGATGGGGCTACTGATGGCGCTTGTCCTGCCGCTGCCTCAGGGGCAGATCTGGCTGTGGTTGCTGGCCTCGGGGCTGGTGCATTCGCTGTACAAGTTTTTCCTGACCTCGGCCTATGAACACGGCGACCTGAGCCGGGTCTATCCGATTGCCCGCGGGCTGGCGCCGATGCTGGTGGCGCTGGTCGGGGTGTTCGTTCTGGCCGATCAATTGTCGCTGCTGGAGTATCTGGGGATCGCCGCGCTGGGCACCGGTATCATTGCCATGGCACGCGGGGTGTTCAGCAATGGTGAAAGTCGGCATATGCTGCGCTTTGCCTTTGCCTCGGCGCTGATGACAGCCTGCTATTCGCTGATCGACGGGCTGGGTGCCCGCGAGGCAGGCGATGCCACCCTGTTTGTCGCCTGGATGTTCCTGATCGACGGGGTGATTTTTGGATCCTGGGCCCTGTGGCACCGGGGCACCTCGGTGCTGACCGCCAGACGTCGGGTATGGTTGCGCGGCTGCATGGCCGGAGGCGCCTCGCTGGCGGCCTATTGGATTGCGGTCTGGGCGATGACCCAGGCGCCGATTGCGCTGGTGACGGCGCTGCGCGAGACCTCGATCCTGTTTGCGGTGCTGATTGGCGTGCTGGTGTTCCGCGAGCGGTTTGACCGCGCCAAGGCGGTGGCCACGTTGCTGATTGTTGGCGGTGTGGTGCTGACGCGGATCTAGCTTGGGTCAGCTGAGAAACACTTAGGGCGTCTTAGCTGTTCTGAGATTTGCGCTGAACCGGAACGACCTGCTGAACCACACCGACAAACAGCAAGTAGACCGAAGTCACCACCAAGCCCCAATGGGCCCAGCTTTGCGGGTGGAAATCCACCCAGGCGGCCCAGCCGGCAAAGAAGGTCCAGGCCAGCGCCATCGGCAATGTCACCAGACGCCAGCGCTCGGTGCGGACCGGATGGACGAACTTTAGCGGCAGGAACATCGCCACGGATAGCGCTGTGACCAGCGCCATGCTGGTCCAGTGGCTGGGCTGCAGGGCAAAGATCACCAGCACCAGCATGTTCCAGCAACCGGGAAAGCCCGAGAATGAGTTGTCCTTGGTCTTCATCCGGGTATCAGCAAAATACATCGCACTGGCAAAGGTGATGACGATGATCGCAAACCAACCGGTCCAGCCTGCCATCAGCCCCGAATTGAACAGCGCAAAGGCCGGGATGAACACATATGTCAGATAGTCGATGATCAAATCCAGCAGCACCCCGTCAAATTCCGGCGCGTAGCGTTTGACGTGATAGCGCCGTGCCAAGGGCCCGTCGACGCCATCCACCGCAAAGGCGACCACCAACCACAGGAACATCAAGTCCCACTTTGCATCGACGGCTGCCAGCATTGCCAACATCGCCAAAACGGCGCCGGTGGCGGTAAAAAGATGAACACTAAGGGCGCGGATCTGAGGAGTCATTAGACTGTGATGCCGAATTTCCCCCCAGCCCGCAAGGGCTCAACTATCAGTCGAGCCATTTTCCATTGCTTTGTGGAACAGGATCTCGGCCAATTCACTGGCAGCTTTATTCCCAGTCCCCTGATTGCCCGGGCCGTCTGCCGGAACGAATTCACCTCGTGCAGCCTTGGCGGCGCGGTAAGACCCAAACTCCTGGTCGGAAATCTGACCGTCCCCATCAAGGTCCAACTCTTTCAGCATGTGACTGAAATCGAGCTGACCCGCGTGACTTTCTAGTGTTACGGGAGAGGGGGCCGGGGTCGTGGCGTTGGGCAGCGGTGTGGCTGTTGAAATAATCATCTTGGCGTCCTTTCTGGAACAATACGAGGCCAAGACACCTGAAAGGTTTTAACCGCAGGTTGATACGCTGTGGTTTTAATCCCCTGTATTTTAAATATGTTTTCTGACCTTGCCGTTTTTGCAGGCAAGGCCAGAAACAAGATCAGTTGCCAACGCGGACCTCCTCCAGCGGATAGGCCAGGAAATCCTGTTCTTCCCAGCTCATGTGGCAATCGTGGCAAAAACCCTGCTTGAATTTCATCGGCTTGCCATTGGGCTGAATGCCCCCATAGAGCCAGTCGGCGGTCTCGGGCGCGGCTCCAGCCTCGAGCTTGGTCATCAAGAACAGCGGCCCAACCACAGCCGCGATCTTCTTTTTGTTGATCTTGATGCTTTCCTTGGCCAGTCGCGACCCAGCCGGCATTACAACGCCCTCTTCGGCGAATTTCAGGTATTGTTCGGCGGCGATGTCGTTGGCATAGGTCAGCAGCAGCCGGTTGCCATGCGCCCCGGCCACGCCGTGACGGGTGCCCGTGACAGTCCAGTTGCGATAGTTCTTGGCCACCATGTCCCCACCTTTGCTATAGCCCTCGACCATTTTGTCGCCAATGCAGTCGTAGATGCTGGCGATGTCGGTTTCAGTCAAATCAAAGGGTTCGGTGATTGAAACCTGGCAATCCTGCGCCTGTGCGGCAGTACTGACGAGCAGGGCGACTGATGCTACAGCCGCAAATCTCACTAGGTGGTTCATGGTGTTGGCTCCCGTTGTTTTGCTATCACCGGCTTGGCTTCACAAAACTAGCGGTTTCCGGCGGATCCACATTGCACGATGCTACACAAGCTCGTGACAGGGTCAGGCCTTGGGGTGGGTGCGATTGTAGATTTCCATCAGATGCGCGGTGTTGACGGCGGTATAGGCCTGGGTTGTCGACAGCGAGGCATGCCCCAACAGCTCTTGGATCGCCCGCAAATCACCGCCGGCCTCCAGCAGGTGGGTGGCAAAGCTGTGGCGCAGCGCATGCGGGGTGGCGGTTGCGGGCAGTCCCAGCTGGGCCCGCGCCTTGGCCATCACGCCCTGAATCAGCCGCGGGTTCAAGGCGCCGCCCCGCACCCCGCGAAACAATGGCCCGTTGTGGTCCAGAGAGTGGGGGCACAGGGACAAGTACCGATCAACCGCACCTCGGGCGGCGTTGATCACTGGAACAATGCGTTCCTTGCCGCCCTTGCCGGTGATCCTCAGCACGGCGGCGATGGGTGCGTCTTTGCCTTGCAACCTCAGTGCCTCGGATATGCGCAAGCCGCAGCCATAAAGCAGGGTCACCACCGCCACATCCCGCGCCGCCACCCAATCTGATTGCGACTGCAGTTCAACCGTGTCCAAAACCGCCTTGGCAGCCTCAGCCGCCAGCGGCCGCGGCAGTTTTTTCTGGAATTTGGGGGCGCGGGCCATCAGCACCGCGCTTGGCTCAAAGCCTTCGCGTTCAGCCAGCCAGCGATAAAAGCTTTTGACTGCCGACAGTTTGCGCGCCAGTGAGCGCGCGCCGGTGCCGGAATTGCGACTCTCGGCCATCCAGGCGCGCATGTCGCTGATGGTGATGTCCTGCAGCGCGCCCAGCCCCTGAGGGCTGCCGAAATGCAGCGTCATAAACGACAGGAACTCGCCCACATCGCCGCGATAGGCGGTGAGGGTATTTTCGGCGGCCCCGTTCAGCGCACTTTGACTGGCCAGCCAATGCTGCAGTGCATCGCGGCAGGCTGGCGATAGCAGGCTCAAGACAGCCAGTGGCGCATCGACCGTTCAAAGACATTGCCAAAGAAGGTCAGCAGGTCGGTGCCATGCTGCGGGGTGAATTGATGCGGGTCTTCGGCGCCCAGCACCAGCAGGCCGGGCAGGCGGCCATTGCCAAGATCCAGCTTCAGGCAAGCCTCCGAGCGGATCCAGTCTGCCTTGTCGCCATAGATCTGCTGCGCCGCCCCTTGCACCTGTCGTAGCGTGACCTGCCGTACGGTGCCGCCGCGCCCCTGGCTGATGTAGTCATCAATGAAACCGGGCTCAACTATGTTGAGAACTTCGCCCATGCGTTTGACCGCCGGATCTTTATCATCCTGCACCGTTTCCAGGACCAGAGTCACCGCCTCCAGTCGCAGGATTTCCGCAATGTCACCGCGTAGGTTCTGCAGAAAATCCTCAAAATTGGTGGGGTCCATCAGCGCCAGAATGGCCCGGTGTATCTGATTGGTGCCGGCCAGATTGTCATAGGCCGCCGCAATGACCGAGCGGTGTGTGTCTTCCAACCGATCCAGCCGCGCCTCCATCCGCTCCATCGCGATGCCGCGCAGATCAACGATATTGGCGCCCATGGCGCGTTCATTGGCGGCAACCAGCGCGTTCATCGCCAATGGATCGTCAAGCACCGCATCGGGTTTGTCGACAATGGCCCGGCGCAGGGCGTCTTCGAGTTTAGGACTGCTGCTCATCTCATGACCTCTGCTGGGTTTGGCGCAGGGTATAACATGAGTTTTAATGAAAGGTGGGGAAATTTTGTGCAGGCGCGGCTTTTTGCGCAGCCTAGTCAAATTGGCGGCTCTAATCTTAAAGATCGCATAACCATGATAGCGAACTTGTGCAGCCGTCAAAGATGTCTGAAACCCAAAAAACCTTCGACGCTGTCACGATGCTTTGGCTAAGCCAACCGAAATGATTTGGACGTTCAGAAGACAAAATTTAATCAGTTACTATCAAACGTGTAGTAGGGGCGAGGATTTGACGCGAATTGATAGATCAATTTATTTTCAACCCACTTCCGTTTGTCAGTCCGCATACGGATTGACCAAACTACAAGCTTATGAAATTTTTCGTTACGTGAAAGGCGCACCGACGCGCATGGCAAGGCGTCTATCCCAGCAATAATGGAACTAAACATAGAAACTATGACCTGTTGAGAAAACAGGTTAATAAGAATAATGGTACACTGTGGCGCGATGTTAACTTGAGCCACAGTGTACCATTTGGGCTTATTTTAAACCTATCTGGAGATCATGGTCCCCAGATTTCTTAACGCTGAGTCCTCCACCTGATACAACTATTAAATCTTGAATGTAAGCAGGGTTCCCGGAACTCATATTAAACGTGAATGCCGTCTGCGCAGCCCCAATGGACGCTACGGCGGTATTGGTGCAGGATTTGCCGATTCCGCCTGACACATCATAGGATTTAAAGCTGTTAGGTTTTATTGTATGCGCTCCCTTCAAGTTGTTACTGTTGCAACCATTGAACGCCGATACTTGTAAGTTCAATTTTTCCGCTGAGCCATTGAGGATGGTAAGACCATCTTCTGCCATTGCTGCCGGAGCAAGCAATAAAGAACTAGCTAAAACAGTTGTGAGAAGCATTATTTTTTTGTTGAGTAAATTCATGGTGTCTCCAATTACGTCACTGACAATTCCCTTTTAGAATGCCTTTCCAAGATTAAGTGTGTCGAGGCTTCGACATCAAGCATTTTCTGTTTCCGATCGGTATGCATGATGGTCACTGGTAATATGGGTCTGATGGGCTGTCGCGTGTCTTTGCAAAAGGTGGATTACTGCGTTTAAAATAAAAAGGGAGGCACCGTTAGGCACCTCCCTCTCTGCAAGCTGAACTGGTGCTTACAGGATCTTGATGTCAGCTGCTTTGATGTCAGCCAAGAATGTTGCCAGGCCTTTGTCGGTCAGCGGGTGGTTGACCAGCGCTTTGATCACGGCTGGCGGTGCAGTCATCACGTCAGCGCCCAGACGGGCACAGTCAAGTACGTGGTTCGCCGAGCGGATCGAGGCAGCCAGGATCTCGGTGTCAAAGCCGTAGTTGTCATAGATGGTGCGGATGTCTTCGATCAGCTCCATGCCGTCCAGGTTGATGTCATCCAGGCGACCGATGAAGGGCGAGATGAATGTCGCACCGGCTTTGGCGGCCAGCAGCGCCTGATTGGCCGAGAAACACAGGGTGACGTTGACCATGTGGCCGTCATCGGTCAGCGCCTTACAGGCCTTCAGCCCGTCCCAGGTCAGCGGCACTTTGACGGCGATGTTTTCGGCGATCTCCAGCAGTTTGCGGCCTTCGGCGATCATGGTCTCGGCATCAACGGCGGTGACTTCGGCCGAGACCGGGCCTTTGACCAGCGCACAGATTTCCTTGGTGACTTCGATGATGTCACGACCGGATTTCTTGATCAGCGACGGGTTGGTGGTGACGCCGTCAACCATGCCTAGATCGTTCAGCTCGGCAATGGCGTCAATCTCGGCGGTGTCTACGAAGAATTTCATGGGAAGGATCCTTTGGATGGGTTGGCCATTGATTGCGCTAGCCTTTAGCGCAATAGCGAGGCATTAAAAACCCCTGAGGCAGAAAGGCAGCGGCATGAGCGGACAGGAGTTTTTTCATGCAGGCGAGCGGGTCGGGGTGCTGACCACGCAACCGCTTGATCGGGTTCTGGATTACCGCGCTCCCGAGGGCGGCTGTTTCCGTGGCGCCTATGTCGAGGTGCCATTGGGGCCGCGCCGGGTTTTGGGCGTGGTCTGGGGGCCTGGGCAGGGCGATTTTGATTCGGCCAAGCTGCGCGCAGTGAACCGGGTGCTGGATATCGCGCCAATGCGCGACGAGATGCGCCAGTTCCTGAGCCGAGCGGCTGCTTACACTCTGACGCCGCTGACGATGATGTTGCGGCTGGCAACCCGGGCGCCGGGGCTGTCTGATCCGGTGTCGATGCGCAAGATCCTGCGGCGCGGCCCGAGTGAGCCGGAGCGGATGACCGATGCAAGGGCGCGGGTACTGGCGGCGCTGGAGGAATACGCTGGGCTGGCCTTTACCCCCAAGGAACTGTCGGATCTGGCTGGGGTGACACCCTCGGTGATCAAGGGGTTGGTGAAGCAGGGCGCCCTGCGGGAAGAGGAGGCGCCGCGCGATCTGCCCTATCCCAAACTGGACCCGGAACGGCCAAGCAAGACTCTGACCGCGGATCAGGCCGAAGCGGCGGCGGTTCTTGCGCAGGCGGTGCAGAGCGGCACCTATGGCACTACCCTGCTGAAAGGGGTGACCGGATCGGGTAAGACCGAAGTCTACCTTGAGGCCGTCGCCGCCTGTCTGCGAGCGGGGCGGCAGGCGCTGGTGCTGCTGCCCGAAATTGCCCTGACAGCAGAATTTCTGACCCGGGTCGAGGTCCGCTTTGGCGCCACCCCGGCGGAATGGCATTCCGGCGCCACCATGACCGAGCGCCGCCGGATCTGGCGCATGGTCGGGCAGGGCGCGGCGCAACTGGTGATTGGGGCGCGCTCGTCGCTATTCCTGCCGTTCCAAAATCTGGGTCTGATCATCGTCGATGAGGAACATGACACCTCGTACAAGCAGGAAGAGGGCGTGTTGTATAACGCCCGCGACATGGCGGTGCTGCGGGCGAATATGTGTTCGGCGCAGGTGGTGCTGGCCTCGGCGACGCCCAGTCTGGAAAGTTGGGTCAATGCCGAGGTAGGCAAATACCGCCGCCTCGATCTGGCCTCGCGTTATGGCGCGGCGGTGCTGCCTGAAATGCGCGCCATTGATATGCGGGTTGAGAAACTGGCCCCGGCCACCTGGATTTCCCCGACCTTGCGCAGCGCCATGGGTAAACGGCTGGAACGCGGCGAGCAGTCGCTGCTGTTCCTGAACCGCCGTGGCTTTGCGCCGGTGACGATCTGTCGGGCCTGTGGTAATCAGGTGGCCTGTGATCACTGTGATGCGCGCATGGTAGAGCACCGGTTCCAGAACCGGCTGATGTGCCACCAATGCGGCGAGACCAAACCGCTGCCGACAGTGTGCCCCTCCTGTGAGGTCGAGGGCAAGATGGCGCCGGTTGGCCCCGGCATCGAACGGCTGGGCGAAGAGGCGGCACTGGTGTTCCCCGAGGCGCGCATTGCTGTGCTCAGCTCGGATCTGTTTGGCTCGGCGCGGGCGTTGAAAGAGCGGATATCCGAGATCGTAAAGGGCGAGGCGGACATCATCCTGGGCACTCAGCTGGTGGCCAAAGGGCACAACTTTCCACTGCTGACACTTGTCGGGGTGATTGATGCGGATCTGGGGCTGCAAGGGTCAGACCTGCGCGCCGCCGAGCGCACCTTTCAACTGATGCGACAGGTGGCGGGCCGGGCAGGCCGCGCCGAAAAACCGGGCGAGGCGCTGTTGCAGAGTTTCCAGCCCGAGCATCCGGTGATCCGCGCCATTCTGTCCGGCGATGAGGAAGGCTTCTGGAAAGCTGAGGCGGCTGAGCGTCAGGCCGCCGGGGTGCCGCCCTATGGCCGCATGGCCGGGATCATCCTGTCGGGCCCCGATCTGCCGACAGTGTTTGACCTGGGCAACGCGCTGGCGCGCAATGATGGGCCCTTGCGGGCGATCGGGGCGCAGGTTTACGGGCCGGCGCCCGCGCCGATTGCCCGCATTCGCGGCCGCCACCGGGTACGGCTGCTGGTCAAGGCTGCCAAGGGGGTGCCGCTGCAGGATGCCATTTCGCGCTGGATTGCGCCCTGTCGGCTAAAAGGCGAGTTACGGTTGAATGTGGATATCGACCCGCAGAATTTTTTCTGAGGACGCGGTGCCTGTTGCGGCGCGCGGATTCTGAGTATTTTAGCAAAAAGAAACTCAAGTGATGGCACTCCCCCGATGTTTCTTTTTGCCGGAAATACTCATGGCGCCCCTCTGGCCACGCAGCTCGACATCTCATCAGGGGCGTTGCGGCTGTGCGGGTCTCGACTGGAACGAGGTCTGCAGGGATGCAGACCTCTATGTGCACTTGCCTATTGCCTCTACCGCAGGCCGCAATTGAGGCGTAAGAGCGAAGAATGTTCAAACCATTCAATCTTACCGACGCGGCGCATCTGCCGTTCTGGCGCCGCCCGATAACCCTGTTGTTCGTGATGTCGGCGGCGATGCCCATTGCGTTTTTCACCTGGTATGCGCTGCTGAATAATTTTGTGATTGAGGTCGCCGGATTTGAAGGGTCAGATATCGGCTTGCTGCATACCGTGCGCGAAATTCCGGGCTTTTTTGCCATCGGGGTGATCGCCATCATTCTGTTTGTGCGCGAGCAGGTACTGGGCATGGTGTCGCTGGCGCTTCTGGGGGTGGCGACCGCCTTTACCGCCTGGTTCCCCAGTCTGACCGGTATCCTGACGTTGACCTTTCTCAGCTCGCTTGGCTTTCACTATTACGAGACAGTGAATCAGTCGCTGCAACTGCAATGGCTGCCCAAGGACAAGGCGCCACAGATGTTGGGCTGGCTTCTGGGCATGGGATCGGCAGTGACGCTGGTGGTGTTTGTGCTGATTGTGCTGATGTGGGAGACGTTGAATCTCAGCTATAACATCGTGTTCATGATGGCCGGGTTTACCACCGCTGGGCTGGCGCTGTTTGCGCTGTTTGCCTATCCGCAGTTTGAATCGCCGACGCCGCAGAACAAGACCATGGTGCTGCGCAAGCGCTATTGGCTGTATTACGCGCTGCAGTTCATGGCCGGCGCGCGGCGGCAGATCTTTATGGTCTTTGCCGGCTTCATGATGGTCGAGAGGTTCGGCTTTGACGTGCATGAGTTGACCGGGCTCTATCTGATCAATCTGGTCGTAAAGATGCTGGTCGCACCGTTCCTGGGCAAGGCCGTCGGGTATTTTGGCGAACGCCGCACGCTGATCTGGGAGTATGTCGGGCTGACCCTGGTGTTCATGGCCTATGGCGGCATTTACTGGTTTGGCTGGGGGGTGCTGTTTGCCTCGGTGCTCTATGTGATCGATAATATCCTGTTTGGGCTGGCGCTGGCGCTGAAGACCTATTTCCAGAAAATCGCCGACCCGGCGGATATCGCGCCGACCGCGGCGGTGGCCTTTACCATCAACCATATCGCGGCGGTGTTCCTGCCGGTGTTGCTGGGCTTGTTGTGGATGGTCTCGCCGGCGGCGGTGTTTGGACTGGCATCCTGCATGGCGCTGACCTCGCTGGGCTTGTCGCTGTTGGTGCCGCGCCATCCTGAACCGGGCAATGAGACGGTGCTGAGCAAATACCGGATGGCCGCGCCGGCCGAGTAAGGTACTGCTGAGCGGTTACATCTCCTGTTTGCTTGACCTCCCGGCCCAGTCAGCCTAGGCGCAATGGATCAGTTTCAGGAGATCGTGATGCCCACCTTTACCGCCCTCACCACCCTATCCGGAAAAGCCGCCGCCGAGGCGCTGGGCGAGGCAATGGAGCATCTACTGCCGGAGCCCATCGGTGTTGGCATTCTTGATCTCGAAGACGCATCCGGGTTGTGGGAAGTGGGGGGCTATTTCACCGAGGCGCCGGACCAGGCCGGGCTGGCGCTGTTGGCGACCCTGCATGATGCCAGGCCGTTTGCGGTGTCCGAACTGCCCGATACCGATTGGGTGGCGCATGTACGACGCGAGCTGGCGCCGGTTGAGGCGGGACGGTTCTTTGTCTATGGCAGCCATGACGCCGACAAGCTGCCGGATGATAAAATCCCGCTGCTGATCGAGGCGGCAATGGCCTTTGGCACCGGCCACCACGGCACCACTTTGGGCTGTCTGCGCATGCTGGACCACCTGATCAGCGAGGGGTTCGAGGCTGATAAAGTTGCCGATATCGGCTGTGGCACTGCCGTTTTGGCGATGGCGGCAGCACGGGTCTGGCAGGGCACCATCTTGGCCAGCGACATTGATCAGGTGGCGGTGGATGTGGCCGAGGTCAACCTGAGTGCCAATGGCATGGCTGGGCGGGTCGGTTGTGTTGAGGCGGCTGGTTTTGATCATGCCGATCTGCTGGCCGCAGCGCCTTATGATCTGATCTTTGCCAATATCCTGAAAGGCCCGCTGGTGGCGCTGGCACCTGAGATGGCCGCGTATCTGCGCCCCGGAGGCTATGCGATTCTGTCGGGCATTCTCAACGAACAAGCCGATTCTGTGGCAGAGGTCTATGAGCAGAATGGCATCAATCAGGTGCGGCGGGATGAGGTTGGTGACTGGAGCACCTTGTTGTTGCAGCGAAAGATCTGAATGCAGTCGGTTTGAAACGCATTTTAAGTAGCTGCCACATAATTGCCTCATTTAAGACGCATGCTGCCTTATCCACTGGTGGGGGCCAGTTCAGGATCTGTAATGAGTGAAGATCATCATAAATTTTTGTCGCGGGTGCGTCGTCTTGAGAACAAGCACGAGGCCATGAGCTATGGATATTCGGCCCGGATACGGTCGGATGGGTTGATTGTTGTCGCACCAAAGAAGAAAATCGCGTCGCGAATTTCCGCCCGATCCATTTTCCTGTTCCTCGCCGCGTTCCTTCTGTTCAAAGGCTTTCTGATCGCCTCGATTGGGCTGGATGGCTATCAGGAGCGGCTGGCAAAACTGCAGGCGGGATCGCTGCTGGAGCAGGGTGGCGCGCTGATCATGACCGCTGATCCGCTGTCGCAAATGGCAGCCGCGCAGATCGGACCGATTTTGCGCTAAAGGCTGCCGTTTTCCCAATGACCCGGTGCTTTGCGCATAGCGGGCTTCAGAAAATCGGCTGCCTGGCGCATCGACTGCTTTGGGGTTTGAGAGCAGCACCGATCATATAGACAGCGGCTAAGCTGTCTTTGAAACATAAAACGCCGCAGCCCTGGGGCTTGCGGCGTTTTTGTTTTCTGCCCCGAGGGAGGAGCCGAAACAGAAAGCTGTCAGTACAGGGATTTCCCGGCGGCGAGGGTCTCGATGTCACCACGACACAATCCAATATCAGCCAACTCGCGGTCGGTCAGAACCGACAGGGCGTTGCGGGTCACGCGGGCGACGTTCCACTGCGCAATGCTTGCCGTGGTTGCGGCGATAATCGTGCCAATACGGCCGATCAGGCCAGTTGCGCCATAGGTGGTGCGGGTGGTGTCAAAAGCAGCCATATCTTTTCCTTTGATTGGAGGTGTCGAAAGTCATCTGTTCAGTTGGGGGGCATTTAGGGTTGGGATCTGTGTTGAGCAAGGGGAGAAAATGCAACTGTCCTATGCGTAAATTGCATAGCTTCTGCTCATATAAACAAGGCCTATGGATGTCCTGCGACAGGCTGTCTTAAAATGTCGGTTTCCCCCTTGATGAGGGTCGTTTTTGATCCACATTGCCGCCAGTTTAGCACTGTTGTGGCGCTGTGGCGGCACTGGAAAGGGTTTGGACATGTTCGCGGTTTGTGCTAATCGACAGAAAGAAATGACAATCGATGGGCAGGGGCCGGGCAAAACATGCGGATTTTAGGAATTGATCCGGGGTTGCGGAACCTTGGCTGGGGCGTCATCGAATCACATGGCTCTAAGCTGAGCCATGTTGCCAATGGGGTTTGCCAGTCCGATGGTGATGATCTGGGCGAGCGGCTGCTGTCGCTGCACAATCAGGTCACCGAGGTGATCGCGCAATTTGTCCCGGATCAGGCAGCGATTGAGCAGACCTTTGTGAATAAGGATGGCGCCGGCACCCTCAAGCTGGGTCAGGCGCGCGGTGTGGCCTTGTTGACCCTGGCCAAGGCTGGCTTGCCGGTGGGCGAATATGCTCCGAACCGGGTGAAGAAAACGGTTGTTGGGGTTGGTCACGCGGACAAGAAACAGGTGATGCATATGGTCAAGTTGCAATTGCCCGGCTGTAACCCGGAAAACGCCGATGCGGCGGATGCGCTGGCGATTGCCATCTGTCACGCGTTTTATCGCGGCACTGCTGATAGGGTCCTGCGCGAGGTGCGGGCATGATTGGCAAGCTGACCGGGCGGCTGGATTACCGCGCCGAGGATCATGTGCTGATTGATGTGCGCGGCGTTGGCTATATTGTCTATTGTTCAAGCCGCACCATGATGGCGCTGCCCGGCGTCGGCGAGGCGGTATCACTCTATACCTCGATGCTGGTGCGCGAAGACCTGCTGCAATTGTTCGGCTTTACCTCCCTGGTTGAAAAGGAATGGCATCACCTGCTGACCTCGGTGCAGGGGGTTGGCGCCAAGGCATCGCTGGCGATCCTGGGCACTCTGGGTCCGGATGCGGTGGGCCGCGCCATTGCCCTGGGGGACTGGGCCAGTGTCAAGGCGGCCAAGGGAGTTGGCCCCAAGATCGCGCAGCGCATTGTTCTGGACCTTAAGGACAAGGCGCCAGGGGTGATGGCGATGGGCGGCACCATCACCGAGGCGCTGGAGGGGCCGGATCTGGAGGTGGTGGAAACCGTGGAGGCGGCGCCGAGGCCAAAGTCGAAAAAGGCGTCGAAACCCAATACAAGCGCAATTGCGCAAGCCAGTGCCCTGTCGGCCTTGTCGAACCTGGGCTACAGCCCCAGTGATGCGGCCTCTGCAGTAGCCGAGGCGGCGGGGGCGGAGCAGGGGGCAGATGAGGCAACGCTGATCCGCGCCGCCCTTAAGCTGCTGGCGCCAAAGACGTGAGTACCTGGGTATCGGACGCCCAGACGGCGGGAGAGACGTAAATGATTGATGCAGATCCGGCGCTGCGACCAGAACAGCAGCCCGAAGACAATGACCGCGCGCTGCGGCCGCAGGGCTTGTCCGAGTTTATCGGTCAGGCCGAGGCCCGTGCCAATCTGCGGGTGTTCATCCAGTCGGCGCGCCAGCGCGGCGAGGCGATGGATCACACGCTGTTCCACGGGCCTCCGGGCTTGGGCAAAACCACCCTAGCGCAGATCATCGCCCGCGAATTGGGGGTGAATTTCCGCATGACCTCTGGTCCGGTGCTGGCCAAGGCCGGCGATCTGGCGGCAATCCTGACCAATCTTGAGGCGCGTGATGTGCTGTTCATCGACGAAATCCACCGGCTGAACCCGGTGGTCGAAGAGATCCTCTATCCGGCGATGGAGGATTTTGAGCTGGATCTGGTGATCGGCGAGGGGCCAGCGGCGCGCACCGTGCGGATTGAGTTGCAACCTTTCACGCTGGTGGGGGCGACCACCCGTATGGGGCTGTTGACCACGCCGCTGCGCGACCGCTTTGGCATTCCAACCCGGTTGCAGTTCTACACTGTGGATGAGCTGCATGAAATCGTCAGCCGCAATGCCCGCCGGTTGGGGGCACCCGCGGATGAGGACGGTGCCCGCGAGATTGCCCGCCGGGGCCGCGGCACCCCAAGGATTGCCGGGCGGCTGTTGCGCCGGGTGGTGGATTTTGCGGTGGTCGAGGGCGACGGCACAATTTCCCGCGAATTGGCCGATAGTTCGCTGACCCGGCTGGGGGTGGATCATCTGGGGCTGGATGGGGCGGATCGGCGGTACCTGCAGCTGATTGCCGAGAATTATGGCGGCGGCCCGGTGGGGATTGAAACCCTGTCGGCGGCGCTGTCGGAAAGCCGCGATTCCCTGGAGGATGTGATCGAGCCTTTTCTGCTGCAACAGGGGCTCATTCAAAGGACCCCTCGTGGGCGGATGCTGGCGCAAAAGGCCTGGAGCCATTTGGGGTTGGAAGCGCCCAGAACTGCGGATGATTTGTTTTCCTGAAATTTCAGAAGCCTCCGGCGGGAGCATTTGATAAAAGATGAAAGCACGGGGTCTTGTTTGTGACCGGGGGGCGCGGCATAGATCGTGGAGCCTAGAATGAGGACGCCGAGATGACTCCGGACCAGATCGAACAGCTTTTCACCCGTAACGATGGCTCTTATGCTTTTGCGCGCTGGGGGCGGCCGATTGTTCCGGTGGTATTTGGGGTCGAGGACGAGACGCTGACGGTGGTCAAAGGCGCGATCGAGGCAGTGGCGACGCTGGCCGGGGCTGAGATGGACGGGATGGATCCTGAACTGGGGGCCAACCTGATGTTCTTCTTCTTTCGCGATTGGGATGAGTTGTCGGCGGTGCCCGATCTGGGGCGGTTGATCCCGGATCTGGAGCCATTGGTGGCGCGGCTGAAGGCGGCGGATGCCAGTCAGTACCGGGCGTTCCGCTTTGATGATCAGGCGGCCATTCAGGCGGCCTTTGTGTTTTTGCGGATGAGTGGTGAGATGGCGGATATCCCGGCGGAGACGCTGGCGCTGTCTCAGTCGGTGCAGGTTATTTTGATGTGGGGCGATGGCGCCTTTGCCGAGGTGTCACCGCTGGCGGTGCTGCCGGACAGCGGTACCGCCATCCTGCGGCCTGAGATCGCCGGGGTGATTGCCGCCGCCTATGACCGGATGATGCCGGTCTCGGCGGATGACAAATCGCATGCCCTGCGGATGTTTGCCCGGTTGCAGGGTGAGGCGCCGTAGCGTGATGTCGCCAGAAAATTCGAATTTTCTGGACAAAATTCTTCGAAGAATTTTTCTGTGGGCAAATCTTTAGGGCAATTGAGCGAGGTTGCGGATGCATAGGTTTCCGATCCGGGTATATTATGAAGACACTGACATGGGGGGCGTGGTCTATTACGCTAACTATCTTCGGTTTATCGAGCGTGCGCGCAGCGATTGGGTGCGCAGGCTGGGCAATGACCAGAACGCTATGCGACTGGATGGGTTGATCTGGGTGGTGCAGCGGCTGGAGGCGGATTACCGGGTTCCGGCGCGGTTCGACGATGAGCTGCAGGTGGAAACCGAAGTGCTGAAGGTGAGTCCGGCGCGGCTGATCATGGGGCAGCGGGTGATGCGCGACGGCACGGAGATTTTCCGGGCCAAAGTTACCGTTGCCTGCGTCAGCACCGAGGGACGGCCTCAAAGGCTTCCGGCAGAGATCCGCGCATTGTCGTAAGATTTTGACCGCTTATGGCTGTTTGATTGGATTTTTCCGCTGATCTAGGTTAAATTGCCGCCCGATAAGGTCAGAAAACTGGCCACAAATATAGCGAGCAGGCTAATGGAAGCAGAAACTCTGGCGTTGGCGCAGGAGATTGATTTCTCCATGTGGGGGCTTTTCGCACGGGCGACACTCACCGTGAAATTGGTGATGATGATGCTTGTGGTGGCCTCGATCTGGTCTTGGGCGATCATTATTCAGAAACATATCTCGTTTCGACTGGCGCGCGGTGCTGCGGATGAGTTTGATGAGGCGTTCTGGTCGGGTGAGCCGCTGGATGGATTGTTTGAACAGATTGGCCCGCAGCCCGAGGGTGCGGCGCAGAGGATCTTTGCATCCGGTATGACCGAGTGGCGGCGCAGTCATCGCAGTGATGGCGGCTTGATTGCCGGTGCGCAGGCGCGGATTGACCGGTCGATGGATGTGGCGATCGCCAAAGAGGCCGAGGTGCTGCAAAAGGGCTTGCCAGTGCTGGCGACGGTCGGATCGACAGCGCCCTTTGTGGGGCTGTTCGGCACCGTTTGGGGCATCATGACCTCCTTCATCGAAATTGCCGAGCAGCAGAGTTCCAACCTTGCGGTGGTGGCTCCGGGCATTGCCGAGGCGCTGATGGCCACCGGCATGGGGCTGTTGGCGGCGGTGCCTGCGGTGATTTTCTATAACAAGCTGAGCGCCGACAGTGACCGGATCATTGGCGGCTATGAGGCATTTGCCGATGAGTTTGCTACCATTCTCAGCCGCCAGTTGGATTCCTGAGCGATGGCGGGCGCGGCACAGCAATCCTCGGAGGGTGGACGCCGCCGGGGCCGTCGTCGGGGGCGCACCCGGCCGATGGCTGAAATCAATGTGACGCCTTTTGTCGATGTGATGCTGGTGCTGTTGATCATCTTTATGGTGGCAGCGCCACTGTCGACGGTTGGGGTGCCGGTTGCGCTGCCCAAGATCGCTGCCGGTGCCTTGCCGGGGGATCAGGATGAACCCTTGACGGTGACCCTGACCTTGGCGGGTGAGGTGCAGATCATGACCACGCCGGTGGCGCCCAGCGAGCTGGTAAGCAAACTGCGGGCGATTGCGGCTGAACGCACCTCTGACCGGGTGTTTTTGCGGGCTGATGGCGGCTTGCCTTATGAGCAGGTGATGAAAGTCATGGGGGCGCTGAATGCCGGTGGCTTCTCGAATGTCGGGCTGGTGACGGATATTGGCGGGCCAGAGCTGGCTGATCCGGCTGATCCGGCTGCGGCCGGGCAATAGCGGAGCAGCATCTTGCAAACCGGGACCAAAATATCTCTGACGGCCCATGTCGGGCTGATGGGATGGGTGGTGTTTGGCGCCTGGTTCCCGTCGGAGCCGCTGCCGTTCCAGGTGCAGGAGGTCACGGTGATCAGCAGTGCCGAGTTTGCCCTGTTGAGCCAGCAGCATAGCGCACCTGAGATTGCCGATGAGCCACCCACACTGTCACTTCCGGGCCAGGAGCCCGCCGTGCCTGAGGTGGCGACCCAGAGCGATGCGGTGCCAGAGACCCTGGTGCCAGAGCCCATCGCGCCGCCTGCGCCGGATCCTGAAGTTGCCGCTCGGCCAGAGCCAGAGCCAGAACCGGTGCCCAGTCCGGTGCCGCAAGCGCCGGAACCTCCGTCGCTGCCGGATGTGGTGCCCCCGCTGCCCGAGCCTATTGAGCGCCACGTCGCACAGCCCGCTGACCGGGTGGCCCCCATTCCGATTGCGCCGCCTGCGCCGGACACTGCGGTGGACGAGATTGTGCAGCCCGAGATCGCGCCGGACGAAGGGGCCGAGACGCAACAAGAGGTGCAGCAGGCAACCGCGCCCGAAGCCGCCAGTGATCGCATTGTGACCGAGGCCGAGGAACAGGACGAGCAGGCCAGCGTTGCGCCGAGGCAATCGCTGCGGCCCAAGACACGACCCAGACGGGTTACGCCGCCTGAGGCGCCGGCGGAGCCAACCGTGGCAGATGCGCCAATTGAACAGCCAGCTGATGTGCAAAATGATGCCGTCGCCGATGCGGTCGCCGAGGCGATCGCAGGGGGCGGTGAGGTGATTGCCCCTGTGCCCTCGGGGCCGCCTTTGACCTCGGGTGAGAAAGATGCGCTGCGCATATCCGTGTCAAATTGTTGGAATGTTGGCTCACTTTCGACTGATGCACTGGGCACCACCGTGGTTGTGGGCGTATCGTTAAGTCAGGACGGCAAGCCGGAGGTTGGCAGCATCCGAATGCTGTCAAGCACTGGCGGCTCGGGCATTGCAGCGAAACAGGCATTTGAGGCAGCGCGGCGGGCGATTATCCGTTGCGGGGCAAAGGGGTTCCAACTTCCCCCTGAAAAATACGGCCAATGGCGTGATATTGAGATGACATTCAATCCGGAAAGGATGCGGATCAAATGAGGATTTTTCTGACAGGTGTTTTGCTGGCTGCGGCGGTGTTTGCTCCGGCTGCCTCTGCGGTGGCGCAAAATGGGCCATTGCGGATTGAAATCACCGATGGTGTCATCGAACCGCTGCCCTATGCGGTGCCCAGTTTCATTGCCGAAACCGCCTCGGCGAGCGAGATGTCCGCGCAGATTTCACGGGTGATTGCCTCGGATCTGAGCGGCACTGGCTTGTTCCGCGAGATCCCGGCCTCGGCACATATCTCAAAAGTCACCGATTTCAACGCGACAGTGCAATTTGCCGATTGGAAGGCAGTCAACGCGCAGGCGCTGATCACTGGTGCGGTCAGCGTCAATGGCAACCGGCTGACGGTGCGGTTCCGGGGCTACGATGTGTTCGCCGACAAAGAGCTGGATGGCGGTGGTTTGCAGTTCACCGGCACCACCGAAGGTTGGCGGCGGATGGCCCATAAAGTGGCAGATACCATCTACAGCCGGATCACCGGCGAGGGCGCATATTTCGACAGCCGGGTGGTTTATGTCTCGGAAAACGGCCCCAAGAATGACCGTCGCAAGCGGTTGGCGATCATGGATTATGATGGTGCCAATGTGCAGTTCCTGACCAACAGTGCCTCGATTGTGCTGGCACCGCGGTTTTCCCCCAGTGGCGACCGGGTGCTCTATACCAGCTATGAAAGCGGCTTTCCGCAGATCCACGTGATGGATATCGGCAAGGTCCAGCGCCGGGTGCTGTCCACCGATGATGGCATCATGAGCTTTGCGCCGCGGTTCTCGCCGGATGGTCGCACGGTGGTGTTTTCGCAGTCGCAGGGCGGCAACACCGATCTTTTCACCATGGATATCAACGGTGGCAGGCTGACCCGGCTGACCAGTGCGCCGTCGATCGAGACGGCGCCGTCGTTTTCGCCGGATGGCAGCCAGATCGTGTTTGAGAGCGACCGCTCGGGCAGCCAGCAATTATATGTGATGGCGGCAACTGGCGGCGATGCGCGCCGGATCAGCCATGGCAAGGGGCGCTACGGCACTCCGGTTTGGTCACCGCGCGGCGATCTGCTGGCCTTTACCAAGCAGAACAAGGGCCGGTTCCACATTGGCGTGATGCGCACCGATGGCAGCGAGGAACGGCTGCTGACCGCCTCGTTCCTCGATGAAGGGCCAACATGGTCGCCCAATGGCCGGGTGATCATGTTCACCCGGGAAACCCAAGGCGCCAATGGGCGTGCCTTGCTGTATTCGGTGGATATCTCGGGCCGCAATCTAAGACCGGTGCGCACCCCGGACGGGGGTTCGGATCCGGCCTGGTCGCCATTGCAGAATTAAGAAGAAAATCACCCCCATAGCGTGGCCAATTGGCCTGTGATAGGGTTAACGGAACATAAGACAAAAGCATGAGGCTGACATCATGAGCGGTTTGACAAAAGTTATTCTTATCACTTCGGCGCTGGCCCTTGCGGCTTGCGATAACGTGACTGGGGGGAATTCCAACTCCAGCACCCTAAACGGTGGTGGCGCGGGAGGCGTGGCGGATCAGACCAGCCCGGCCTATTTCCAGCAAGAGATCGGCGATCGGGTGTTGTTTGTGGTGAATCAGTCCTCGCTGACAACTGAGGCTCAGGGCATCCTGCTGTCGCAGGCCAACTGGTTGCTGGCCAATACCGATTACACCGCCACCATTGAGGGTCACGCGGATGAGCAGGGCACGCGGGAATACAACCTGGCCCTGGGCGCCCGTCGCGCCAATGTTGCGCGCGAGTATCTGGTGTCGCGTGGCGTCGCCAGCAACCGCATTCAGGTGGTGAGCTATGGCAAGGAACGGCCGCTTGAGATTTGTTCGGCCGAGAGCTGCTATTCGCAGAACCGCCGGGCGGTGACCATTCTGACCGGCGGGTTAACGGGGTAAATCATGCGTCTTTATGCTCTTGCCGTGATCGCGGCCGTTGCTTTTGTTCCTGCAGGCCTAAGGGCGCAGGATCAGCAAACCTTGGCTGATATCCGTCAGGAGTTGACGGTTCTGCACGTGGAAATCCAGCGGTTGAAGCGTGAGCTGTCCACCACCGGGGCGCCGGGCACCAGTCTGGGCGGTCAATCCGTTCTGGACCGGGTTGGCGCGATAGAGAACGCGTTGCAGGGGCTGACCTCGCAGACCGAGCGGCTGGAACACCGGATCGACCGCGTGGTGGCGGATGGCACTAACCGGATTGGTGATCTGGAGTTCCGTCTGGTCGAATTGGAGGGTGGCGATATCAGCCAGTTGGGGGAAACCTCGACGCTGGGCGGCGACACCGAAACCCAAGCGCCGAATGGTCAGTCACCGGTTGATACCTCGGATGAGTTGGCGGTGGGGGAACTTGCGGATTTTGACGCTGCCAAACAGGCTCTGAGCGCGGGCAATTATCAGGATGCAGCGGCGCGGCTTGCCAGTTTCGACGTTGCCTATCCCGGCAGTCCGCTGGCCGCCGAGGCCCATTACAACCGGGGCAAGGCGCTGGACGGTTTGGGCGACACCCGCGAGGCGGCGCGCGCATATCTGGCCGCTTTTACCGGCAATTCAACAGGTGCCATCGCGCCCCAAGCCCTGTTTGAGCTGGGCGCCGCGCTGGGCCGTCTGGGACAATCCAGCCAGGCCTGCGTGACCCTCTCCGAGGTCAAAGCGCGCTTTCCCGATACCGCGGCGGTTCTGGCAGCGGAACAGGAAATGGCGACGCTGAGCTGTTCTTGACCGACACAGCATGAATATTCTGTCCGAAGTCCGCGCTCATTTTCAGGCTGATATCCGGGGGGCGTTGCCACCCCGTGTGGGGGTGGCGCTGTCGGGTGGCGGCGATTCGATGGCCTTGCTACACCTGCTGACCCGGTGTTTTCAGGGTCACCAGGTGGAAATTCTGGCTGCGACCGTTGACCACGGGCTGCGCGAGGGTTCGGCGCAGGAAGCGCGGCAAGTGGCGGCAATAGCGAGCCGAATGGCCGTCGATCACGAAATTTTGCTCTGGCAGGGCTGGCAGGGCGAGGGCAATCTTCAGGATCAGGCCCGCCGGGCCAGATACCGGCTGCTGGGGGACTGGGCACAGCGCCGACAGATACCGGTGTTGGCGCTGGGTCATACCGCCGATGATCAGGCGGAAACGGTTTTGATGCGGTTGGCGCGTTCGGCAGGGGTCGACGGATTGGCGGCGATGCCGCAGCGTCGCGCGCTGAATGAAATCACCCTGCTGCGGCCGCTGCTCAAGGTGACACGCGCCCAGTTGCGCAGCTATCTGACACAGAATGATCTGACCTGGGTTGAGGATCCCTCCAATCAGGATCGACGCTTTGAACGGGTGCGCCTGCGTCAGGCGATGAAAGATCTAGCGCCGCTGGGGCTGACCATCGAATCGCTGTCAGCGGTGGCCGAAAATATGGCAAAAGCTAAAGAAGCTCTTGATTTAATTGCATTTAAATTGGCAAGGGAGCTGGCGCAAACGATCTGTGGAGGCGTGGCTTTTGACGAAGTCAGGCTGCGCGATCAGCCGGATGAGATCATCCACCGCTTGCTGTCGGGCGCCCTGCGCTGGGTCTCGGGCGCCGAGTATCCACTGCGGCGGCGGGTCATGGGCAAGGCTTTGGATGTTGTGCGCAGGGGCGGCGGATTGACCCTGGGCGGCTGTCGTATTCTGTCTCGCCGGGGGCAGATCTGGGTCTGTCGTGAATATAATGCGGTGCGCAATGAAGTGGCACCGGCGGATGCGGTCTGGGACAAGCGCTGGTGTTTTCAGGGCGGCGACCCACAGCAGCTGGAGCAGCGACCCTTGGGGCAGGCGGGCCTGTTGCTATGCCCGGACTGGCGCGATTCTGGCTGTCCGCGAGAGCTGCTGGAGGCGACGCCCGCTTTGTGGCGAAATCAGCAGCTGATCGCCGCGCCGCTGGCCAAAATGGCCAATGGATGGACGGTAAATGCGGTAATTTCTGACGAAGAGTTCTATACAGGGCTTTTATCGCATTGAACCTGACAGAATGATCCTTATTTTAGCATCAAAGCAGGTGTGTCGAATGGCATGCCTCAAAAACTAGGAGAGCTGCCTTGGGCAACGCACGTAATATCGCCTTCTGGGTCATTCTGTTTCTACTGGTCTTGGCGCTGTTCAATATGTTCAGCGGTTCGGGCAGCTCGATGCAGAGCCAGGAAAAGACCTTTTCTGAATTTGTCACCGCAGTTGAAGGCGGCGGGGTGACCAATGTCATCCTCGATGGCGAGCAAATTCGCTTTGCCGGGTCTGATGGCAACAGCTACCTGACCATCAAACCGACAGATGCTGAGGTCACAAGGCTGTTGATCGAGAACAATGTCCCTGTGCGGGCTGAAAAACAGACCCAGTCCGGGTTTCAGGCGTTTCTGATCACGCTGCTGCCATTCCTGCTGCTCATTGGTGTCTGGGTTTACTTTATGAACCGGATGCAAGGCGGCGGCAAAGGCGGCGCGATGGGCTTTGGCAAGTCCAAGGCCAAGATGCTGACCGAGAAACAGGGTCGGGTGACCTTTGATGACGTGGCTGGCATTGATGAAGCCAAGGAAGAGCTGGAAGAGATCGTCGAGTTCCTGCGCAACCCGCAGAAATTCAGCCGCCTGGGTGGCAAGATCCCCAAGGGTGCTTTGCTGGTGGGCCCTCCGGGCACCGGTAAAACGCTGCTGGCGCGCGCCATTGCCGGCGAGGCCGGGGTGCCGTTCTTTACCATTTCTGGTTCGGACTTTGTCGAAATGTTCGTGGGTGTTGGTGCTTCGCGGGTGCGTGACATGTTCGAGCAGGCCAAAAAGAATGCGCCGTGTATCGTGTTTATCGATGAGATCGACGCTGTCGGTCGCCATCGGGGTGCCGGTTATGGTGGTGGCAATGATGAGCGTGAACAGACTTTGAACCAGTTGCTGGTGGAGATGGATGGCTTTGAGGCCAACGAGGGTGTGATCATTCTGGCGGCCACCAACCGCAAAGACGTGCTGGACCCTGCCTTGCTGCGTCCCGGTCGTTTTGACCGTACGGTGACTGTTGGCAACCCCGACATCAAAGGCCGCGAGAAGATTTTGGGGGTGCATGCCCGCAAGACGCCGCTGGGACCAGATGTGGATCTGCGTATTATCGCGCGGGGGACACCGGGGTTCTCGGGCGCTGATCTGGCCAATCTGGTCAATGAGGCGGCCCTGTTGGCGGCCCGCCTTGGCCGTCGCTTTGTCACCATGGATGATTTTGAAAGCGCCAAGGACAAGGTGATGATGGGGGCCGAGCGCCGCTCTATGGTGATGACCCAGGAGCAAAAGGAAATGACCGCCTATCACGAGGCCGGCCACGCGGTTGTGGGGATTACCCTGCCGAAATGTGATCCGGTCTATAAGGCGACCATCATTCCGCGCGGATCGGCACTGGGCATGGTGATGAGCCTGCCGGAGTTTGACCGTCTGAACATGTTCAAGGAAGAGTGCCACCAGCGTCTGGCCATGTGCATGGCGGGCAAGGCTGCCGAAATCATCAAATACGGCGACGGCGAAGTCTCCAATGGGCCAGCGGGCGATATCCAGCAGGCCTCGGGACTGGCGCGGGCGATGGTGATGCAATGGGGCATGTCCGATACGGTCGGTAATATTGACTACCAGGAAGCCGCTGCGGGTTATCAGAGCAATGGAGGCGCTGGCGGCTTCTCGGTTTCAGCCGCGACCAAAGAGCTGATTGAGGGCGAAGTGAAACGCCTGATTGATGATGGTTATGAGCGGGCGTTTAAAATTCTGTCTGACAATGCCGAAGGCTTTGAACGGCTGGCGCAGGGTCTTCTGGAATATGAGACTCTGACCGGTGAAGAGATCAAGCGGGTGATGAACGGCGAGTTGCCGAGCGCCAATGATGACGAGGACGATGACGCGGATCAGGGCAATGCCTCGGTCACCGCTATACCCAAGGCCAAGCCAAAGAAGGCGCCGCCCGAAGGCGACATGGAGCCGGAACCCTCGGCCTGATATCAAAACACAATGGCCCGGATACCTTGATAGGTGCCCGGGCCTTTTTTATGCGCTGAGCCTGTGGGCTAGGGTGGATTTGAGTATTTTTAGCAAAAAGAAACCCTGACCAGGGGGATTTGCAGGGAGAGTGATATGCCGACACTACGTGAAGTTGAGTTTCAGGGGGAGATTACCTGGTTGGGGCATGTCGCTGCGGATGCGGGGCTTCGGGCCGCCCTGGTGGCGCATCTGGATTTTGGATTTGACGGCGATGCGGGGGCGCGCCACGCGGGGCACAACCGCGCCTCCTGTGTTCGGGTGAGGGATCTGTACCCGCAGGGCACCGAAATCCGCAATGTGCGTCAGCTGACCATTCTGTCCGAGGAAGAGCTGGCCCTGATTGCGGCTGATATGGCGATGCAGGCACTGGACCCGGCGCATCTGGGGGTGTCGATCGTGCTGCGTGGCATTCCGGACTTTAGCTTTATTCCGCCGTCGTCGCGGTTGCAGGGCCCGGATGGGGTGACGCTGGTGGTGGATATGGAAAACCGGCCTTGCCTATTTCCGGGGCGGGAAATTGACAAGGAGCACCCCGGATTTGGTCCCAAATTCAAACCGGCGGCGAAGAACCGCCGGGGAATCACTGGCTGGGTCGAGCGGCCGGGGCGATTGGCGATTGGCGATAGGTTGCGACTTTTTATTCCGGATCAGAGGCCCTGGACGCCACAATCGCAATGACGGCCCGAGGCGGATTTCAGATCTGCAGTCTGGAGTTGCAGTTACGCCGTTTCGCGTCCTGAAAATGTCGGAAATCATGCTCTGCAAAACGGCTATCAGAGCTATGGCTTGATGAGTGTCGGCGATAGTATGCCGCAAAAACTGCAACATCTGAGACCAGGGGCCAGGGCCATGAGCTACAAAAGCGATATTGAGATTGCGCGCGAAGCGCAAAAGCGTCCAATTCAGGAGATCGGCGCCAAGCTGGGCATCTCCAGTAACGATCTGGTTCCTTACGGCCACGACAAGGCGAAAATCAGCCAGTCGTTCATCAACTCGGTTCAAGACCGCACCGATGGCAAGCTGATCCTGGTGACCGCGATCAACCCAACTCCGGCCGGTGAAGGCAAGACCACCACCACCGTTGGTCTGGGGGACGGGCTGAACCGCATCGGCAAGAACGCCATGGTTTGTATCCGCGAGGCGTCCTTGGGTCCGAACTTTGGTATGAAGGGTGGCGCTGCTGGTGGCGGCTATGCACAGATCGTGCCGATGGAGGACATGAACCTGCATTTCACCGGTGACTTCCACGCCATCACCTCGGCCCATTCGCTGCTGTCGGCGATGATCGACAACCACATCTATTGGGGCAATGATCTGGAAATCGACACCCGTCGTGTTGTCTGGCGTCGGGTGGTCGACATGAACGACCGCGCCCTGCGTCAGATCACCGCCAGCCTGGGTGGCGTTGCCAATGGTTTCCCCCGCGAAACCGGCTTTGACATCACCGTTGCCTCGGAAGTGATGGCGATCCTGTGTCTGGCCAACAATCTGAAAGACCTGGAAAAGCGTCTGGGTGACATCATCGTTGCCTATCGTCGTGACAAGACGCCAGTCTATTGCCGCGATATCGAAGCCGATGGCGCCATGACCGTACTGCTGAAAGACGCGATGCAGCCAAACCTGGTGCAGACGCTGGAAAACAACCCGGCCTTTGTTCACGGTGGCCCATTTGCCAATATCGCCCACGGCTGTAACTCGGTCATTGCCACCAAGACGGCGCTGAAAGTGGCGGATTATGTTGTCACCGAGGCGGGCTTTGGCGCTGACTTGGGTGCCGAGAAGTTCATGAACATCAAGTGCCGCAAAGCAGGCCTGGCCCCCTCGGTGGTGGTTCTGGTTGCGACCGTACGTGCGATGAAAATGAACGGTGGTGTTGCCAAGGCTGATCTGGGAACAGAGAACGTCGAGGCGGTGATGTCTGGCTGTGCCAACCTGGGCCGTCACATCGAAAACATGAAATCCTTTGGGGTTCCGGTGGTTGTCGCGATCAACCACTTTGTCACCGATTCCGATGCCGAAGTGCAGGCGATCAAGGATTTTGTGGTCTCGCAGGGCTCAGAAGCGATCCTGTCGCGTCACTGGGAACTGGGCTCGGAAGGTTCGGCTGAGCTGGCAACCCGTGTGGCTGAGATTGCCGATGCGGACATGGGTAATTTTGCGCCGATCTATCCGGACGACATGCCACTGTTTGAGAAGATCGAAACCATCGCCAAGCGTATCTATCGCGCCGACGAGGTGCTGGCTGATCAGAAGATCCGCAACCAGTTGAAAGACTGGGAAGATCAGGGCTATGGAAATCTGCCGGTCTGCATGGCCAAGACGCAGTATTCCTTCTCGACTGATCCAACATTGCGCGGTGCGCCGGTTGGCCACTCGGTGCCGGTTCGCGAAGTGCGGTTGTCGGCGGGGGCTGGGTTTATCGTCGCAGTCTGCGGTGACATCATGACAATGCCGGGTCTTCCGCGCAATCCAGCGGCGAAAAGCATTTGTTTGAGTGACGAAGGCGAAATCCAAGGCTTGTTCTAAGGCAGAATATGCGCTTTTTGCGGCCCCGGGGAAACCCGGGGCCGCAGGAGTTTTAAGACATGACTCAATTGACACCACCACAGGACTGCCGGGACATGGACGCGTTAAGGGCCGAAATTGACGCTCTTGATGGGCGTCTTATTGCGCTTTTGACCACCCGGGCAGAGTATATCGACCGGGCGATTGCGCTAAAACAAATCAATGGCTGGCCAGCACGGATACCTGAGAGGGTGGAAGATGTGGTCACCAAGGTGCGCAACACAGCCGGGGCCGGGGGATTGGACCCCGATTTGGCGGAAACCTTATGGCGGCAGTTGATAGATTGGTCGATTGCGCGCGAAGCGCGGGTTATCCGGGAAACATGAGCGGGCTTTGATCTGGGCCTGGGGAAAAGGAAGAGAATAATGGCAGCAACTATCATCGACGGTAAGGGTTTCGCCGCAACTGTGCGTGAAAAAGTGGCGGCTCACGTTGCCCGCCTGAAGGACGAGAACGGCATCACGCCGGGTCTGGCGGTGGTGCTGGTGGGTGAAGATCCGGCAAGCCAGGTCTATGTGCGCGCTAAGGGCAAGCAGACCACTGAGGTCGGCATGAACTCCTATGAGCATAAGCTGGAGGCCGACACCTCTGAGGCGGATCTGCTGGCGGTCATCGATAAGCTGAACAACGACCCAACTGTTCATGGTATTCTGGTGCAGCTGCCACTGCCCAAGCATCTGAACGAAGATCTGATCATCAATTCAGTGGCTCCGGCCAAGGATGTGGACGGGTTCCATATTTCTAACGTCGGTCTGCTGGGCACTGGTCAAAAATCAATGGTGCCCTGTACGCCGCTGGGTTGCCTGATGATGCTGCGTGATCACCACGGCAGCCTGTCTGGCCTGAATGCGGTGGTTATTGGTCGCTCTAACATCGTTGGCAAGCCGATGGCGCAACTGTTGCTGGGCGATAGCTGCACCGTGACCATCGCCCATAGCCGTACCAAGGATCTGGCGGATGTTGTGCGTCGTGCCGACATCGTTGTTGCTGCTGTTGGCCGCGCGGAAATGGTACCGGGCGACTGGATCAAGCAAGGTGCCACTGTGATTGACGTGGGTATCAACCGTATTGAAGCGCCTGAAAAGGGTCTGAAGGAAGATGGGTCGGTGAAGACCCGTCTGGTTGGCGATGTTGATTTCGTCAGTTGTTCTGAGCGTGCCGGGGCGATCACGCCGGTGCCGGGTGGGGTTGGTCCGATGACCATTGCCTGCCTGCTGGCCAATACCGTGACCGCCTGTTGTCGCGCCAATGGTCTGGCTGAGCCGGAGGGGCTGACCGCCTGAGCCTGCGCTTGTTGTTGGGCTGGATTTGAGTATTTTTGGCAAAAAGAAGCAGGGGCGGTTCGTGAGAGCCGCCCCTGTTTTATTTTGATGTGCTTTAATCTTGGTAGCCACTGCCGCCGCCTGTTGCACCGCCGCTACCTGACGAACTGCCACTGCTGGACCCGCCGCCCTCGGGTCGTGGTGCCGATTGGGCGGCTTTGATCAGGGCGGTGAAATCTGTGGGGCTGACATAGCCATCGGTCAGATCAACACCTGCGGGTACAGCGATGGGGTCGTGGGGGCTGATCTGGACGCTGCGGGTCTTGGCGTTGTAGGTAAGGCAGCGCCCCTCCCAGCAATTGCGGCCGGTGTTGATCTGTACCTCGATACCGCCGGCGGCGAGTTCCTGAACGGCGTTGTTTTCCGGCGGGGTACAGGCGCCAAGCGCGATCAAGCCAAAGGCAACCGCAAGCCAGCGGTGTGGGGATCTGGGGGTTTGCATCTATCAAATATCTTTGGGTTTTCAATTATATTGATAGTGAGGGCACAAAGGTCAGAGTGCAATGGGCACCATGGTGCCCTGCAAAATGGCGACCAGTTTTTCAGTGTTACCTGTGATGGCGTGGACCTCGGCTGAGACCACCACCAGGCGGCGGCCGGATTTGATGACCTTGCCGGTGGCGCGCAACTGGTCGCCCATGGCGGGGGAGAGCAGGTTGATCTTGATCTCGGCGGTCATCACCTCTTGGTCATCCGGCATTTTTGTCAGGGCGGCATAGCCGGCGGCGGTGTCGCCGATGGCGAAGGTCAGGGCGGCATGGGCGACGCCGTGTTGCTGGCGGCTGCCGGGCAGGATCGGGGCGGTGATGATCACTTCGCCGTCGCTGACCTGGGTGATTTCGGCACCAAGGGTCTGCATCATGCTCTGGCGGGCAAAGCTGTCGCGAATACGGTTTTCCATTTGGCTCATCTGAGGCTCCTGTGTTGTTGCGGGCAGTATAGGCAAGTTGGCCCCACTCGGGGGAGTAACGTGACGGCGTTTGGCATGGACGCGACCCTGACCCTGGTTCTGCCGATGGCGGCGAGGGATCCCCCAGTCATGAGCCGAAAACCAATGAAGATTGCAGCCGAAAGCGGGACCATCCGGGCAATCTGCAGTCGCGCAAAAATAGGTGAAATTATTTTGTCTTTCTAAGACGGAAGACGGCGCGGGAACCGTTTCAGTTGTGGGGAGTTTCGCAAATGGAGATATTGAAAATGAAGCTACGGAGTTGGGTAACGCCTTTGACCATTGGCAGCTTTGTGATCATGGCTGTTTCAGGCACTTTGATGTTCTTTCGTCTGAAATTCGGACTAATCCAGGAGGTGCATGAATGGGCCGGTTGGGTGCTGTTGGCGGCGGTGATTGTGCATCTGGTTATGAACTGGCGCGCCTTTGGCACCTATTTCAAACAGCCACTGGCACGCGCCATCATGGGGGCCTGTGCGGTGGTATTGGCACTGTCGTTCATTCCGATATCCGGTGGCGGCGGCGGTGGAAATCCGGCTCATATGGTCATGCGGGGCATTGGCCAGGCGAATATCGAGACCGTGATTGCCGTCAGTGGCTTGTCGCTGGAGGACGGTCTGCAACGGCTGAAGGGGGTCGGGATCACCGCCGAGGAAGGCATGACAATGCCTGCACTTACGCAGGGTGATCAGGAGCTGCAACGCAGGGTCATTCAAACGCTTTTCTAACGGGGACAAAAGGCATGGGGCCCAGAAACGGGCCCCTTGTCGTCACTTCACAATCACCTCGTCCTTGACGAACATGTTGGCCCAGGCGCGGTCGATCAGCTCGGGGGACATCTGATAGGGGATGCCCTCGAATTCGCAGATGGCGATCATCTGGTCGATCAGGAACACCGGCTGATAATTGGCGTAGATATTGTCGATGGTCGGGTATTTGTGTTTCAGCAGGTGGACTAGGGTCGCCTCGTCCAGCGCCATGCCTTTCTTGCGGGCCACCAGGGCAAAGATCTTCAGGAAGTTTTCCTGACTGGGACCGTCGATCTTGATCTTGAAGAAGATCCGCCGCAGCGCCGCGGTATCAAAAATCTCGTTGGGGTGAAAGTTGGTGGAAAAGATCACCAGAGTGTCAAACGGCACCTCGAATTTTTCACCCGATTGCAGCGCCAGGATATCTTTGCTTTCCTCGAGCGGAACAATCCAGCGGTTGATCAGCGCCTGTGGCGATTCAGCCTGACGGCCAAGGTCATCGACGATGAAGATGCCGCCGGTTGATTTCAGCTGCAGCGGTGCCTGATAGGTGCGGGCGGTGGGGTTATAGACCAGATCCAGCATCGACAGGGACAGCTCGCCGCCGGTGACCACAGTGGGGCGCTGACAGCAGACATAACGGCTGTCAAAGCGGCGTGAGCGGCGCAGGGCGTTTGGATCGTCCTGAACCTGTTCCACCTCGGTATGCACGATGGGGTCATAGACAGTGATCACCTGGCCTGCGTATTCAATTGCGCGCGGCACATAGACCTGATCCCCCAAAGCATCGCGAATGCCGTTGGAGATCGAGGATTTACCATTGCCGGGAGGGCCGTACATAAGAATGGACCGGCCGGCGCTGACTGCCGGGCCGAGGTGGTCCAGCAGGCTGTTTGGCAGCACCAGATGGCCCATTGCATTGGTCAACTGGTCGCGGGTGACCCGGATATTGCGGATCGACTGGCGTTTCACCTGTTCGCGGTAGACATCCAGCGGCACCGGCATGGCGCCGAAATATTCCGACTGCTGCAGCGCGTCCAGAGCACGGGCCTTGCCCGCATCGGTCAGCTGATAGCCCATTTCATTGCCGTTGTTGGCGTTCAGCGTGCCGGTGGCCTCCAGCAGTTTCTGGCCGCGGGCAATATCAACCAGCTCTTGGGTGACAGAGATCGGCAGGCAGATCGCAGCGGCGATGTCGGTAACCATATCGACGTTTTTGCGAAAGATGGTTTTCAGCAGGATATCGCGCATCATCACCGGCGGTAGCTGCATTTGTGTCAGCCCCTTGGGGGCAGGCGGGGCCATCACGTGAGAGGTCTGCATGTTCATGGATAAAGGCCTGTTGCTGGACGCTGCATGATGCACCCCCCTCCAGATCGGACAGGCGCGGTTGTGCAACAGTTTTGTTCAGCACTGTGGCAAGAGCGGGGCAAAGCTGCAGCAATTCGGCGGTTGTTGCGCGGCGGCAAGCCAGAGACGCCGCCGGGGGCGCGGTTGGACAGCGCGGTCTGCTGTTATTCTATCTGCCGAAACAGGCGCCGAGGATCAGATAGATCGCCAATGTGCCGCCCAGACACAGGCCCATGGGGAATTTCTTCCCGACGTCCCAGCTTTGCCATTCGGGGGCCAATCGTCGCAGGGGGGTGTGTTTGGCAATGCGGTGGGTGGCAAAGCCGGCCAGTAGATTGGCGGCAAAAATCAACAGAATGAACCGCATGTCTCCAAAGGCAACCAGCGGCGCCGCCGCGCCGGCGAATTTGGCATCGCCGGCGCCGATCATGCCGGCGCTGTAGAACAGAAACCCCAGGCCGACGCCGATCGGCAGGTGTAGCAATTGCCAGCCGTAATCGGTCCAGTTCATCAGAAAGGGACCGACGACGATGAAGACCACCGCCAGCAGATCCACCGCCCAGTTGGGTATTCGCATGCCGCGCAGATCGGTTAGCGCAATAGCATAGCAGATCGGCAGCACAAAGGGCAGAAACCACAGTGCTGCATGGGCCGGGATAGCCAACAACATGATCTAGGCGCCTTCCAGGGCACGCAGGGCGCGCACTGCTTCTTCAAAATGTTGCGGGTGGGTGCTGATGGCCTCGCGGAGCAGGCCTTCGCCGGTCGAGACATCACCCTGCTTGATGGCCGCCAAAGCCATGGTGTGCAGCAGCTGAGCCCGTTCGATCTGTCCCATCGGGATCACTGGCAGGCTATAGTTGCGCTGTGCGCCGCGGGCCAGAACCAGGTTGTTCTTGGCGGTAAACAGGGACTGGTCCTGGCGGATGGCCTCGCCAAACAGCCGTTCGGCATCGCCGTAGTCGCCACGGGTCAGTTTGGAATAGCCCCAATTGTTCATCACGCCAGCCGGGCGGGTGGTCAGCGATACCGCAATTTCATAAAAGCTGTCGGATTTTTCCCATTCCTTGTTGGCATCCGCCACCATGGCCTCAAGCCGATATCGCCTAAATGTCTCGTGGGTTGGCGGCACCTTGTCCAGGGCAACCTTGGCAGCGTCCCAAGCACCGGTGCGGATCAGCGCATCAGCCAGGCCAACCATGTCGGCATTGGTCGCTCCCGGCAGAGCGTTGACTTTCTTCCAGCTGGCGACGGCCTCGATATTGCGCTTGGCCCGCACCAAAGATATGGCCAGCCCGCGTTGCAGATCAATACGGTCGGCGTTGCCCTCCAGCGAGCGGGTGAAATAGCTCACGGCCTCATTGGGGTCGGCGGCGGTCAGCATCACATCGTTGAGATCTGTTTCGTCAACCACATTGACGTCCTGAAAGGCACGTTCAACGGTTCCAGCGTCGTCATTGGCGCAGGCTGACAGGAAAAAACCCCCGGCCAGACATGCCGATACAAGAAATACTTGGCGCATTTTTGCGTCCTTTACTGCTCTGCCATCGTCATGGTGTCTGGCGGATCAGAATGTTGCCACGGCCGCGCTGCACCAATTCATAGTCTTGGTTTTGTCCAGCATTAATAGCAGAATTATCCAAATTTGCGAGTGCCAAGAGTAGATTCTCGCGGATTGGGTCACTTTCGCCATTGTCCAGCGCATAGGCCCGCCGCAAAACCTGCTCGGCCTCGGCATAGTTGCCCTGTTCCATCAGCACTACACCAAGATTATTCATCGCCTCAGGCCAGTCGGGCTCTGCTTTGACGGCGCGCCGCAACAGGGTTTCGGCCTGGCCAAGACGGCCCAGACCCAGATTGGCGGTGCCCAGGCTGGACAGCACCTCGCCGGTCATGCCATGATCCAGCGCCGCGCGGGTAAAGGCCTCCAGGGCCAGTTCGTATTGCTGGGCTGCCATCAATCGGTGGCCAACTTGCAGCCCGTCTTCGGCCTTGCTGCTATAATCCACCCCCGGCGCCCAGGGGTTGGTGGGATCCACTGTCTCAGCTGTGCAAGACGCCATCACTGCGCTGGCAGCAATGGCGATCAGGGTGTTGCGAAACAGGGCGGGAAAGGCCCCACTGGTTGGTTTCATATCTAGTTGCTCGTGTTGCCCAAATTCTCGATGTTCTTCATCGACGGGCCGACCAGGATGATCAGCAGTGGCGGCAGCGTCAGCCCCATTGTGGCAAGGGTCATTTTGGTTGGCAACTTGTTTGCGGCCTCTTCTGCCCGCATCACCCGTTTATCCCGCATTTCAGCCGCATAGACCCGCAACGCATCGGCGATCGAGGTGCCGAAGGTGGCCGATTGGATCATCACGGTGACAAAGGAGCTCAGATCCGGGACATCACAGCGTGTGGCCATATCGCGCAGAACCTTGTCCTTGTCCTTGCCCGCCTTCATCTCATAGGCAACGATATCAAATTCCTCCGCCAGGTCGGGATAAGAGGCGTGCAGTTCCTTGGCGACGCGGACGATGGACTGATCCAGCGATTGCCCGGCCTCGACGCAGACCAGCATCAGGTCCAGCGAGTCGGGAAAGCCGGCGGTGATCTGCTCCTGGCGCTCGGCGATGCGACGGGTGATCCAGTATTTGGGCAGCATATAGCCGGCCCCGCCAGGCCCGATGATGCGGATCATCATCTGCTGGCCGTCATATTCGGTATCGCCATTCAGCACATAGACAAAGACCAACCCCAGAATAAGACCCAGTATGCCAAGCGCAAATTGGGCAAAATGGAAAAACCGAACCGAGTCCTTGGACTTATAGCCCGCCTGACGCAGTTTCAGCTCCATCGCCGAGAGTTCGTCGGCGTCTTGCGGCTCAAGGAAGCTGGCGAATTTCTTTAGCTGCTCGTTGCGGTTGCCCTGGCGCAGGCGTTCCTTTTGCGGTTTTCCGCCGCTGTCGGAGTGGCTGTTTTTCTTCAGCTTGGCCAATGGATCTTCGCGTTGGTTCATTAACAGCGGCACGGTCAGCAGGATCATGAACAGGCCCAGCAGACCGATCACCAGCAACGGGCCAAAGTCGCCCAGCTGTTCTGTCAGGAAGGTGTTTATATTGGTCAGCAGTTCCATGTCCGGAGCTCTCTCATACTTTGATATTGGTCAGCGCGCGCATGACGAAAAGATTGACGGTC
The DNA here is from genome assembly GCF_030285785.1 of Parasedimentitalea psychrophila. Lineage (NCBI taxonomy): Bacteria > Pseudomonadati > Pseudomonadota > Alphaproteobacteria > Rhodobacterales > Paracoccaceae > Parasedimentitalea > Parasedimentitalea psychrophila. The sequence goes on along the minus strand of NZ_CP127247.1, from coordinate 621,861 downwards.
AGCATTATCCCAACAATGAAACAGCAGGGAATGAAGTAGGGGTGGTCCAGCACGTCGTCATAAAATTGCGGATCCTTGGCCAGAGTGCCCATCAAGGCCAGCAGCGGAAAGGCCGACAGGAACTTGCCCGACCATTGGGCCTCGGCGGTGATGGCTTTGACCCGGCGGAACAGGCGGAACCGGGCCCGGATCACCTTGGCCAAACCGCTCAGGACTTCGGCCAGGTTACCACCAGACTGGGCCTGGATGGTCACCGCCACTGCCAGGAAGCGCATATCCTGCATGTCCAGCCGTTCTGCCATCTCCTTGAGCGCCTCGCCGATATCCCGCCCATAGGCGCTTTCGTCAGCGATCATGCCGAATTCAGTGCCCAGCGGATCACTGACCTCTTTGGCAACCATTTGAATCGCGGCCATAAACGGGTGCCCGACCCGCAGGCTGCGGACAATCAGTTCAACTGCGTCGGGCAGCTGCTCTTCGATCATCGACATGCGTTTCTTGGCCTTGTTGTTGACCCACATGAACACCGCCGCGACGCCGATGATGACAGAGCCCAGGATGCGCAGTGGCAATTGGGTTTCGGTGCCGATGCTCAGGCCGACAAAGGCCAGCGCTGCCAGGCCGCCCATGATCATGACCAACTGCCGGGGTGAAAAGGCAATTGCTGCCTTCTGTGCCTTTTCGGCCAGCAGTGAATACAGCGGGATCGACTGCGACTTCATGTGCTGCTGCATTTCCTTGCGCAGCTGGTCCAGCACCTGTTCGCGATTGCCGCCCTTGTCGAGCATTTCCAAGCGGCGGTTGACGCGGCTGTTGAGGCTGATGGATTTGCCAAAGGCCACCAGATACAGGCCCTCGACCAGCACCAGCACGCCGACAAAAATCAGACCATAGATAATGGGTTCTGCGCTCAGTTCCATCAGTGTGCCTCCATCGTGGTGGGCTCGTAAATCGCGCCCGGTAAGTCATAGCCCCACATGCGGAAGCGTTCCGAAAAGTGGCTGCGCACGCCAGTGGCGGTGAAATGGCCGATGATCTTGTTTTCGGGGGTCAGGCCAACGCGCTGGTAGCGAAAGATTTCCTGCATCGAGATCACGTCGCCCTCCATGCCGGTGATTTCGGTGATCGAGGTCATGCGGCGCGAGCCATCCTGCAGCCGTGAGACCTGTACGATCAGGTTCACCGCCGAGGAAATCTGACTGCGGACCGCCTTGAGCGGCATTTCAATACCGGACATCGCAATCATGTTCTCCAGGCGGCTGACCCCATCGCGGGCCGAGTTGGCGTGGATGGTGGTCATGGATCCGTCGTGGCCCGTGTTCATCGCCTGCAACATGTCGATGACTTCCTCGCCGCGGGTCTCGCCGACGATGATGCGGTCGGGGCGCATCCGCAGGGCGTTTTTCAGACAATCCCGGGGCGAGACTTCGCCCTTGCCCTCGACGTTGGGCGGGCGGCTTTCCATCCGGCCGACGTGGGTCTGTTGCAACTGAAGCTCCGCGGTGTCTTCGATGGTCAGGATGCGTTCGGCGTTGTCAATGAAACTGGACAGGGCGTTCAGCGCGGTTGTTTTACCCGATCCGGTGCCGCCCGAGACGACAATGTTGAGCCGGGTGGCCACCGCCGCTTGCAGATATGCAGCCATTTCCTCGGTGAAAGCCCCGAAATTCACCAAGTCATCGATGCCCAACTTGTCTTTTTTAAACTTTCGGATCGAAACCAGCGATCCATCCACTGCAATCGGCGGCACCATCGCGTTAAAGCGCGAGCCATCGGCCAGCCGGGCATCAACATAAGGATTGGATTCATCGACGCGACGCCCCACGGCAGAGACGATTTTATCAATGATCCTAAGAAGATGCTTTTCGTCCTTAAAGGTGACATCACTGAGCTGTAGCTTGCCGTCGCGCTCAACAAACACCTGTTGCGGGCCATTGACCAGAATATCGTTGACGGTATCGTCACGCAGCAGAATTTCCAGCGGGCCCAGGCCGGTGACCTCGTCATAGAGATCTTTGGTCAGGGTCTGGCGGTCGTCGCGGTTAAGAACAATGCCCTTTTCTTCCAGAATCTCGGTGGCGATAGAGGTGATTTCGGCGCGCAGTTCGGTCTCGTTGGCGGTTTCCAGGGCGGCCAGGTTCAGCTGTTCCAACAGTTCGCGGTGCAGCTGGATCTTGATCTCGCCTAGCCGTTCCTTGCGCTTGCGTTCCTTGTCCTGAGGGGCAGATTCGTCAGCGGTTAAGGGCATCGGTCGGCGCAGGGAGGCGCTTTGATTGGCCGCTGCTTTAGGGGTTATCACCTCGGCTGGTTTGGCGGCCTTCAGTCTGGAGACCTTGCCTGCCGGCGTCGCTGCCGCAGAATTTTTTTTGTATTTGGAAAACATTTACGACCTCCAGGGGCGATTTGTATCAGGCTGCGGCAACGTCTTGCTGGCCCAACTCGTGAAGGGACAGAGCCAGTTTGGCAATTTCCTTGCGCAGCGGATTCTTGGGTGCAGAGATCGCCAGAGGAAGCCCGTGATCGCAGCATTGGGTCACCGGCTTGCCACCATCCGGCAATTGCAGATCAATTGAGATGCCGAGGGATTCAGCCATCCGCTTGACCCGGCTCTTGCCGCTCAGGTCGGTGAATTTGGGGGCCCGGTTCAGGGTGAAACGCAGCTTCTCGAATGGCAGCTCTTCGGATTGCAATGCCCGTTTCATCCGCAGGGCATTCTGCGCCGAGCGCATGTCGAGCTCAATCAGTGCAAAATAGACATGCGCCATGTTGAGAACGCTTTCTGACCATTGCACCAGGGTGCGCGGCAGGTCGATCACCACAAAGTCGAAATGGCTGCGCGCCATACCAACAATGCGTTCGATGTCCTCGGCTGAAAAGAAATCCAGCGGCACCATTTCAGAGGGCGCGGTCAGAACCTGCAGCTTGTCCTGGAACGACAGCAGCGCCTGGCCAAACATCTCGGCATCCATGTCATCAATCTGGCCCAGCATCTCCATGACGATCTCACGGCGGGGCAGGTCCAGATAGGTGGCCACCGAGCCGTGCTGCAGATCGAAATCCAACAGGCAGACGCTTGGTTTATCGTGCTCGCTCAGCTCGGCCAGTTCCCAGGCCAGATTGACCGCCAGCGTGGTTGAGCCCGAGCCGCCGGCCAGACCCTGACACACGATCACGGCGCCTTCGCGGGCACTGCCGGATTGCAGTTGATGCGGATTGGGCTTGGCGGCTTGCGGTCCCGGAGCAGGCGTGGTCACCCGCTCAATCGCGGCCTGCAGTTCCTGTTCGGGAAGCGGGTAGGGGACAAATTCATCGGCGCCCTGGCGCAGCAACTGGTGCAGCGAGGCGGGGGTGACGTCTTCGGCAATCAGGATCACTTTGATATCGCGGGACTTGGCCTGAGAGATGATTTCTCCCATCAGCACCAGATTGTCCTCATCGTTGCCATCAATGGCCAGCGCGATAAATTCCAGCGCTTCCGCTTCGGGCTGGTTGAAAAACGCCAGCGCCTCGGCAAAGCCAAGATCGCCCCAGCTTTCGCCCATTGTGGTTTCCATGTCTTCGATCAGCAAATCGAAGTTCTGCACGTCGCGGCTGACGGTGCAGGCGACAATTGCGTTGGTCTCTGGTTGCGGCGTTACACTGCTCATTGCCATTATCCTCGTTGCGGGAAACGGCAGGTTTCACCCGTCCGTTCCTACGTGCGACTCAGTCGGCGCACGTCACCTGTTGGGGATAATGTGGGTGGCAAATCAGGCGATAGTGGGGCCAAAATGCCCCAATAGTTGGGAAATGCTAAACAGTCGCGTGACGCCTAGTTTATTCAGCGACAGTGGCAATTGACCGTTCAGAAGTCAGTGTTGAAGTAGGTACTGCGCTTTCGATATACTCGCGATAGACCACCTGAGCGTATTTTCCGTCCAGCAGCGAGGGGGGGGTTTCCAGAAACCCCGAGACCTCGGTTACGGTTCGCCGGTTTTGACGTTCACGCCCTTGAGTGACGATCAAAGGCTGTGTTTCGCCATGTGAAACAACGGCTTCCAGACGGGACCGGCTGATGCCACGCGACGACAGATAGCTCACCGCAGCCCGCGCCCGGCGCAGGCCCAGCGATTTATTATAGCCGGATGATCCGACTGAATCGGTGTGGCCGTAAACGCGAAAGCGCACCTCGGGGAACTGTTTGATCCAGGTCGCCTGGCGGTCCAGCACCGCACGGGAGTTGGCATCCAGGCTGGCACTGTCAAAGTCAAAGTTGATGGTGGGCGGAACTTCCAGGGCAAAACGGTTGGCCAGTTGCACCGCATAAGACCGATCACCGCTCATCACCAGCGCGTTGTTCAGCGTGGCACTGCCAAAACTCGCCCGCTGCAGCTCGCCGCCGGCTTCGTTTTCGCAGGCGGCGGCCGTCAGGCACAGTCCGAATATCGCTGCTTTCTTAATCATCTGTGCCATCCTTTATTAGTCCAACACATAGCCATAGGAGCCGCTGAAGTCTTGTCGGGCAATTTCACCGGCCGGGCCATCCTGGTTCCGCGATATACGCCCAAACAGGAACAGGTCATTTTCGCTGGGCGGTTTGACCCGGTCCGTCGGCAGGCTCAGCGCCTCGCCGCGTGTGGGGGTGACCAGATGGGCGCTGATAATGACCACCAGTTCGGTTTGGTTGCGTTGATAGTCGGCGCTGCGGAACAGCGCCCCCAGAATGGGAACATCGCCGATCCAGGGCAGTTGGGCGCTATTGTCTAGGAAATCATCCTGGATCAGGCCTGCAATGGCAAAGCTTTCACCATCGCGCATTTCAACAGTTGTGGATGCCTCGCGGCGCGAAAAAGCAGCAACCGATAGGCCACTCACATTTATTGAATTGGTGGTGTCGATCGCCGAGACAGCGGTGACGAGCTCTAGATTGATGAGGTCGCCGTCGATGACACGCGGAATAAAGTTCATTTCGATGCCGAAAGGCTTGAACTCGATCGTGGTCACGCCGTCTTCTTGCGCCACCGGCACCGGGTATTCGCCGCCCGCCAGGAACTTTGCCTCTTGGCCGGACAGGGCCGCCAGATTGGGCTCCGCCAGGGTGCGGACCATGCCTTTTTGTTCCAACGCTTCCAGCAGCAGGCCAACCTGGGTCGATCCGATGTCAAAACCGAATAAGACCGTGCCAAGGGTTCCGTCCTGCGGAGTCACTGGAGTGCCGAGACCATTCCCGTTTTGCAGCCAAGTACCCGTTTTGGCAGCAAAGCTAGTGCCACCCAGCGCAATGGATGAGCTGAGTGATTTGGACACCGAACGCTGCATCTCAGCAAAGCGAACCTTGAGCATCACTTGCTGCACGCCACCAACGGACATCAGGTTTGACACCCGCTCGGGGGCATAGCGTTCGGCGAGATCCATCGCCCGTTGCAGGCGGGCGGCGCTGGACACGGTACCGGACAGCACAATGCCATCATTGGCGGTGCGCACTTCGATTTTCTCATCGGGAAGGATCTGCCGCAGCCGTTCCTTGAATTCGCTGACATCAGCAGCGACATGCACGTCAACATTGGTGATCAAGCGGCCGGTGGCGTCCAGCAGGGTGAGCGTGGTCACGCCGGGCGACTTGCCCAATACATAGATGGTGCGGTCCGACAGCGACGAAATATCTGCAATTCCGGGGTTGGCAATGCTGAGTTCCGAGAAGGGAACGTCGCTTTCGACCACCACCGCCCGGTTCATTGGCACCGCAAGCTTGGTGGCGGTGCCCTTTTTGACAACCCGCAGACCTTCGGCCCAGGCGGTATCCGCGACCGGTGTGCAAATCAAAGCAACCCCGGTTAGGGCTGCTGCTAATGTCGTTCTAAATGCCATGTGACCTGCCTCTCGGATCACGCCTCGTTGTCGGGTCTTTTGCCCGTCTTTTGTCGTACTGTGGATCAGTTTGCCGATATTAGCAAGAATCATTGGCTGCGAAGCCCGCCGCATTGTGTGGACTGAGCAACAGAGATGCGAAAAAGCCGCCCAGGATGAGCGGCTTTCATATGGCAGGTCTCGTGCAGCCTCCGCTCCGGCCCGGGGAGCGGCCTAGTTGCTGCAGGGGATCGGGATTTCCACCACTTCGGCGCCACGGCGGGTGCGGATGGTACAGACCCGTTCGGTCTCTCGTTCCGGGGCTGCCACACGTTCGCCCAACCCCAGCAGAGAGCGTTGATCCACTTCGACAAAGGAGGCAATTGTATCATCGCCGGCGCCAACCAGGGAGAGCGACAACCGCCCGGTGGTCTGGGCCTGGGCCAGTGCGGCCACCTGTTTGGGCAGTGCCGATACGGTCACCGTGCGGGCAATGCTGGCACTGTCAATGTCACCGCCAGCGCTCTGGTCGATGGCAATCAGTTCGATATTGGCCTGGATCAAACGGGTCAGCTCACCGCTGCGGCGCTCATCGGCCTGACCGAGACTGCCTGTCCAATAGACGTCGACCCGGTCGCCTGGGCGCAAAAATCCAGACACCCCGGACGAAACATCAACCTTGATGGCAAAGGCCCGCATGCCGCGTTTCAGGCGCGAGGTAATGCCCGCATCCTCGCCGGGTTTGGTGATTTTTACGGCAAGAACAGCCTCGTTTGGCTCGACCGTGCGCAACACAACCCGGAACTCGCCTTTGAACTCTGGCGGGAACAGGGCTTCCAGGGTGGAATATGTGCCCTCGGGAAGGCTGTCTTGGGGCCATTGCACCAGTCGCACCGCGTCCTGGGTCAGCCGTTCACCGTATTTCAACGCGCGGTTGGCAACAAACACATCGACGGTTGCGATATTCTCAACCTTCTGTGCATTGGCCTGGGCCAGGGCATATTGGTACTTGGCTATGTAATTCTTGGCCATCATCACCGCGCTGCCTGCCAGGGCGAGACCGACAATCAAAACCAGTCCGAAAACTGCGCGCATTGTGTTACCTCTCTTTGGGGTCGCCAGGATGCCGATGGCGGTTTCGAAAGCTATATCACTCGAATCTGAGTAATCGGTTTAGATGATGCACCGCCGTTGCGGCGGGGCGGACCCAAATGGGGAGGTCAGCTGAAAGACCAGTTCGACATATAGCTTGCCAATCCATCGGCCAGTCCAAGCGCACCGTCTTGCATCGCTGAGGCAATCAGAACGACCAGGCCAACGATCGCAGCGGTAAGGACCACCCAATCAACCGTGACGGCACCGTCATCACCTTTGAAAAATGACTTAAATTTATTCATTGCGAACCTCGGTTTGAGTGTTCCTGGGCAAAGGGCCGCGTCTTTGGATCAAAGACGCGGCCCCAAAACTTATACCACTAAGACTGGCGAATTAGACCGGGTCTACTGGACCTTTACCCGACAGGTATGTACCTGTCTGTGAGGTCAGGTCGGAAGCGCCAGTTTCGATCGAGGTGTAAACAACGCCGGCCAGAGCGGCAACAGCGGCGGTCAGAACAACCCAGTCAACAGTCACGGCGCCAGCTTCGTCTTTGCGGAAGTTTTTGAAGAATTTAATCATTGAGTGTCCCTCCAGGGATCTAAAAGTTTTGTTTCCACCTTGCCGTCCGTGGTGTGAGCCTGCTCTCTCCTGCGAAGCTCCGTTCGACTTGGTATGAACACTTATACCCCTTTGAGCGTGGCAGCATTTGGGCCAAAATCTGGACTCTGACGCCTTAGTTTAACTCTTTGACAATATCTAGGCTAAGGCATTGAAAGTTAATGATTTGATTATTCATTTATCATAAATATTCAAGGCAGAGGTGGGGCGGGGAGTGGCAATTGTGGCGGTATCGCCAGAATTCGGCCGTAAGTTCTGGTTTTTTGGCTGCAATCCTTGATAATTTGTTAAAAATTATCATCAAGGCGGGCCCATGTTTCTTCGAATTGCGTCTTTGGCAGTGATTGCTCTGTCCATTCCGGTCTGGGGGCTGGCTGAGACGCCGGCGCCCTTTCCGAGTTTTGAGGCAAAACGGGTGCGGCCACCGCAACCGGGTAGCGGGAACAGAATAACCATACAGATAGAGCCGCCGCAGGCACCGGTTGCTGTGGCGGATAGCCCGGCAGCGACAGGTGATGGCGATGTGGAGCAGCCCGTAGGGCGGTATGGCTGGTTCTGGGAACAGGTCTCGCCTGATCTGGCGGCTTCGGGGCCGGGTCGGCTGGAGCAGGCTCTGATGGTTCTGGCAGGGGGCGAGCCGGTGACCGCGCCGCGGTTGCAACTGATGCAGGACATTGCGGGCGCGCAGGGGATCTCGATTCTGACTGCCAGCATTGGCACCAAAGTATCACCGGCGCTGATTCTGGCGGTGATTGCGGTGGAATCGGCGGGGCAGGTGGAGGCGGTCAGTGCCGCCGGGGCGCAGGGGTTGATGCAGCTGATGCCAGAGACCGCTGCACGGTTTGATGTGAGTGATGCGTTGGCTGCACAGCAGAACATTCAGGGCGGTGTCCGCTATCTGGACTGGCTGATGGAGGAGTTTGGCGGCGATCCGATGCTGGTGCTGGCCGGCTATAATGCCGGCGCGGGATCAGTGCAGAGCCATCAGGGGGTGCCGCCCTTTGCCGAGACCCGCGATTACGTGCCCTTGGTGCTGGCGGCCTTTCAGGTGGCCAAGGGCCTGTGCCTGACGCCACCCCAGTTGATTTCCGATGGATGTGTGTTCCGGACGATGAACTAACAACAGCTGGATGGTGGTGCGAAGAGCGTTGCCCGGTTATTTCCCCAGTGGTTCACTTAAATGGCTAGACGTTGCCATAATTTCGCCAGACGCGATCCGCATCACCCTCACATTGCTTAAAGTTGCATTTTTGGGAGAGTGATTTGGAAATTGGGATTGATATTTCGTCTTTGACCTCGGGAATACAGGGACTGATAGGGCCGGGCATCATCGTTGGTCTGATTGCCCTTGCAGGTTTCATAGGGCGGCTTGTTTTTGTGTCCTTTGGGTCGTCCATAAAAGAAGCCAACCCTTTGCGCAATTTTTCAGGTCTTGGGCTGATTGCTACGAGTATTGCGATGTTTGTCGGTGCCCTTGTGGTGACTGGCAAACTGGACAAGGCGGTGCACCTGATACAACGAAACACGATGGACCCTTTCAATATCTATGTCCTGCAGCGTGATTCCTGTGATCTTTCGGGCAGCAAATACTGTGTCATCGTGTTCGAAGGGGGCCGGGAAATTTCGGTCAACTGGTTCGATAGCAAGGTTTACATGTGGGAGCTGCTCAACCCCCAGACTGGGGCAGTATATAAGACTCTGCGACCCAGATCCCGTGTAGGAGACGGAGAGAGCATCGGGGTAGGGCTTAGCTAGGTTGAAACGCAATTCTGCCAGATCCCGATCGGTTTTTCACGCAACAGGCCCGCTCCAATAAGGGCGGGCCTGCTTATTTATCGGTAAGATGTCTACGTGCATTAACCGACGATTGTGGCCTCGGTGGCGGCGCGCAGCTCGGCCTCAGTCACGCCGTCGGCGGTTTCGACGATCTTCAAGCCGCCTGTCACCACGTCCAGAACGCCGAGGTTGGTGATGATGCGATCAACCACCGCCTTGCCGGTCAGTGGCAGAGTGCAGTCTTTCAGCAGCTTGGAGACACCGTGCTTGTTGGTGTGATCCATCACCACCACAACACGGCCCACGCCGGCCACCAGATCCATGGCGCCGCCCATGCCTTTGACCAGCTTGCCGGGAATCATCCAGTTTGCCAGATCGCCGTTTTCAGCCACTTCCATGGCGCCCAGAATCGCCATGGCGATCTTGCCGCCGCGGATCATCGCAAAGCTTTGTGCCGAGTCGAAATAGGCGGTCTGCGGCAGCTCGGTGATGGTCTGTTTGCCGGCGTTGATCAGATCCGCGTCCTCATCGCCTTCAATCGGGAAGGGGCCCATGCCCAGCATGCCGTTTTCCGACTGCAGAGTGACCTCGATGCCCTCGGGGATATAGTTGGACACCAGCGTCGGAATGCCGATGCCGAGGTTTACATACCAGCCGTCCTGCAGCTCTTGGGCGGCCCGCGCCGCCATTTGGTTACGATCCCACATGTTCGCTCTCCTTATGCCGCTGGCCGGGTGGTGCGCTGTTCGATGCGCTTTTCGTGGGTGCCCTGAATGATCCGGTGCACATAGATGCCGGGCAGGTGGATGGTATCGGGGTCCAGCGAGCCGGTTGGCACGATCTCTTCCACCTCAACCACGCAGACCTTGCCGCAGGTGGCGGCCGGGGCGTTGAAGTTGCGGGCGGTCTTGCGGAACACCAGATTGCCGGTCGCGTCGGCCTTCCAGGCTTTGATGATGGCCAGATCGGCAACCATGCCTTCTTCCATGATATAGGTCTCACCGTTAAAGTCGCGGTGGTCCTTGCCCTCGGCGATCACCGTGCCAACACCGGTTTTGGTGTAGAAGCCAGGGATGCCAGCGCCGCCGGCCCGCATCCGTTCGGCCAGGGTGCCCTGCGGGTTGAATTCCAGTTCCAGCTCGCCGCTCAGGTACTGGCGCATGAATTCGGCGTTCTCACCCACGTAAGACGAGATCATCTTTTTGACCTGTTTGGTCTGCAGCAGGATGCCGATGCCAAAATCATCCACGCCGGCGTTGTTGGAGGCAAAGGTCAGATCCTTGGTGCCGGCGTCTTTGATGGCGTCCAGCAGCAATTCCGGAATGCCGCAGAGGCCAAAGCCACCTGCCGCAATGAACATGCCGTCATGAAGCAGCCCGTCGAGCGCCTCAGTGGCATTGGTGTAGATCTTTTTCATCAAAAACTCCCTGCAACGTTCCTTTTGCAAGGGTTCTGACGCTGAGGCGGGGGGCTGTCAACAATACTGAGGCTACTGAGTATTAGTACTTAGGTGGTTTATAGAAAAAAGAGCGAAGGGGCTTTCCACTCGGAAGAAAGGCACGAGGGGGCGGCCCGCCCGCCCAGTGAAAAGAGCGAGGGGCCTGCCCCTCGCGCTCCCCGGGATATTTGGGGCCAGATGAATGCGGACCTGGCGGTTTTCTCTAGTCTTTGGCAGCGGCCTTTTTTGCCGGGGCTTTTTTTGCGGGTGCTTTTTTCTTGGCGGCGGGTTTCTTTTTGGCGGCTGGCTTTTTCTTGGGGGCGGCTTTTTTCTTTGTTGGCTTCTTGCCAGACTTTTCAGTGATCAGCTGCACGGCCATGTCCATGGTGACATCCTTGACCTCGACATCTTTGGGGAGGGTGGCGTTGACCTTTTCCCATTTGATGTAAGGGCCATATTTACCGTCCATGATAACGACGGCGCCGCCGCCGTCTGGATGATCGCCAAGTTCCTTTAGCGCCTTGGCAGCGGCCCGACCACCGCGGCCCGGATTGGCGCGTTTTTCGGCCAGCATTTCCATCGCGTGGTTCATGCCAACCTCAAAAACGTCCAGGGTATTCTTAAGGTTCACGTAGACCGGTTTTTCCTCATCTGGCAGTTGATGCATGATGTAGGGGCCGAAGCGACCCAGGTTAGAGGCAACGGCGCCGCCTTCAGGGTGCTGGCCAATTTCGCGTGGCAGGGTCAGCAGGGTGACAGCCTGTTCCAGGGTGACCTCATTTGGCCCCCAGCCGGGCAGGTAGTCTTTGTTCTGTTTCGGCAGCGAGGAGCGTGGCGGCTTCTTGACTTCTGGTGTCGGTTCACCGCGCTGGACGTAGGGTCCGAAACGGCCGGATTTCAGATGGATTTCGTCGCCGTCATCCTCACCCAATACACGTTCATAGCCTTCGGCGCCTTCGCCGGAGATCGGTCGGGTATAGTTGCATTCGGGATAGTTGCCGCAGCCGACGAAGCCGCCGGTGCGCGAGGATTTCAGGTGCAATTGGCCCAGTCCGCACTTGGGGCAGGCACGCGGATCAGTGCCATCTTCGCGCGGCGGGTATAATTGCGGTGCCAATGCATCGTCGAGCACGTCGAGCACTTCGGAGATGCGCAGGTCCGAGGTTTCGGAAATTGCCGCCGAGAAGTCACGCCAGAAGCTGGCCAGCAGTGCCTTGTAGTCGCCATTGCCGGCGCTGACCTCATCGAGCTGGTTTTCCAGATCGGCGGTAAAGTTGTAGCCGACGTAGTTGCGGAAGAAATTGAGCAGGAAGATGGTGACGATGCGGCCCTTGTCTTCGGGGTGCAGCCGGTTCTGTTCTTTGCGAACGTATTCGCGGTCCTGGATGGTGGTGATCACACTGGCATAGGTCGAGGGGCGGCCGATGCCCAGCTCTTCCATCTTTTTGACCAGTGTCGCCTCGGTATAGCGGGGTGGCGGTGCGGTGTGGTGTTGCAGCGCCAGCACCGATTCATTCTGCGACAGCAGCGCCGCGCCATTGCTGCGCAGATCGCCGCTTTGGGTTGTCGCGGCGCCATCCTTGGCCGCCTTGTTGAACTGAGGCGTCAGCGCGGTATCGGCAAATTTCGCCGTCTCGCCCATCATGATCTGCGGCAGGCGCTTGTCGTCGTCATCCTGGACCACATCATCGCGGCCTTCTTCATAGACCCGCATGAAACCGTCGAACAGCACCACCTGACCGGTGGCGCGCAGCACCACCTGGCGATCATTGGAGCCGACATCGACAGTGGTGCGCTCCAGTCTGGCGCTGGCCATCTGGCAGGCCAGGGTGCGTTTCCAGATCAGGTCATAGAGCTTGCGCTGGTCGGGCTCGGTGACTTTGAGGCTGGCGGCATCGCGGCCCATTTCGGTGGGGCGGATACACTCGTGGGCTTCCTGGGCGTTCTTGGCCTTGTTCTTGTAGACCCGCGGGCTGTCGGGCACATAAGAACTGCCATAGCGTTTGTCGATTTCCGCCCGCGCTTCGGTCACCGCCTCGGGGGCCATGTCGATGCCGTCGGTCCGCATATAGGTAATGTACCCGGCCTCATAGAGACGCTGGGCGGTGCTCATGGTTTGCTTGGCGCCCATGCCGAATTTACGGCTGGCTTCCTGTTGCAGGGTCGAGGTCATGAAAGGCGCCGAGGGGTTGCGCGCGGCTGGCTTGGCCTCAACCGACTGGACCATCAGGTCGCGACTGGCGACGGCCTGCACTGCCAGTTCGGCGGCGGTAGAATTGGCGAGGCTGAATTTGTCCAGCTTGTCGCCGCCCAGAACCGTCAGGCGGGTCTCGAACTCCTGGCCACGCGGGGTGGTCAGAAGGGCGCGCACCGACCAGTATTCCTGCGGATTAAACGCCTCAATTTCCATCTCGCGCTCAACAATCAGGCGTAGACATACCGATTGCACCCGGCCAGCCGATTTGGCGCCGGGCAGCTTGCGCCACAGCACTGGCGACAGGTTGAAGCCGACCAGATAGTCCAGCGCCCGCCGCGCCAGATAGGCCTCGACCAGCGGCATGTCGACCTGACGCGGATTGGCCATCGCCTCGAGCACGGCGTCCTTGGTGATGGCATTAAACGTGACCCGGCTGACCGGGGTGTCCTTCTTGATCGAACGCCGTTTGGTCAGCGCCTCTTGCAGGTGCCAGCTGATCGCCTCTCCCTCGCGGTCGGGGTCAGTCGCGAGGATCAGTGCGTTGTCTTCTTTCAGGGCGTCGGCAATGGCCTTCATATGTTTGCGGCTGTCGGCCCCGACCTCCCATGTCATTTCGAAATCATTGTCGGTATCGACCGAACCATTCTTAGGCGGAAGGTCGCGCACGTGGCCATAAGATGCCAAAACGGTGTAGTTTGAGCCGAGATATTTATTGATCGTTTTTGCTTTGGCAGGGGATTCTACAACAACTACGGGCATTTAAGCTTAACCTTATGGGGCGGACACGGCACGTTCTATGGCCGGGGAGGATGTGGGGCGCAAGAGGGGATTGTCAATCCGCGAGTTTGGGCGCCGGTTTGACGGCAGTTTTGACGACCAGAAACGGCGGCTGAGCCGCTTTGCGGCGGCTGACTGTTGCCGGGCCAGGGGATGTTAGCGACCGGGGCCACGGGACAACATGCCGCCGGGTTGGCGAATGATCTCGCCCTCCAGTTCCAGCTCGGTCAGGGCGGGGGAGACATCGCGGGTTGCGGCGCAGAGGTCGCGAATCAACTGATCCTCGGCGGTGGGAGAGGGGCCAAGGCGCGACAGGATTTCCTGGTGCAGGGCGGCTGTTTCACGCAGGCTGCGCCGTTGTGGCGGCGGCGGTGGCTCGTCCAGTTGCAGCTGCTGTTGTGCGGGGGGGGATGAGCCTAGGCCTGTGGGCAGCGCCGCGATGACATCCTCGGCGTTGCGCACCAGCTGCGCGCCGTCCCGGATCAGCATGTTGCAGCCACTGGCGCGGGCGTCAAACGGGTGGCCGGGGACAGCCAGAACCTCGCGGCCCTGATCCAATGCGTCGCGGGCGGTGATCAGGCTGCCGGACTTGGCCGCCGCCTCGACCACAACCACGGCACTGGCCAGCCCCGAGATGATGCGGTTGCGGCGGGGGAAATGGCGGCCCTGCGGCGCCAGGCCCATGGGCTGTTCCGAGAGCAACAGGCCCTGTTGGACAATGTCGCTGGCCAGGCTGGTGTTTTCCGCCGGATAAATCACATCCACCCCGCCGGCCATCACGGCGATGGTGCCGCTTTTTAGGGCTGCGAGATGGGCGGCTGTATCGACGCCGCGGGCCAGGCCTGAAACCACAATATATCCCTGCGCGCCAAGCTCACGGGCCAGGGCGCGTGCCATGCGGATGCCAAGAGACGAGGCATTCCGGGCCCCAACCAAGGCAATAATGGGGTGCTGCAATAGGCTGAGATCACCGCGTGTCCACAACAGCGGCGGCGCATCTTTCAGGGCTGCCAGTTGCGACGGGTAGGCGACGTCGCCAAGGCACAAAAGCCGCGCTTTAGCGGCTTTTGCGGCCTTGATTTCGGCGTCAACCACAGGGGCGGGGCATATTTTATACCCTTTTACTCCTGCGTTGCGTGCCACTTTAGGCAACGCGGCCAGCGCATTCTGCGCTGAACCATACTCGGCGATCAGGCGGTGAAAGGTCACCGAACCAACCCTGCGAGAACGCAACAGACGAAGCCAGGAATAACGAATATCTTCCGTGGTGGGTGGGAGTGGGGGGTGAGTGGAAGAAGTGTATTCTTCGGTCATCCGTCGCTCCGCCTGCTTGCTGAACTATGTCTAACGCGAAGGCGGTTAACAGATGGTGAACAGGGTCCAATTTTCAGAAAATTTGCTAAAAACCATTCAAATATATAATAATAAAGAGAATTTCGCTGTCACGGTGTAAGCAGGGTGCAAACCGACGGCGCCGTGACAGCATTTTTTGCGCAGGTTTTCCGGTTTCTGCGCCGGGAGATGCGCTAGGCGGCGGCGCCGCCAACGGTCAGCCCGTTCATCAATACGGTTGGCTGGCCAACGCCGACGGGCACCCATTGCCCGGCCTTGCCGCAATTGCCCATGCCGGGGTCCAGTGACATGTCGTTGCCGAGGGCGCGAATCTGGTGCAGCGCGGTGGCGCCGTCGCCAATCAGGGTGGCGCCTTTCACAGGTGCCCCCACCTTGCCGTTCACCACCCGGTAGGCCTCGGTGCAGGAGAACACGAACTTGCCATTGGTAATGTCGACCTGACCGCCGCCAAAACCAACCGCCCAGATTCCATCCTTGATATCCGCCACCAGATCCGCCGGATCGGCCTCGCCACCCATCATATATGTATTGGTCATCCGCGGCATTGGCGCATGGGCATAGCTCTGGCGGCGTCCGTTGCCGGTTGGGGTCACCCCCATGAGGCGGGCGTTTTGGCGGTCCTGCATATAGCCGACCAGAATACCGTCTTCGATTAGCGTGGTGGCCTGCGACGGGGTGCCCTCGTCGTCGATGGTGGTCGAGCCGCGACGATCGGGCAGGGTGCCGTCATCCAGCACGGTGACGCCCTTGGCGGCGATACGCTGGCCCATCAGGCCAGCAAAGGCAGAGCTGCCCTTGCGGTTAAAGTCGCCCTCCAGACCATGACCAATGGCTTCGTGCAGCAAAATGCCCGGCCAGCCAGGCCCCAGTGCCACTTCCATCACCCCGGCAGGGGCGGGCACTGCCTCCAGATTGACCAGGGCGATCCGCAGCGCCTCGCGTGCCTTGGCCTGCCAGTCCACAGGATTGACCAACCCGTCCAGACCGACCCGTCCGCCGCCCCCCGCCGAGCCGCTTTCGCGGCGGCCGTTTTGTTCCACGATGACCGAGACATTCAGCCGGGTCATCGGCCGCACATCGCGCACCAGAACCCCGTCGGCCCGCAAAATCTCCACTTCTTGCAGCGAGGCCGCCAAAACAGCCGAGACCTGCACCACCCTTTGATCCAGATCACGTGAAAAGGCGTCGATGTCGCGCAGGGTTTCGATCTTGACGGCAAAGGGCATCGCACCGATCGGGTCCTCGTCGGTATAGAGCTTGCGGTTGGTGGCGCTGGGCGCATCCGCCAGAGTGCCGCCGCCATCGCCCACCGCCAGACGCGCGGTCTCCGCTGCCCGCTTGAGCGCGGCGATGGAAACATCGGTTGAATGGGCATAACCGGCGACCTCGCCGTTGATGGCGCGCAGTCCAAAGCCTTCGGAGGCATCATAGCTGGCGCTGCGCAGGCGGCCATCATCAAAGACCAGGGTTTCGGACTTGCGGCGCTCGGCGAATATCTCGCCATCATCAGCCCCGGCGAGAGCAGATTTCAGCACGTTCAATGCCTCATCCGCCGGCAGGGCGGTTTCAAAAGGTCGAAAAGGCGCGTTTTCCATGGTGTGGACCTCATTTTTTTTGATCTAAATCAAGAAAGCGCCCATTTGACGCAAGCATAACTCTTTATCTGTCGCGTGGAATATGATTTCTACCGTCAACAAAGACAACGGGGCCGATGCGTTTTCTGGAATCAAAGATTCCTGATTGAATGTGGCGGCGCGAGGAACAACGCGATCAAACGATCAGGACAAAATATGAAGAACGCTTTTAAGCTTTCGGGCCTTCTTGTGGGCCTGTCGAGCCTGCCCGCCATGGCTCAGAATGGTCTGGAGACCATTGGCAAACCGATTCCAAGGGGCCTTGATTTTCAGCCGGCCGCCACCGAACTGGCGCGGGGCATGCAGTCGCTGGACTGGATGATTCTAATCGTCATCACCGCAGTCACCCTGTTTGTTGCCGCGCTGATGCTCTATGTGATCCTGCGCTTTAACCGCCGTGCCAACCCGACACCCTCCACCTTTACCCATCACACCCCGGTCGAGATCGCCTGGACGCTGGTGCCGATTGTGATTCTGGTGTTCATCGGCTCGTTCTCATTGCCGCAGCTGTTCAACCAGCAGGAAATCCCCAAGGCGGACATCACCATCAAGGTGACTGGCTACCAGTGGTATTGGGGCTATGAGTATGTCGATCACGATTTTGCGTTTGATAGCTACATGCTTGGTCACCCTGCGACCATCGAGCCAGATCTACGGGCCGCAGATGCGGATGTGACGGCCTTTGTGCTGACCGATGCGATGCGCGCCAAGTTGACAGATGCGGGATATAACGAGGACGAATTTTTGCTGGCGACCGACACCGCCGTCGTCGTTCCGGTTGGTAAAACCGTTGTGATGCAGGTGACCGGTGCCGACGTGATCCACTCCTGGGCGATGCCTGCCTTTGCGGTCAAGCAAGATGGCGTTCCCGGCCGTCTGGCTGAACTGTGGTTCAGCGCCGACGTGGAAGGCGTGTATTTTGGCCAGTGTTCCGAGCTCTGCGGCAAGGATCACGCCTATATGCCAATCACTGTCAAAGTGGTTTCCGTAGCCGCCTATGACGCTTGGATCGCAGCCAACAAAGACGCCGATGATTACGTTGAAGTCGAAAGATTTCTGACGAACTAAGATTGGCGGGTGCTGAGATGGCATCCTACTCGTTACCAAAACAAGGCGCGATGTAATCCGCGCCTTGCCTGATTTCTAAACTGCCCTAGGCTACGTGTATGAAGCGCAGCCAGAAAACAAATGGACCAAACATGAGCGACGCAAGCATTCAGGCCAGCATCCTCCGCGAGGATGAGGCCAGCTTTGGTGATTATTTTGCCCTGCTGAAACCGCGGGTGATGTCGCTTGTGGTGTTTACCGCGCTGGTTGGCCTGCTGGCAGCTCCGGTCACGGTTCACCCGGTCATCGGCTTTTGCGCCATCCTGTTCATCGCCATTGGCGGCGGCGCGTCTGGCGCGCTGAACATGTGGTGGGATGCCGATATCGACAAAGTGATGAAGCGCACCAAGGGCCGTCCGATTCCCGCTGGCAAGGTTGAGGCCGGCGAGGCGCTGAGCCTGGGTCTGGCGCTGTCGGGCCTGTCGGTGATCATGCTGGCGCTGGCCACCAATCTGCTGGCCGGTGCGTTTCTGGCCTTTACCATCTTCTTCTACGTTGTCGTCTACACCATGTGGCTGAAGCGACTGACGCCGCAGAACATCGTTATTGGCGGCGCCGCCGGGGCCTTTCCGCCGGTGATCGGCTGGATCGCAGCAACCGGAACCATGTCGATCGAGCCCTGGCTGATGTTTGCCCTGACCTTCATTTGGACGCCGCCGCACTTCTGGGCGCTGGCGCTGTTCATGCGCAATGACTACGACGATGCCGGGGTGCCGATGCTGACGGTAACCCACGGTCGTCGCACCACCCGCGTGCATATTCTGGTCTATACCATTCTGCTGGCGCTGCTGGCCGTTGGCACGGCCTTCTCGGGGGTTGGCGGACCGATCTATCTGGCGGTATCGCTGGTGCTGAACGCCTTGTTCCTGCACGGCGCCTGGAAGATCTGTCGCCGCGACGAGGATGATTCTGAGCGCGACAACTTCAAGGTTGAGCGGAGCTTCTTCAAGCTGTCGCTGCTCTATCTCTTCCTGCATTTCGGGGCCATTCTGACCGAGGCCCTGCTGAAACCTTTTGGACTGGGAGGCTGGTGATATGAGCTTTAAGCCGCAACATGAACTGCACCGACGTCGTTTGGGCCGCAATATGGGCGTCGGCCTGTCGCTGGCCGCCTTTGTGGTGCTGGTGCTGGCCCTGACCATCGTCAAGGTGACATCAGATGACTTCAAGTTCCCGCAGGCCCGCGCGGCAGAGCAGAACTGATGGCGCTGGACGCTCCTCAGAAAACGGCGGCCCAGCTGGTGGGCGTTGTCGTGGTGATGGGCGCGTTGGCCTGGGCCTCGGTGCCGTTCTATGACTGGTTCTGCCGGGTCACCGGATTTGGCGGCGTCACCGGCATTGCCCTGACCGATTCCGACACGGTGCTGGATCAAACCATCACCATCCGCTTTGATGCCTCCAAAGAGCGTGACATGCCGTGGGAGTTCAAACCGGTGGTGCGCGAAATGGAGCTGAAGATCGGTGAGACCGGACTGGCCTTTTACGAGGCCTACAATCCAACCAACCGGCCGGTGGCCGGCGCCGCCGCCTATAATGTCACGCCCTATTCGGCGGGTGGCTTTTTTGAGAAAATTCAGTGTTTCTGCTTTGAGGAGCAGATTCTGGAACCAGGTGAGCGGGTTCAGATGCCCGTGACCTTTTATGTCGACCCGGAAATCGTAGACGACCGGGACGGCAAATACGTGCATACGATAACGCTGTCGTACACATTTTACGAAGTAGATCTGCCCGAGGGTTATGCCGCCCTTGAGCCCGGTGAAAACACCGGGGCAGAAACCAACATGAACTAGCCGGCAGGTGAGGGACACTTAAATGGCGCACGCTAAAAATCACGATTATCATATTCTTCCACCGTCAATTCTGCCATTCTTGGGCGCGTTGTTTGGCTTTGTCATGCTGTTCGGTGCCGTGCTCTGGATGCACGGCATTACGGCATGGATGTTCTGGGGCGGCCTGCTTGGTGTGCTCTACACCATGTTTGCCTGGTGGTCCGAAGTGACCGTTGAAAGCAACATCGGCGATCACACCACCGTGGTGCGAATCGGCCTTCGCTATGGCTTCATCCTGTTTGTGATGTCCGAAGTGATGTTCTTCTTTGCCTGGTTCTGGTCGTTCTTCAAACACGCGATCTATCCAATGCAGGACTATATCGGCACCGAATATATCCAGCCGGCCATCCATATCGTTGACCCGCTGCACCTGCCGCTGATCAACACGCTGATCCTGCTGCTGTCGGGCTGTGCCGTCACCTGGGCGCACCATGCGCTGGTGCATGACAATGACCGCAAGTCGCTGGTTCAGGGTCTGGCCATCGGTATTGCCTTTGGCATCGCCTTCACCGGCCTGCAGGGCTACGAGTACTATCAGCTGCTGGCCCATGATGGCTGGGAGTTTGGTGGCGATATCTTCTACTCGAACTTCTTCATGGCCACTGGCTTTCACGGTTTCCACGTGCTGCTGGGGACCATCTTTCTGGCGGTCTGTCTGATCCGCGCCATGAAGGGCGCCTTTACCCCCGAACAGCACGTCGGCTTTGAAACCGCTGCCTGGTACTGGCACTTTGTGGATGTTGTTTGGCTGTTCCTGTTCTTTGCCGTGTACCTCTGGGGCACTGCCGGAATGTAAGGGATACATGTTTGCGGTTGAAAAACCGCAGACACAGCGTATCAAGCACAGCGCGCGGGGGATGCTCCGCGCGCTTTTGCGTTGACGGGAGGCTGTGATGCGGCGGCTGATTTTCTTACTGGTGGTTGGCCTGGCCGGGCTTGTTGTCTTGCTGAGCCTGGGGGCGTGGCAGGTGCAGCGCATGGCCTGGAAGCAGCAGATCCTGGACATCATTGACGCCCGTGTTGTCGCCGAACCCGTCGCACTGCCGTTAAATCCGGATCCTCTGGCAGATAAATACCGGCCCGTCCGTCTGCTGGGCGAGATGGCGGCGGGCGAGCTGCTTGTGCTGATCTCAACCCGCGAACTGGGGCCGGGCTTTCGGGTCATTGTGCCCTTCGTCACCGAAGATGGCCGCCGGATACTGGTGGACCGCGGCTTTATTCGGGCCGCTGCGAAGAAGTCAACGCGCAACACCGGCAAGGCCGAGCTGATCGGCAATCTGCACTGGCCCGATGAGACCGACAGCTACACCCCAGCCGCCGACACAGCCAATAACATCTGGTATGCGCGGGATGTGGTGGCAATGGCTGCTGCACTGGACAGCCTGCCAATCCTGGTGGTGCTGAATGGCCATCCGATTAATGGCAGTTCTGTCCTGCCGATGCCAATCAACTCTGCCTCAATCCCCAATGACCACTTGCAATATGCGATCACCTGGTTTTCGCTGGCCCTGATCTGGGCCGCGATGACTGCCTACTTCCTATGGCGCCCGCGCGCCAAAACTGAAAGCTGAAGCGATGAAATACATCTCCACCCGTGGGCAGGCGCCCGAGCTGAGTTTTGAAGAGGCGATGCTGACCGGGCTGGCTCGTGATGGCGGACTGTACGTGCCTGCCGAGATCCCTCAGATGAGCCACGATGACATCGCGGCGCTGTCGGGGTTGAGCTATGAAGAGACCACCTTTCGGGTGATGCGGCCATTCCTGGGGGATTGTTTCACCGACGACGAATTCCGCGACATCATCGCCAAGGCCTATGCCGGTTTCGACCATGCCGCCCAGGCGCCGCTGAAGCAATTGGCGCCAAACCATTTCCTGCTGGAGCTGTTCCACGGCCCGACGCTGGCGTTCAAGGATTTTGCCATGCAGCTGATCGGTCAGCTGTTCCAAAGCGCGCTGGCCAGGCGGGGTGAGCGGGTGACCATTGTTGGTGCCACCTCAGGCGATACCGGCTCTGCCGCAATTGAGGCCTTCAAGGGCCTGAGCAATGTCGATGTGTTCATCCTGTACCCGCATGGCCGGGTCTCCGAGGTGCAGCGCCGCCAGATGAGCACGCCTGCGGAGGCCAACGTCCATGCGCTGGCGCTGGACGGGGATTTTGACGAGTGCCAGGCGCGGGTCAAAGACATGTTCAACGATTTCGATTTCCGT